>JAWWBT010000229.1:0-1500 GCA_033720815.1 Gammaproteobacteria bacterium | reverse complement strand
GGAAGGCGAGGAACACGCCTTCACGGGCACGTTCTTCGGGAGCCAGTTCCAGCAGCGGCTTACCTTCGTATTCGACCTCACCGCCAGTGACGGTATAGCCATCACGGCCGGCCAGCACATGTGAGAGCGTGCTCTTGCCGGAACCGTTCGGTCCCATGATGGCGTGGACTTCACCCGGCTTCACTTCAAGGTTCAATCCCTTGAGGATTTCCTTGTCGCCGACGTTTACCTTGAGATCTTTGATGTTCAACATTGTTTCAACCTTCAATTTTGAATTCTTTCATCACGCTTCAGGGCTGAGAGATTTTTGCCGAGAGCAAGGCGCAGTGCTTTCTGAGGCGCGGAGTTGCCGCGTTGTGCAATGAGCACCGAAGAAAGCGCTGCAACACAGCTCTCGGTAAAAAGATCCAGCCCATTCAGCCAACGGCGCCTTCGAGGGAAACTGCCATCAGCGCCTGGGCCTCGACGGCAAACTCCATCGGCAGTTCCTGGAACACGTCCTTGCAGAAGCCGTTGACGATCATGTTCGTCGCGTCTTCTTCCGAGATACCTCGCTGCATGAGATAGAACAGCTGCTCGTCGGAAATCTTCGACGTGGTCGCCTCGTGTTCGAGAATCGCGCTCGGGTTGCGTGCTTCAACATACGGGTAGGTATGCGCACCGCACTGGTCGCCGATCAGCAGCGAATCGCACTGCGTGAAGTTCCGTGCGCCTTCTGCCTTCGGCGTGATGCGCACCAGGCCGCGGTAACTCTGGTTGCCGCGACCAGCGGAGATACCCTTGGAGACGATGGTCGACTTCGTGTTCTTGCCGATGTGGATCATCTTCGTGCCGGTATCGGCCTGCTGCATGTTGTTCGTCAATGCAACGGAGTAGAACTCGCCAACGGAGTTGTCACCGCGCAGGATGCAGCTCGGGTACTTCCAGGTAATGGCCGAACCGGTTTCCACCTGCGTCCAGGTGATCTTCGAGTTGTCGCCACGGCAATCACCACGCTTCGTGACGAAGTTGTAGATGCCGCCCTTGCCGTTCTCGTCGCCCGGGTACCAGTTCTGCACCGTCGAGTACTTGATCGTCGAATCGCGCTCGGCGACCAGCTCGACCACGGCCGCGTGCAGCTGGTTCTCATCACGCATCGGCGCTGTGCAACCTTCGAGGTAGGACACCTGTGCGCCTTCATCGGCAATGATCAGCGTCCGTTCGAACTGGCCCGTGTTCGCGGCGTTGATACGGAAATAGGTCGACAGTTCCATCGGGCACTTCACACCCGGCGGGATGTATACGAAGGAACCATCGGTGAAGACCGCCGAATTCAGCGTCGCGAAGAAATTGTCGCGGTAGGGCACGACCGTACCGAGATATTTCTCGACGAGTTCCGGGTGTTCCTGCACCGCTTCCGAGAAGGAGCAGAAGATCACGCCGGCATCGGCGAGCTTGTCCTTGAACGTCGTTGCAACCGAAACGGAGTCGAAGACCGCATCCACGGCGACACCGGCAAGG
>JAWWBT010000228.1:0-1616 GCA_033720815.1 Gammaproteobacteria bacterium | reverse complement strand
TACTGAGCAGCTCGCTCGCCCCACGAAGAAGCCCCGGCCAGCGCCGGCGGGCCGCCAACCGGGTCGATTGAAACACTCGTTTGAGTTTGAAGATGTGCGGATAAACGCTTGATTCTTCATGCAGAAGCGATTGAAAAGCCCTACAATTAGCGCGTTTTCTGCTCGCCTAGAGTCCAGTCCATCCAATTCAGTCACGGGGAAAGCAAGCACCATGCCGGCGAAGTCGCAGGACCAGAAACACAAGAAGATCGACAAACTGATCGCGCAGGCTCGCAAGAAGGCCAGCGAAGGCCAGCGCGAACTGCATGAACACTTCGTGGAACATTATTACAGCGCAGTCGCTGTAGAAGATATCGGTTCTCGGCAGCCTGCAGAGCTTTGCTCCGCTGCACTGGCACACCTGTCGTTTGCATGGAAACGCAAGGCCAGCGAATGCGCGGTGCGCGTCTACAATCCGACGCGCAAGACACATGGCTACACGTCGACCCACACCATTGTCGAAATGGTCAACGACGACATGCCCTTCCTCGTTGACTCCGCCAGCATGGCCCTGAACAAGGAAGGTTTTTCCATTCACCTGACCGTGCATCCGATTTTCAAGGTGCAACGCAACGCCAAGGGCGAGATCGAGGAGGTGGTTGCGCCGCATGACAACCTGATCGGTACGGTGCAGGAGTCCTTCATTCGATTCGAGATCGACAAGGTCACCGACAAGCAGGCCCTCGAAGATCTGGAGGGCACGCTCGCATCTGCGATGAACGACGTCCGCCTGTCCGTCGAGGACTGGAGTGAAATGCGCGAACGCGCCTCGGAAATCATCAACCTGCTGTCCAAGACGCCGCCGAAGCTCGATCCCGCCGAAGTCGGTGAAGGCATCAAGTTCCTGGACTGGCTGGTCAACAACCACTTCACCTTCCTCGGCTACCGTGAATACGACCTGGTCGAAGAAGATGGCAAGGACATCCTCAAGGCCGTTCGCGGCTCGGGGCTCGGCATTCTCAGCGACAAGCGCCGCGATGCATCACAAAGCCACATCGTCCTGCCGGAAGACATCCGCAAGACGGCGCGGGCCCGCGAACTGCTGATCATCACCAAGGCCAATTCTGTAGCCACGGTGCATCGGCCCAGTTACCTCGATTACATCGGCATCAAGCGCTTCGACGCCGAGGGCAATGTCATCGGCGAACGCCGCTTTCTCGGTTTGTTCACTTCCAGTGCGTATTCGCGCTCGCCACGCGACATTCCCTTGCTGCGCCAGAAGGTCGAACAGGTCATGTTGCGTTCGCGCCTGCCGTTCAACTCGCACGCCGGCAAGGCCTTGCTGCACATCCTGGAAACCTTCCCGCGCGACGAACTGCTGCAGGCATCTACCGACGAGCTGTTCCGCATCGCGACCGGCGTGCAGCAGCTGCAGGAACGCCAGCGCGTCAAGGTCTTCATTCGCCGCGATTCCTTCGGACGCTATTTTTCCTGCCTGATCTACGTGCCGCGCGATCGCTACAACACGCAGGTACGCGAGAAGATCATGCTGCTGCTGAAGGACCGGTTGAACGGCCATCACGTGGATTCTTCGGCTCAGATCTCGGAGTCGGTGCTCGCGCGCGTACACCTGATCG
>JAWWBT010000227.1:0-1636 GCA_033720815.1 Gammaproteobacteria bacterium | reverse complement strand
CATGACGAAATCCGGCGTCATCGGTGATGCGCCAACGCGTCCGCGAATACCGTCCGTGCCGAAATATTTCCTGCTCATATCTCCCCCTGGAGAAATCCCTTTCCTGCAACAACGCTTCCCCGCGTCACTGCCACTGTTCGCTCATGCCGCCTGTACTGCGCTCGCAATGCGCAGCGCGTCGCGCGTCGGTTTCACATCGTGCACGCGTATCACGGCAGCGCCCTTCATCGCCGCAACCGTTGCAAGTGCGACACTGCCATGCAGGCGGTCATCGACCGGCGTATCCAGCAGCGCGCCGATCATCGACTTGCGCGACATGCCAACCAGCACCGGATAACCGCGCTCGCCGAGTTCCGGCAAGCGGTTCAGTAATTCGAGATTATGCGCGAGCGTCTTGCCGAACCCGAATCCCGGATCGATCACGATCATTTCTCTCGGCAACCCGGCTGCCTCCAACGCCCCAGCGCGCTCGACCAGGAAGTCGCCAACCTCACGCGTGACATCGGCATATTCCGGGTTCAACTGCATGGTGCGCGGTTCGCCTTTCATGTGCATCACGCAGACCGGTATTCCCAGCTCGGCCGCTGCCTCGACAGCGCCATCGGCACGAAAGCCATTGACGTCATTCAGCATTGCCGCACCAGCGGCAGCTGCCGCGCGCATGACTTCCGGCTTGGAGGTGTCGATGGAAATCGGCCGATCGATATTCGGCGCCAGCGCTTCGATCACCGGGATGACACGAGCCAGCTCGTCATCAACCGAGACCGGTTCCGCACCGGGGCGTGTCGACTCGCCGCCAACATCGATGATGTCGGCACCTTCGGCGACAAGTCGTCGTGCCTGGGCAATTGCCGCATCCTTCTCGAGGAACCTGCCACCGTCGGAAAAACTGTCCGGCGTGATGTTCAGCACGCCCATCACCAGTGGCGGTGTTCCGGGTTGGCGGCGGAATTCGAGCACATCGACCTCGCGGCTTTCAGGATTGAAGGCCGCGTATTATGCCTGAAAAGCCCCACACAAAGAAAAACGCCCGGGCTTGGCCCGGGCGTTTTCAGTCGTTCTGCAGGTCAGTGCTGGCTGGCCGGGTCGCCGACGGAGTCGTCGCGGCCCTTGTCGCCAGACTGTTCGCCGGAATCGGCCGACGCGCCGCCTGACGGTGGCTGGCCGGAGTCGCTCCAGCCTTCCGGCGGACGCGGCTCCTTGCCATCCATGATGTCGCGGATCTGGTGAGTATCGATGGTTTCGTACTTCATCAGCGCTTCCGCCATCAGGTTCAGCTTGTCGGACTTTTCCTTGAGGATCTGTTCAGCACGCTGGTAATTCTTGTCGATGATGGCGCGGATTTCCTCGTCGATGTCCCGCTGCGTGAAACCGGACACGCTGGAACCCTTGCTCGCCATCGAATGACCGAGGAATACCTCTCCCTCATCTTCTTCGTAGGAGAGCGGCCCCATCTTTTCCGACAGGCCCCACTTCACCACCATGTTGCGGGCAATCTGCGTGGCGCGCTCGATGTCATTCGAGGCACCGGTAGTCACCGCGTCCTTGCCGAAGATCAGTTCCTCGGCAATGCGCCCACCGAACAGCGAGCAGATGCTGCTTTCGAGGCGACGCTTGGAATAGCTGTAACGATCCT
>JAWWBT010000226.1:0-1637 GCA_033720815.1 Gammaproteobacteria bacterium | reverse complement strand
CGGGCCCGGACCTGCCGACTGCCGGCATCATCAATGGCGTGCGCGGCATCCAGGAGGCCTATGCCACCGGTCGTGGCCGCATCTACATGCGTGCCCGTGCCGAAATCGAGGACATGGAAAAGGCCGGCAAGCAGCGCATCAACGTGACGGAACTGCCGTACATGGTGAACAAGGCGCGCCTGCTGGAGCGTATCGCCGAGCTCGTGAAGGACAAGAAGCTCGAAGGCATCACCGAGCTGCGTGACGAGTCCGACAAGGACGGCCTGCGCATGGTGATCGAGCTGCGCAAGGGCGAGAACGCGGAAGTCATCCTGAACAACCTCTACCAGCAGACCGCGATGCAGAACGTGTTCGGCATCAACATGGTCGCGCTGGTCGATGGCCAGCCGAAGCTGCTGAACCTCAAGCAGATGCTGGAAGCCTTTATCCGCCATCGCCGCGAAGTGGTGACCCGTCGCACGGTCTTCGACCTGCGCAAGGCGCGCGAACGTGCACACGTCTTGGAAGGCCTCGCAGTGGCGCTGGCGAACATCGACCCGGTCATCCAGCTGATCAAGAAATCGCCGAGCCCGGCCGAAGCCAAGGTCGGACTCGTGAACACCGCCTGGGAGGCAGGTGTCGTCAGCGACATGCTGTCGCGCACCGGCGCGGAAGCCTCGCGTCCGGACGGCCTAGGCAAGGAATTCGGCCTGGTTGATGGCAAGTACCATCTTTCCGAAGCGCAGGCCCAGGCCATCCTCGAACTGCGCCTGCACCGCCTCACCGGCCTCGAGCAGGACAAGATCGTCGAGGAATACAAGGAACTGCTGGAAAAGATTGCCGACCTGCGCGAAATCCTCGCGGACCATGGCCGCCTGATGCAGGTCATTCGCGACGAGCTGGTGGAAATTTCCACGCAGTACGGCGACGACCGTCGCACCGAAATCAACGAATCGGCTGCCGATATCTCGCTGGAAGACCTGATTCCGGAAGAAGACGTGGTCGTGACGCTGTCGCACTACGGTTACGCCAAGTCGCAGCCGCTGGATTCCTACCGTGCGCAGAAGCGTGGCGGCCGCGGCAAGTCGGCGACGCAGATGAAGGACGAGGATTTCGTCGACAAGCTGTTCATTGCGAACTCGCACGACACCGTTCTCTGCTTCTCCAACCGAGGCAAGTGTTACTGGCTGAAGGTCTACCAGTTGCCTCAGGCCGGTCGCGGCGCCCGTGGCAAGCCGCTGGTGAACCTGCTGCCGCTGGAGCCTGAAGAACGCATCAACGCCGTGCTGCCGGTGCGCGAATACGAGGCTGACAAGTTCGTGTTCTTTGCCACCGAAAGCGGCACGGTGAAGAAGACGCCGCTGGAAGCCTTCAGTCGCCCGCGTTCGAACGGCATCATCGCCGTCGACCTGCGCGATGAAGACCGCCTGGTGGGCGTTGCCATCACCGATGGCAAGCAGGACGTGTTCCTGCAGGCATCGAACGGCAAGGGTATCCGCTTCAACGAAAACGACGTACGTGCGATGGGTCGTACGGCAGCCGGTGTCCGCGGCATCAAGCTGGCCGCAGGCGAGCGCGTGACCGACCTCATCATTGTCGATGATGAATATTTCATCCTGACCGCGACCGAAAACGGTTTCGGCAAGCGTACGGCGGCG
>JAWWBT010000225.1:0-1670 GCA_033720815.1 Gammaproteobacteria bacterium | reverse complement strand
GTATACAGCCCTTCTTCGCTCGGCTCGCCGCTGCTGTTGCCGTAACCGCGGTAATCAATGATCAGGCTGTTGAAACCCAGGCGATGCCATACCTGCAGCGTATCCAGCCGGTGCGAGATGTTCCCGGCGTTACCGTGAAAGATCAGCACCGTGCGCTCGGTATCCATCGCGGCGGGAACGAACCAGCCATGCAGCGTTTCGCCGTCTTCGGTTTCCAGCTCCAGTAATTCGAAATTCATGCCCAGCACCGCAGGCGTCTACGCTATTTCGCGGTTCGGTATCTCCGGCAGGAAGAGCATCGAGCCCTGGCGAAAATAGAGAAACACCGACAGCAGCAGGTACACGCCGATGACGACGGCAAGGAGATTCAGCAATGCAGAGAGGAGAGAATTCATTGTGCCTACAGAATAGTACAAGGCACCTGCGGCGCCAGCGCTGCGAGACCGCAATTTCGTCGCTGCTGCGTTACACTGCGCGCTTCATTTGAACCAGTTAAAGAGGACAGGGATGACCCAGGCACTCCGCTTCATTATTTCCATCGTCGCACTCGCCACCCTTCTGCTCTCATCCGGCTGTGCCGTGAACATCACCACCGAGAATTTCCTGCACCAGCAGGATACCGCCGAGGCATTGAAGCCTGGCGAAATGCGCGATGCACTGAACGAAGAACTCACCGCCTACACGCTCGAAACCACCAGCATCACGACGCCGGATGGTGTTCGCCTGGAGGGCGTGCGCTTCATGCAGGAAGGCGCAATCGCGAACCTGGTCTTCTTCGGTGGCAACGGCATGACGATTGCTTCGTCGCACACCATCCTGAAGCGGTTTGCGCAGATTCCCGTCAACGTGACGTGGTTCGACTATCGCGGCTCGGGTGCCAGCGAGAAGGATGGCGCGCTTGCGATCGACCAATTGAAGAATGACGCAGTGGTAGTGCTTGAAAGCGTCCGGGCGACGAGCGGCGATGAACTGCCGCTGGTGATCCATGGCATGTCGATGGGTTCACTGGTGGCCAGCCACGTGGCCACGCAGCGCGATATCGACGGACTGGTGCTCGACAGCGCGATTACCACCGTGCCAGCACTGGTGGAAAACATGACGCCGTTCTTTGCCTCTGCCACCGTCCAGCCCGAACTGGCCAGGATCAACAACATGGAGCTGCTGGAGAACTATCGCGGCCCGCTCATGCTGATCGTGGGTGATGAAGACGACATCACACCGGTTGATTTTTCACGGACGTTGCTGGAAACCGCAGCGAGCGAACAGAAGAAGCTGGTGGTCATTCCCGGTCGGGAACATGCTTATGGCATCAAGAGCGACAAGGCGATCAAGGAATATCGCGTGTTCATTGAATCGCTATGAATGATTCCAGACCTGGAAACGAAGAGGCCCGCTCACGCGGGCCTTTTTCGTGTTGACCTGTAACTGCCTGCCTGCCGAAAGAGTACCGCCCCTTTTTTCCCCCTCCTTTAGACCCGCCCATGCCAGCCGCGGATTTTTCACATAAGCCACGCGCGTCGTGACCGGGAACAGCGGTGATATGCTGCTGCAAGAGCCGCGATACCGCCGGCCATTCGAAGCGCCTGGAGCCGGTCTCCAGTTGCACACGGAGGAAACTGCATGGCTAACAGCCAGGAATTCATTGATTACGTGAAAGAGCTGCTGGCCGG
>JAWWBT010000224.1:0-1778 GCA_033720815.1 Gammaproteobacteria bacterium | reverse complement strand
GACCTTCGAGCGAAGCAGGAAAGCGAAGCGAAGAAGGGCGAGGCTGGATCGTCGCACCAGGGACGGATGCGAGATTGCACGGCATCGATTGCCATGCGCCCGTAGCTCAGTTGGATAGAGTGTTGGCCTCCGAAGCCAAAGGTCGCGCGTTCGAATCGCGCCGGGCGCGCCAAATCTGAAGAAAGGGCCGTAAGGCCCTTTTTTCTTCACACTCAGGCCGCAGGTTTGGTCGAGGCACTCCGCGGGTTGATTCTCAGCAGGTAGTCACCAGGTCCCGTGTAGCCTTTTTCCCGAGACAAGGTAAATCCTGCGGCGTCCCGGTCGACATGCCGGGCCTCGTATCCAATCCTGCCCAGGTACGAAAGCAGCTCGTGGGGCTCGTAGTTCAATCGCTTCGTATAGTCCGCGTTGATTTCCGTGTAGATGACCGGATGAAAACTGCGCAGGACCTGCTCCGCGCCGCGAAATACCAACATTTCTGCGCCCTCGACATCACACTTTACGAAATCTAGCCGGTCGATTCCGAGATCGGTGACGACAGTGTCGAGTCGCGAGGTGCGTACCCGCTCGAGTATGAAATCGCGGCTTCGTTCTTCGCCCAAGTGCGCCAGCCCCGGTCCGATCTTTCCCTGGACCTTGACGGGCACCGCGAGGTCGGCATGACCGTCTGCATCGGACAGGGCCAGATCATGCCTGCGTACATTGGGAAAACGAGAGGTCACGGAGGATAGAATCTGGTGGTTGTAGGAGAACGGTTCGAAAGCATGGATGAAACAGCTTCCTCCCTGCAGGCGTGCGAATTCCTTGGCGAAGTAGCCAAAATGCGCGCCGATATCGAATATGACTGCATTCGCGGGAATGAAACGTCCAAGCCATGCCACACGATCACGTTCCTTGTTTCGAAACCGTGCCTTCAGCAGGTGCAACAGCCACGCTATGCGTTGACTTGGCGATTGGTATATATCTTGGCCCGGAAATTCTCGGGGAGTCATAGAGGGGGAGGACTTGGTCGTCGGCTCATATCAAGGCGCGGCGGTGAATGCCGGAATCCGCTACCCGCGGCAGTGACCGAACAGGCGCAGGATGAACTTTTCGCACTGCGCCACCTGATCCAGATCGATGTATTCGTCGGGCTTGTGCGCCTGCTCGATGCTGCCCGGGCCGCAGACGACCGCCGGCATGCCGGCCTGTTCGAACAGCCCGGCCTCGGTGCCAAAGCTCACCTTCCCCGTCGTGTTGGCGCCGGTAAGAGATTTCGCCAGCTGGACTACTTCCGCATCTTCGCTGGTGTCCAGACCAGGGATATGCGACAGGCGCACCCAGTGAAAACCCGTTCTCGCGGATACCGCGTGCATCTCCGGCAACAGTCCGGCCGCATAGTCCTGTACTTCCTTGAGCAAAGCCACCGGATCGTCTTCCGGAAGGTGACGGAACTCGAACTCGAAGTGGCACGCCTTCGGCACGATGTTCAGTTGCGTTCCGCCGTGGATGACTCCGCAATGGACGGTGGTGTAGGGCGGGGAGAGTTCTTCGTCGTATGGGCCGCTGTCGCGAAATCGTCGCGCGATGGACTTCAGAAAGGCCACCACTTCCGCCGCGGCTTCGATCGCGTTGACCCCCAGGTGGGCCAAGCCGGAGTGGGATTCCAGCCCGCTCACTTCACAGCGGTAGCTGAGCTTGCCCTTGTGCGCCCGCACCACTTTCATCATGGTGGGTTCGCCGATGATGCAGGCCTTCGGTTTCAGTTCGCGGCCTGACAATCGCTCGAGCAGACCCCG
>JAWWBT010000223.1:0-1784 GCA_033720815.1 Gammaproteobacteria bacterium | reverse complement strand
TTCCGACTGGAAACGTTCCAGCGGACGGTGGGCATCTTCCAGAATGCCACGCTGTTTTTCCTGGCACTGGTGTTGGCAGCACAGTTGCTCTACGCCGGCGGAATAAACGTCGACATGACCATGCTGGTACTGCTCGGCATGGGAGGCCTGTTCATCGTGCTGGGCAATTTCCTGGGCAAGACGCGCAAGAACTTCTTCATCGGCATCCGTACCCCCTGGACGCTGGCCAGTGACGAGGTCTGGATTCGCACGCACCGCCTGGCCGGATGGCTGTTCGTTGCCGTGGGTATCCTGTTCATTGGCGCCGCGCCGTTCGGAGCATCACACGTGGTGATCATCAGCGGCGCCGTCATCGCCGCACTTGTGCCGACATTCTATTCCCTGTGGCTCTACAAGCGGCTGGAAGGATTCCGGCAGGAAAGCGAGTAACGAGGAAATTCGAGCGCACGGAAAAGCCGGGCTAAGCCCGGCTTTTTTTGCTGGTGTAACAGCTGGCTGGTGTCAGATCTGCCAGGCGTAGCTGAATTTCATGAACAGCGTGCGATCAGTCCGCGCCAGGTCAGCGCCGTTTTCCGCAATATGGCCATCCGAATAGCCGGCGAAGAAAACACTGCGGGGGTTCAGCTTGTAGGAAAACAGCAGCTGGTTCGCCCAGTTCTCTTCCTTCGTCTCCACGGCATCAATGTACAGCGACGGATCGCGGGATACATTCGAATACTGGCTGATCACGCGCACGTACATGCGCGTGTTGAACTGCCAGGTGGCCCGCAATTCATGCAGTCGTGCCGTGAATAGACGACCACCATCGACATTCAGGCGCTCGTAGGTAGGGTCAAGGTCGATACGCAACGAGCGCCCGATGCGGAAGTTGAACCAGGGATCGGCCCGGAAGGTCCGGCCAGCGCGCGTGTTCGCGAAGTCGATGGCGTCGCCACCGCGCACGAACAATCCCATTGCCACCGTGGCGTTCGGCTTGATTTCCGAATAGCTCTGCAGGATCTGCTGGTCGAACTCCACACCATCGTAATACCGCGTGCGCAGGATGCTGCGAATCTCTGCGTAGGACTGCATGCCGGAATTCATGCTGGCGGCGAATTCGAATTCCCGCTCCAGTTCGCGGCCTGTTCCATCTTCGTAAGTAACGTCGAAGTCACCCTTGAGTTCCAGGCGCCGATACCAGTCATGGTCAACGCCAAGCCAGCGCTCACCGCCGCCAATCACGAGCTTCTCGTAGCCCACCTGCGGCAGGAAGCCCAGGTCGGCGCGGAAATCCTCGCCAATGCTGCGGTAATTGGAGTAGATGAAACGCTCACGGGTGTTGTGGTTGTAATCGATCAGTGCCGCCGTATCCGAAAACTTGCCTGCCGGCTGGCTGAAGTCCGCCAGGATCTCGTCGTTGTACTCGGTCGTCGAGCGCAGGACTTCCGCCTTCAACCGATCGCTGGGCGTGAAACGCCACTGCCCGTCCACACCGACCACTTCGTTGCGGTAGCCATTACCGGAGCGCTCGGTGGCAATGCCACCGACAAGGGCGTCAGTGCCGATATCGTAGCGATAACGTGCGGCAGCATTGCGGCTTTCGAATTCGTAGGTTTCGTAGTCGCTTCCCTGGCTTCCCGGGAAGATCAGGTTGGTCAACTGGTCATCAGTGAGGAATGCACCGAATCCATGGTTGCCTTCCTTGCCGGTAAGCTTCGCACCCCAATCCGGATCTGCAATATTCCGGGTGTGAACGATGTTGAACTCTTCCTCGAAGAGATCCTGTCCCTCGAGGAAGAATGGCC
>JAWWBT010000222.1:0-1798 GCA_033720815.1 Gammaproteobacteria bacterium | reverse complement strand
GCCGGCGGAAGGACTGGCCGGCAAGCGTGCCGTGGTCACCGCTGGCCCGACACGCGAGCCGATCGACCCGGTGCGGTTCATTTCCAACCGCAGCTCCGGAAAGATGGGTTATGCCGTCGCGCGCGCGCTCGCGGCAGCGGGTGCCGAGGTCACGCTGGTCACTGGCCCGGTGGCCTTGCCGCCGCCGCCCGGCGTGAAGATGGTCTATGTCGAAACCGCCTCCGACATGTTCGAGACGGTGATGCATCACCTGGATCACATGGAGCTGTTCGTCGGTACAGCAGCGGTTGCCGATTATTCGCCGGCGAGCCCCGCCGTCACCAAGATCAAGAAGGAATCGGGTTCGATGGAACTGTCGCTGGGCAAGACCCGCGATATTCTTGCGACGGTCGCTTCCTCCGGCCTGCAGGTATTCACCGTGGGTTTTGCGGCGGAAACGAATGACCTGGAAAAACACGCGCGCCTGAAACTGAAGAACAAGAAGCTCGACATGGTTGCCGGCAACTGGGTCGGCCAGGGCAAGGGTTTTGACGCCGATGAGAACGCGCTCAGCGTGTTCTGGCAGGGTGGCAGCACCGAGATCCCGGCTGCACCGAAAGATGCCGTGGCGCGCAGCCTGGTCGCCCTGATCGAGGCGCGCATGGACGCCACACACCAGAAACACGACTGACCCCCAAACAAGACTGACAAGGGATTAACGATGCACAGCGTGCAGATGAAGATTCTCGACCCGAAGATCGGCAAGGAAATCCCGCTGCCGGAATATGCCACCGATGGCAGTGCCGGCATGGACCTGCGTGCCTGCCTTGATGCGCCGCTGGAACTCGCGCCCGGCGACACCGAACTGGTCCCGACGGGAATTGCGATCTACATCGAGGATCCGGGCCTGGCGGCCATGCTGCTGCCGCGCTCAGGGCTCGGCCACAAGCACGGCATCGTGCTGGGCAACCTTACCGGCCTGATCGATTCCGACTACCAGGGGCAGCTTTTCGTGTCGGTGTGGAATCGCGGCAAGGAGAGTTTCACCGTGGAGCCGGGTGAGCGCATCGCGCAGATGATCATCGTGCCCGTGGTGCAGGTCGCCTTCGAGCAGGTCGAGGAATTCGAGCACACCGAGCGTGGCGCGGGAGGCTTCGGCAGCTCCGGGCGTCATTGAACCCGCGGCTTTCCCGGGCAATAAAAAAACCGGCCATCAGGCCGGTTTTTTCACGCCAGGAATCCGTGCTCAGAGCAGGCCGTCGCCACCGGAGAGTTCACGGAAACGCCGGATGTCCTCGTCGAACTTTTCACGTGTCGCCTGCTGTTCTGCTTCCTTGCGCATCAGGTAACGCTGGTTGTTCAGCAGTTCGTCACGGGTTTCCTGGATCTGTTGCTTCAGGCGTTCCGGAACGGGTTTGTCATTGCTTTCCAGTGCTGCGGCCTGGCGTTCGAAGCCGGCGAGGCGTTCTTCCAGCGTGGAGATGGTGCGGCTGACCACGTTGATCTGCGAGTCGATCGCCGCTATGCGACCGTCGCGCGCCATCTCGATCTGTTCCACGTTCGTGTAGGTCGACAGCAGTGCGCGATCCTCAGCCTTCTGCTGCTCTTCCAGTTCCTTCTGCTTGCGGGCTTCTTCCGCTGCAGCTTCTTCCGCAGCGATTTCCTCGGGCGTCTTCTGGCGATCCAGGGTCTCCGTCACCAATCCCTGATCGTTGAGTACCTGGCGTTCCTGCTTGGAAGATTCCGGCGGCGGCGTGTCGGTGTAATGCACCTTGCCATTCTCGTCGACCCACTTGTAGAGCTTGCCTGCATCGGCGGG
>JAWWBT010000221.1:0-1834 GCA_033720815.1 Gammaproteobacteria bacterium | reverse complement strand
CATCAAGACGCCGCTGGGCATCAAGGTGAGTGGGCCGGATCTCGGCGTGATCCAGGATATCGGCAAGGACATCGAGGTCGCGTTGCGTGACCTCGATGGCACCGCCTCGGTGTATTCCGAACGCGTTGCCGGTGGCCGCTACATCAATGTGGATATCGATCGCGAAGCGGCTGCGCGACTCGGCCTCAATATCGCCGACGTGCAGGAAGTGATTGCCACCGCGGTCGGTGGCATGAACATCAGCGAGTCGGTCGAGGGCCTGCAGCGCTACCCGATCAACCTGCGCTATCCGCGTGCCTGGCGAGATTCACTGTCACGCCTGCGCGACCTGCCGCTGGTGACGCCGACCGGTGCGGAAGTGCCGTTGAGTGAAGTGGCGAGCGTCCGGGTCGACAGCGGGCCGGCAATGATCAAGAGCGAGAATGTCCGGCCTGCCGGCTGGATCTATGTCGATATCCGTGACCGTGACCTTGGCAGCTACGTCGAGGCGGCCCGCACACGTGTTGCGGAAGAGGTCGTATTGCCGACCGGCTATACGCTGGCATGGTCCGGCCAGTACGAATACCTTGAACGCGCGAAGGAGCGGCTGACGGTCGTGGTGCCGTTCACGCTGGCCGTTATCGTGCTGCTGCTGTTCCTGAACTTCCGCAATTTGCGCGACGTCGCGCTGATCGTGTTCACGCTACCGGTTGCGATCACTGGCGGCGTCTGGCTGCTGTGGGCACTCGATTACGACATGTCGGTGGCCGTCGGCGTCGGCTTCATCGCGCTGGCGGGTGTCGCCGCGGAAACCGCGGTCATCATGCTGATCTACCTGCGCCATGCGCTGGAAGACGAAGAAGCGAAACCCGGCGGGCTGACCAGGGAACGCCTGCTTGCCGCCATCGAGGCGGGAGCGGCGCAGCGCCTGCGTCCCAAACTGATGACCGTATCGGCTATCATTGCGGGCCTGTTGCCGATCATGCTCGGTAGCGGCACCGGTAGCGAGATCATGCGGCGCATCGCCGCACCGATGGTGGGCGGCATGCTCACCGCAACACTGCTGACACTGGTGCTGCTGCCGGTCTGCTTCTATCTCTGGCAACGGGTGGCCATGCGCCTCGAGGGCGGCGCAGCGACACACTGATTGGGGAGTGCAATGAATCTCTGGGGAAAGATCATCGGCGGCGTGCTCGGTGGCATGCTCGCTGGTCCGTTTGGCGCGCTGTTCGGCGTGTTCATCGGTCACCAGTTCGACGACAGGGCCGGCCTGAACTGGGCCGGCCTTGGCGGCGATCCGCGGCAGGTGCAGAAGGCATTCTTCGACACCACCTTCGCGGTGATGGGGCATATCTCCAAGGCTGATGGTCGCGTCTCCGAACGCGAGATCCAGATGGCGCGCGCAGTGATGCGCCACATGAACCTCTCGCAATCCCAGCAGGACGAAGCCATTCGCATGTTCCGCGAGGGCAAGCAGTCCAGCTTCCCGCTCGACGAGACCATGCGCGAATTCCGACGCGCCTGTCACATGCGTCGCGACCTGTTCCGCATGTTCCTCGAAATCCAGATCCAGGCAGCGCTCGCCGATGGCGGTATTTCCAGTGCGGAACGCGCAATTCTCAATCGCATCGGCGAGCACCTGAATGTCGGCCCACACGAAATTGCACAGCTCGAAGCTTTGATCCGCGCCGCGCAATATCGCGCCCAGGGTGGGGCCGGCTGGGGTGGTGACACCGGTGGCGGTCAGCGACAGCAAGCGCCGAGCCGTGGTGTCTCATTGAACGAAGCCTATGCCGTGCTGGGTGTCACCAGCGATGCGTCGGATGCCGAGGTGAAGAAGGCCTACCGCAAGCTG
>JAWWBT010000220.1:0-1846 GCA_033720815.1 Gammaproteobacteria bacterium | reverse complement strand
TGCGGCAACGCTGGCCGCCGAGCTGGATGGCGTTGGCCAGGCCCGGGCAGAGGCGATCGTGGCGTACCGCGAGCGGCACGGTGATTTCGAAACGCTGGAAGACCTGCTCAAGGTCAAGGGGATCGGCAAGGCAATCATCGAGAAGAACGCGGAGAATATCCGCTTCAGTGATGAGGGCGCGGAAGGCGAATAAGCCCGGCAAGTTCGTTTCCAGTGATTGCGACGCGGCCATGGGCCGCGTCTTCTTTTTCACAGAAGACTGCTTTAGACTCCGCAACCTTGAAAAAAGGACATTCATGGAGTTGCTGTGATGCATAAACCTGTGCGAATCGCTGTCTTTCCAGTCGCGGGGATGGGAACCCGATTCCTTCCCGCGACCAAGGCCAGCCCGAAGGAAATGCTTCCGGTGGTGGACAAGCCGTTGATCCAGTACGCGGCGGAAGAAGCAGTGAAGGCTGGTGCAGAAATCCTCGTTTTCATCACTGGCCGAAACAAGCGCGCAATTGAAGATCATTTCGACACCGCCTATGAGCTGGAAACCGAACTGGCCCAGCGCGGTAAGGACGAGCAGCTGGAGATGGTGCGCAACATTGTCCCCAAGGGAGTGACCTGCGTGCACGTTCGCCAGCAGGAAGCGCTTGGTCTCGGTCACGCCGTGCTGTGTGCGAAGGATGTGATCGGCGATGAACCGTTCTTCGTGATCCTGGCCGACGACCTCATTACGTCGAATGGCGACAATGTCCTTCAACAGATGCGGGCCGATTACGAGGCCAATGGCCACTCGGTCATCGGCGTCCAGGAAATCGCCGCCGAGGATTCACGGAAGTATGGTGTCGTCTCTCCGGCCAGCAAGCCGGACGGTGAGGGCGCGGTGGACATCAGCGGTATCGTCGAGAAGCCGGAGCCACAGGACGCGCCGTCGAACCTGGGTGTTGTGGGCCGCTATATCCTTACCCCGAAAATTTTCGAGCTGCTGGAAAATACGCCGCGTGGAGCGGGTAACGAAATCCAGCTGACTGATGCCATCGCCAGCCTGCTGGACCACGAGGCCGTGCGCGCACTGCCATTCTCGGGCAAGCGCTACGATTGCGGCAGCAAGCTGGGGTTCCTGGAGGCGACCGTCGAGCTCGCGTTGCAGCATGACGGCCTGAAGGATGAATTCCGCGAATACCTCAAGGATTACGTCGGCAAGCTGTAAGGGCGGAATCCTGTTGCAGGCAATAAAAAAGCCGCCTCGATGAGGCGGCTTTTTTCTATCTGGCTCCCCGGGCCGGACTCGAACCAGCGACCCGATGATTAACAGTCATCTGCTCTACCAACTGAGCTACCGGGGATTGGCTCCCTAAGGAAGGCGCGTAGTCTAAAGGACCCCTCCGGATCGGTCAACTACCCGCCGTCCGTCTGGCTACACCTTGCCCAGTGCGTCGCCGAAGCGCTGGATGGCCTTCTCCAGGTTCTCCATGCTCGTCGCGAAACTGAGACGGAAATGTCCCGGTGCACCGAAGGCCGTACCCGGCACAATGGCCACGCCCGCCTTGTCCAGCAGGTAGTCGGCGAGTTCCAGGTCATCCTTCATGCCCAGTTCACGGATGGCATCCTCGCAGTTCGGGAAGCTGTAGAACGTGCCATCGGAAGGGATCACGCGCAGGCCCTTGATCTTCGCCAGTTCTTCCACGACGAAGGCATGGCGTTCCTTGAAGGCGTCGCGCATCTTCAGCACGCAGGCCTGGTCGCCTTCCAGTGCGGCGGCTGCTGCCGCCTGCGAAATCGACGCCGGGTTCGACGTGCTTTGCGACTGGATCTTCTTCATCGACTTGATGATGTCAGCCGGACCTGCGGCATAGCC
>JAWWBT010000219.1:0-1852 GCA_033720815.1 Gammaproteobacteria bacterium | reverse complement strand
CTTCGTTCAGGCCGATCTGGTGGATTTCTTCCGGCGTCAGGTCGGTGGTCGTCGTGCCTTCAACCATGAAGGCATACCAGGCCTCGCCCTGCGGCAGGTCCCACATGCCATGCGTCTCCCGCGCATTCGGGATGTAGGTTTCAACCAGGTAATCGCGCAGCTTCACGTAGGCCGGGATGATGCGGTCCATGATCGCTTCGCGGTATTCATTGCGAATGGTCGCAGCATCCTCTTCGCTGATGTCTTCCGGCATGTTGGCCACCGGCTTCCAGAACAGCGATTCCTCGACAGCTTCGACGATCTGCGCATCAAGCTGTGGCACGACGCGTTCCATCAGGATCTTCGGCTGCACCACACCCTTCTCGATGCCTTCGTTCATGTTGACGATGGCCTGGTCCACCCACTTCACGAAGCCCTCGCTACGGCTGAGGAAGTCACGGTAATCCTTCGTGGAGTTGAACGGATGCACGCTACCGCCGGAGCCAAGCTGCGCGAAGAAATTCGGCGTGGAATAGAACTGGTTCAGCGGGATCAGGTGACCCGGGAACTGCGCCCCCTCGATGGAACGCTCGAGGTCGCGGATGAAGATCTGGTAGCTGAGCAGGTCCTGGCCTTCCAGGAGGTTCTCGTCGATCTTCTGCACGCGGGCCAGGAAGCGCTTGTCGATCTCCAGGCCCTCGGCCTGGAATTCCGGCGCAATGCTCACGGTGAACCTGTCGTTGTAGCGATCGTCACCGATGGAGGAGGCAAAGATCGGGCTGCGCTCGAGCTGGATTTCGAAATACTCATCGAAGATCGCATTGAGCTGCTTCACCGCTTCTACCTGGCGCTCGGCTTCCGGCTTCGGCGCCTGCTGCTCGGTCGGTGCGGATGCGGTACTTGCCTGTTCGGCAGAGTCGCCACAGGCTGCCAGCGCAAATGGCGCCAGCAGGAAAAAGAGTAATTTCTTCATCGGGCTTCCCCCTTTGGAAGTCTCGGTTGGAGTTCGGAGTCTGGCCACTTTAGCCATTTTCGAATGAATTGGGACCTTCGTTCTCGACAACGGTTCCCCGGCGGCCAATCAATACGAAACGCCAGGTCAGCAGCATGCCGGCGGTAAACAGGCCGGAGATCAGCCCGACCCACACCCACAGCGGCCCGCCATCGAGCAGGATGCCCACGCCCCAGGCGGTCGGGAAACCCAGCCCCCAGTACGCGAGCACGGTGATGTACATCGGGATGCGCGTGTCCTTGTAGCCACGCAGCACACCGGCTGCCGCGACCTGCTGGCCATCGAAGATCTGGAAGGCCACGGCGACAAACAGCAGGCTTACCGCCAGCGTCGCGACGGCGGATTCTTCGGTGTACAGCGCCACGATCCAGTCGTGGAAGAACACGATCAGCAGGGACGAGAACAGCATGAAGCCGACCGCTGCCACCATGCCGACCCAGCCGCGAAACCGCGCCTGCTCGGGCTGCCCCGCACCCTGTGCCTGCCCCACGCGCACCGTGATGCCACCGGCCAGTCCGAGCGGCACCATGAACATCATCGCGGACCAGTTGATTGCGATCTGGTGCGCGGCGACCGTGAGCTTTCCCAGCGTCGCCATCAGCAGGCCGACCGCGGAAAACAGGCTGCCTTCCATGAAGATGCTGACGGCAATCGGCGCGCCAAGGGCTACCAGCGTGAGGATCGTGCGGCGCTCGGGCCATTCAAAATGCCGGAAGATTCCGTAGCGGCGGAATATCGGTGCGCGCCGCATGCTGACAACCAGTACCAGCAGCATCACCCACTGCGTGATGGCCGAAGCGTAGCCGGTACCGATGGCACCGAGTTGCGGGAAGCCGAGCTTGCCGTACATCAGCACCCAGT
>JAWWBT010000218.1:0-1901 GCA_033720815.1 Gammaproteobacteria bacterium | reverse complement strand
CGTCGGCAGCCTGGGCTTCCAGGTCCTTCAGGCGACGGATGGAGCCACGCACGGTCTTGAAGTTGGTCAGCATGCCGCCGAGCCAGCGGTGCGAGACATACGGCATGCCTGCGCGCTCGGCTTCCTCGCGGATCACGTTGCGCGCAGCGCGCTTGGTGCCGACGAACATGATCTTGCCGCGGTTCTGAGCCATGCGACCGACGAAGTTCATTGCGTCTTCGTACAGCGGCAGGGTCTTTTCGAGGTTGATGATATGGATCTTGGAACGCTCACCGAAGATGTACGGTGCCATCTTGGGGTTCCAGTAACGGGTCTGGTGACCAAAGTGCACGCCAGCCTCAAGCATCTGGCGCATGCTTACATTCGACATGATTTTCTCCTGGGGTTGAGCCTCCGCATGCCCTTCATGGACCGACCCCGGGACCGCCTTGGATTGGGTTGCGGCGAAGCCCGGGGCACCCCGGCTCATGTGCCGGCATGCGTGTGTATTTACGGTGCCGCCGAAACGGTCACCTGATTTGCCTAAAGGCGGCGCGCATTATAGAGTAAGCGGCCTTTGTCCACAAACCCTTTCCTCGCCCAAATCCCTGTGCAGGAAGGAGTTTTTCCCGCTGGAGCCGCGATGTCCGTCACCATCAAGACCCCCGAAGAACAGGAAAAAATGCGAAAGGTCGGCAAGTTGGCCGCGCAAACCCTTGAAATGATTGGGGAATATGTGAAGCCGGGCGTTACCACCGAGGAACTGGACCAGATCTGCCACGAATTCATCACGCGCGAGCAGGAATCCGTCCCTGCCCCGCTGAATTACCGCGGTTTCCCGAAGTCGATCTGCACCTCGGTCAACCATGTGGTCTGCCATGGCATCCCGGGCGAGAAGAAGCTGAAGAAAGGCGATGTCGTCAATATCGACGTCACCCTGATCCATGACGGCTACCACGGCGATACCTCGAAGATGTTCTTCGTTGGCGAGCCCAACGTGCAGGCGAAGCGCCTGGTCGAGGTAACCCGCGAGGCGATGCTAACGGGCATCCGCATGGTGAAGCCGGGCGTACGGCTCGGCGATATCGGCCATGAAATCCAGAAGTTCGCGGAATCCAGCCACTATTCCGTGGTGCGCGAATACTGCGGCCATGGCATCGGTGCGCAGTTCCATGAAGACCCGCAGGTATTGCACTACGGCAAGCCGGGCACCGGCCTCGAGCTCAAGGAAGGCATGTGTTTCACCATCGAGCCGATGATCAACGCCGGCAAGCGCCACGTGAAGCTGCTGCCGGACGGCTGGACGGTCGTAACCAAGGATCACAAGCTGTCGGCACAGTGGGAGCACACGATTCTTGTCACCGCGGACGGCTTCGAGGTGCTGACCCGCCGCGAGGAAGAGACGGACATCTGATCCGGCCGTGAGCGACTCAACTCCATCATCCGAGCTCCCACCGCTTATCGACGAAGCCCGGCTGCTCGACGCCATCGGCAGCGAGCGCATTGATATTGCCGCGATTCGCGACCAGATGCGCAGTGGCCAGAAGGCCTTGTGCGAATCCTTCAGTGCATCCGCCGACATCCGCGAACTGGTGCGCGGCCGTGCGGCCGCCATCGATACCGTCCTTGTTGCCGCATGGCGGCGCCTGCTGGACGAACCGCGAACGCGCGACCTCGCCTTTGTTGCGGTCGGCGGCTACGGGCGCGGCGAACTGCACCCGGCCTCCGACATCGATATCCTCATCCTCTGTGCCGAGGAACCCGACGACACGCTGATCAGCGAGATCGAAAAGCTGCTGACTTTCCTGTGGGACGTCGGGCTGGAAATCGGCCACAGCGTGCGCACCGTTGACCAGTGCCGTGAAGCGGCCGCGGACATCACTGTCGTCACCGCCCTGATGGAAGCCCGCCTGCTCGATGGT
>JAWWBT010000217.1:0-1910 GCA_033720815.1 Gammaproteobacteria bacterium | reverse complement strand
CGGCGTGGCGGGATGCGGGGCAGGTTGCCGCCTGCATCCAGCGTGCCACGGGTTTCGTCGGCGAATATCCGCAGTGACAGTTCGCTGCCTGATCTTTCCCAGAGGCGGGTTTCCAGCTCGGTTTCGAAACCTTCGAGTGTCGCATCGGCCTGGGTGTAGACGGCAACCGGCAACTCGTCCAGTTCGCTTCCGGTACGGGCCAGGTAGATGAAATCGTCGACAGCGTTGCGAAACAGGTTGAGGGTGAACGTCAGGCGTCCCTGGTGCTTGCGCAAGGTCAGGTCGACATTGTTTGCGGTCTCCTTGCCGAGATCGGGATTGCCGATTTCATACTGCAGGGTCGCAAGGTGAGGGCCGTTGGAGTAGCGCTCCTCGATGTCGGGGATGCGCTCGGCCTGCGTCAGGTTCAGGCCAAGGTTCCACTGTTCGGCGGCACGCCAGACGTAACCGGCTGACAGGCTCGTCGCCGTATCAGACTGCTTGGCGGCAGCCTGCGGCTGCTGGTCCTGGGTTTCGAGACGGCCACCGATTTCGAAGCGTCCGGGACCGACTTCGCGTTCTTCCACCAGGAAGACGCCAAGCGTGTCTGCCCGGGTTGGCGGGACATAGGCCTCGGCACCGATGGCAGCAAAGTCACGTTGCGAGTACTGCAAGCCGAAAGCGCCGCGCCAGGCCATGATCGGCAGGTGCACCATTTCCACGCGGGCATCGACGGCATCGTTCTCGAACACGGTGCCGACGGCTCCGTCCTCGATCTCCCGATGGATGTAGTCATTGCGACCGGCGCGCAGTTTGATGCTCTCAAGGCCGCGCCACGGTTCGATAAAGCGGCCCTTCAGGTCCAGGCGTGTCTGCTCGAGATCGATGCGGACGCCTTCTTCCTCCGCAGGGGCGGCCAGCGGGTCGCTCTCGTGAGCGTGTCCGGGGACGCCATAATTGCTGCGATAGGTGCTGATCGCAGCGCCGAAGTGATCGTCGCCGTTCACCCAGGACAGGCCGAAGGCGCCGCCTTCGGCATCGATATCGCTGTTGTCGAGATGGCCGGCTTCACCTTCTTCGATAGCCGTGCCGGCTTCGAGCGCTTCCTGCTGGCGCAGCACGAAGCTCTCCGAAGCGCCGGGAATCTCGACATTGTCGGTTGACCGGGTAAACGCATCGGCATGCCAGGCAAAGTTGTCCTCGCCGCCATCAACCCGGACAACGGCCGTCTGTTCGCTGGCGGCCGTGTCGGCGCGCAGTTCGAAGCTGCCCTCGTAAGGACTCAGTGCCTGCTGGTCGGGAATCCGGCTGTCCTCCAGGTTGACCACGCCACCGAATGCGCCATTGCCGTAAAGCAGGGTGGCCGGGCCCTTGACGATTTCCACAGCGTCGATCAACAGCGGTTCGATGGACACGGCATGGTCCGGCGAAAGCGCCGACACGTCCATGGAGCCGATGCCATCCTGCTGCACCCTGACGCGATTGCCGGACAGACCCCGGATCACCGGCCTGCCAGCGGCCGGTCCGCCATAGGTGGAGCTGACGCCCAACTGGTTGGAAAGCGTTTCACCGATGCTGGCCTCCTTCAGCGCGTTGAGGTCATCACCGGAGATCAGCTCGACAGGCTGCGCCAGGTCGAGACGGCCGACGCCTGCAAATGGCGAAGAGCGAACGACGATGTCATCGAGCACGGCATCGAAAAGGATGTCGATGTCGGTGACGCCGGTGTCGTTGATCACGACATATTCCGCTGTTTCGCTGTTTGCACTGCGAATGCGCACCAGGTAGTTCCCTGCGGGGATGTCTTCGAGATGAAAATGGCCACGGTTGTCGGTCCGCGTGTCTTGTTCGAGTCCTTCCAGTATCACGCGGGCATTGCTGACCGGCTGGCCGCCAGAGGTGATGACCCTCCCTTCGAGGTCACCGGCGTG
>JAWWBT010000216.1:0-1952 GCA_033720815.1 Gammaproteobacteria bacterium | reverse complement strand
TTGCCCGGCAACTGGGCAATTTTGCGCCACACTCGCCGTGGCGGTTTGACGCAGCGGCGGTAGCCCGAAACACTGCGGGTCGGGGGAGTTCTGCGGCGTCCTGCCGCGAACCAGTACATCGAAGGAAATCAGACATGCTCAGCTCCAGCCTGCTGGCGGCGATGCTCGTATCTGCGGTGCCCGGTGGATCGCTGGATTTCGAGCCTTGCCGCCTTGGCGCGGACGGCGGTAATCGCCTGGCCGCGGAATGCGCCACTTTCACGGTCGCCGAGAATCCCGACGAGCCGGAAGGCCGACAGATCGACCTGAAACTCGCGTGGTTGAAGGCGAAGACCAATGAACCCGCGGCGGAGCCGCTGGTATTCATCGCCGGCGGGCCGGGCCAGTCGGCGCTGGAAAGCTTCCCTGGCGTCGCCGCGGCGTTCGGGAAGATTCGCCAGCAACGGCCGATTCTGCTCGTCGACCAGCGCGGTACCGGTGAATCCAATCGGCTGGACTGCCCGATGGATGAATTTGCCGGCCTGGAAGAACCGAGCCACGAGGAAATGCTGGCCTGGGGCCGCAAGTGCGTCGAGGAAATGGAGGCGGACCCACGCTTCTATACCACCGTCGATGCCGTGCGTGACCTGGAAGCGGTTCGCGAGGCACTCGGTGTGCCGCAATACATGTTGTATGGCATCTCCTACGGCAGCCGTGTCGCACTGGAATACCTGCGTGAACACCCGGAAGCGCTGAAGGCCGTTGTCGTGGATGGTGTCGCGGCGCCGAGCGAGCCACTTGGCCTCGAGATCGCCAGCGATGCGCAGGTGGCATTCGATTCCATGCTGGCCCGCTGCGAAACCAGCGAGTCCTGCAACGAGGCTTTCCCGGAACTGCGCAGTCGCTTTGACGCAATGCAGGCAAGGCTGGAGGACGAACCGGTCACGGTGGCACTGCGCGATCCTCGCACCGGTGAATTCAATGACGTGGAAATCGGTGCGGCAAGCATTGCGATGGTGGTGCGCATGTCGACCTACCGTCGCGAATCGCTGGCGATCCTTCCACTGCAGTTGAGCAAGGCTGCGAACGGCGATTTCCACGCGATTGGCGGCACATTGCAGATGATGGCGGAAGGCATGCCGGAAATGATGGCAATGGGCATGCACATGGCGGTGGTCTGCCACGAGGACGTGCCGTTCTACCCGGACAACGCGACCGAGGCTTCCGAAAACACCTACCTTGGAGCGATGTCGGTCGAAATGATGTCGGTGGTGTGCAGCGAGTGGCCGACACGCGATATCGGTACGGATATCAAGCAGCCGGTTGAAAGCGACGTTCCGGTGTTGCTGCTTTCCGGTGAATTCGACCCGGTCACGCCGCCATCGAATGCGGAGAAGGTCCTGAAGGGCCTGGATAATGCACGGCATATCGTGGCCCCCGGCCAGGGGCATGGCGTTGCGTGGGCCGGTTGCATGCCGGAGGTGCTTACCGATTTCTATGCGGGCACGGCGCCCGCCGAGCTCGAGGCGGAATGCGTCGAGCGACTGGAAACCGAGCCCTTCTTCATCGACCTCAATGGCCCGACCCCATAACCGGAGACATCACATGTTGAAGATTCACGAAGTGAGAAAATCCTTCGGCAAGGTCGAGGCGGTGAAGGACGTCAGCCTGGTCGCCGAAGATGGCAGGATCACGGGCCTGCTCGGGCCGAATGGCGCGGGCAAGTCGACAACGCTGCGCATGGTGGCCGGCGTGATCACGCCGGACCACGGCCATGTCGAGATCGACGGCATCAACGTGCAGGACGACCCGGTTAATGCCGTTCGTTCGCTGGGCAACCTGCCGTTCGGCAGTGGCCTTTATCCGCGCCTGACTGGCCGCGAGAACATTGCGTACTTCGGTCGGCTGCATGGCATGGAAGGTGAAACGCTGGAACGCCGTGTCGACGAACTGGTGCAGGAGCTGGACCTGGG
>JAWWBT010000215.1:0-1975 GCA_033720815.1 Gammaproteobacteria bacterium | reverse complement strand
TCAGCAAGGGTCCGATGATCGTGGCGAACTTGCCGTGCATGCCGTAGAACCCGAAGAACTCGCCGGACTTGTCCGGCGGAATCAGGCGCGAGTAATAGGAACGACTCAGCGACTGGATGCCACCCTGCACCAGGCCGATCAACACGGCCATGGCGAAGAATTCGATCACGGTATCGAGGAAATACGCCCAGAACGTCACGAAAACGTAGACAGCAATCGCAAGATAAATGCCGCGCTTGGTACCGATCTTCGTACCCAGCCAGCCGAAGGCCACAGCCGCCGGGAACCCGACGAACTGCGTCAGCAGCAAGGCAACGATCAGATCGGAAGACTCGAAGCCGAGCGACAGACCGTAATCAACCGCCATCTTGATCACGGTGTTCACGCCGTCGATGTAGAACCAGTACGCGATCAGGAACAGGAAGATCGGCTTCAGCGCACGAATCTCGTGAAAGGTACCTATGAACTGCTTCCAGCCGGTTCGTATCGCCTGTCCGAACCCGACCTGCAATTCGGGCTCGCGTTCCTTGACGAACAGGAACACGGGAATCGAAAAGATCGCCCACCAGGCGGCGACCATCAGGAAAGAAATGCGCACGGCTTCCGCAGCATCAGCCAGGCCGAAGGTTGCGGGCTCCAAGGTCATCCAGACATTGATCGCGAACAGCAAGCCGCCACCCAGGTACCCCGCGGCGTAACCGTCGCCGGAAATGAAATCGGAATGCTCGGGTTTCGCAACGTCAACGATGAGTGCGTCGTAGAACACGACACCCGCCGTGAAGCCGACCGTGCCGAGCACGTACAGCGCCACCGCCATCGGCCAGTCACCCTGCGCAACGAAATACAGGCCAGCGGTCATCAACACGCCCAGCACGGTAAAGAACATCAGGAATTTCTTACGCGCCCCGCCACGGTCGGCGATGGCGCCGAGAATCGGCGCAATGGCGGCGACGATGATGCCGGCGATGGCATTGCCGACACCAAGGTAGAACGTGCTGGTGGAAGGATCGGCATCACCCGACCAGTACTGCTTGAGGAAGATCGGGAAGAAGCCCGCCATGACGGTCGTGGCGAAGGCGGAGTTCGCCCAGTCGTAGAAGGTCCAGGACCAGACGGATCGGCCCTTGAGGGCACCTTTGACAGACATCGCACTTCCCCTTAGCTGTGGTGTCGCTTTTCGCGAGTCTACCTCAGCCAGGGGTGAATGCCGCAAGCGGCGATTTCCTGCTCAGTCCCTATTACTCGGCAATCAGTTCGCGGGTGGCACGGAACTCGATGTCCGGCCACTTCTCCTGCGCGAGCTGCAGGTTGACGCGCGTCGGTGCGATATAGACAAGCTGGTCACCATGATCCAGCGCCAGGTTGTCCTCGGCCTTGCGCTTGAACTCGGCGAGCATCTTGTCGTCATCACAATGGATCCAGCGCGCGGTGTTGACCTGCACGGTCTCGAAGATCGCTTCGACGCCGTATTCTTCTTTCAGGCGATGCGCCACCACGTCGAACTGCAGGATACCGACGGCACCCAGGATCAGTTCGTTGTTGCGCATGGGCTTGAACAACTGGGTCGCGCCCTCTTCACAAAGCTGCTGCAAACCCTTCTGCAACTGCTTCATGCGCAGCGGGTCCTTCAACACCGCGCGGCGGAACAGTTCCGGCGCGAAGCTCGGAATTCCGGTGAAGACCATGTCTTCGCCCTGGGTGAAGGTATCGCCGATGTTGATGGTGCCGTGGTTGTGCAGGCCGATGATGTCGCCGGCGTAGGCTGTCTCGGCCGATTCGCGATCGGAAGCCATGAAGGTCAGCGCATCGGCGATTTTCAGGTCCTTGCCGAGGCGCGAACTGCGCAGCTTCATCCCCTTGTTGAACTCGCCGGAGCAGATACGCATGAAGGCAATGCGGTCGCGGTGCTGCGGATCCATGTTGGCCTGGATCTTGAACACGAAGCCGGTCAGCTTGTCTTCATAGGGCGTCACTT
>JAWWBT010000214.1:0-2045 GCA_033720815.1 Gammaproteobacteria bacterium | reverse complement strand
CCTGCCCAGGGCTGGTCAATCCGGCCTGGGGTGCGAGCCAGCACCCAGGCATCAACACGCTGTGCGCCAGCCTTCAGTAACACCCTCGCGACTTCCTCGAGGGTGGCCCCGGTAGTCGTCACGTCATCGATTATCGCGACATGGCCGGGGAAATCGCCCCTCGCCACAAAGGCATTGCGCAGGTTGCGTCGTCGCGCCTTGCGATCGAGCCCTGACTGCACATCGGTGTATCGCACCCGCTGTAGGGATTTGTTCTCGATCGGTATTTCCAGTGCTTTCGACAGCGCTCCGGCGAGGAATTCGGACTGGTTGAAGCCGCGTTCACGCTCTCGGGCCGGGTGCAGCGGCACCGGGAGCAGGGCCTCCGGCCGGTCGATGCTCCGCGCGGCCATGGTCTCTGCAAACAGGCTCGCCAGCAGCCGGCCTTCGGCCATGCCGCGCTCGAACTTGAAGCGCTGGACCAGCCTGTCCATCGGGTAGCGATAGCGGAAAACTGCCGTGGTGGACGTCATCGGCGGTGGTTTTACCTGGCAGCGACCGCAGGCGCCGCGTGTGCCCGGCGGGAGCAGCAATGGCGCGGCGCAGTGCGTGCAGGCTGCCACCAGCCAGGGCAGTTCCGCGCGGCAATCGGCACAGAGATCGAGTTGCCCACTGACGGGCATGGCGCACAGGTGGCAGCTTCCCGGGAAGCGGGCGTTGAGATATCGCGGCAGCATGGCGCCAGCATGCGCGAGTCGACTCCTGGCCGGCATCGGGAGATTCTTGAGCGAATGGGCAAAATGTACCCACATGTAAACCCGGCTTTATGCTTTCGGTTGACGACGGGCTTCGTTAGAATTCGCGCCTTGTCAGAAGAATCAACCGGGGCACGCCATGTCGACCACTTCGCAGACCGCCAACCGCTTCAAGCAGCCGCTGGGCACCATTCGTTCCGACTGGAGCCGCGAGGAAATCGTGGCGCTGTTCGAGATGCCGTTCAACGACCTCGTCTTCGAGGCCGCGCGCGTGCATCGCGAGCATTTCGACCCGAATGCCGTGCAGGTTTCCACGTTGCTGTCGATCAAGACCGGCGCCTGCCCGGAAGACTGCGCCTACTGCCCGCAGTCGGTGCGCTACGACACCGGCCTGGAACGTGAAGCGCTGATGGAAGTTGACAAGGTCATCGAGCAGGCGAAGAACGCCAAGGCCAACGGCGCGACCCGCTTCTGCATGGGCGCGGCGTATCGCAGCCCGAAGGACAAGCAGCTGGATTTCATCATCCAGATGGTGAAGGGCGTGAAGGACCTGGGGATGGAAACCTGCTGCACGCTCGGGATGCTGACCGAAGAGCAGGCGCTGAAGCTGAAGGAGGCCGGCCTCGATTACTACAACCACAACATCGACACCTCGCCGGATTACTACAAGGACATCATCAGCACGCGCACCTTCGAGGATCGCCTGAACACGCTGGAGAACGTGCGCAACGCCGGCATGAACGTCTGCTGCGGCGGCATCATCGGCATGGGCGAAGGCATCATGGACCGCGCCGGCATGCTGGAAGTGCTGGTGAACATGAACAAGCATCCCGAGTCGGTGCCGATCAACCAGCTCGTGAAGGTGGCGGGCACACCGCTGGATGATGAAGAAGACCTCGACCCGATCGAGTTCGTGCGCACCATCGCGGTGGCGCGAATCCTCATGCCGGAATCGCACGTGCGCCTGTCGGCCGGTCGCACCGACATGACCGACGAAATGCAGGCGCTGTGTTTCCTCGCGGGCGCGAACTCGATTTTCTATGGCGAGAAACTGCTGACCACGGCGAACCCGGAATCGAACCACGACATGGAACTGTTCGGCCGTCTCGGCATCCAGCCGGAGGGCCTGGAAGATGTGGAGCAGCGTCGCGAAGAGACGGCAGAACGCTGCGAGCTCCGGGATTCAGAAAAGCAGGCGTCGGCCTGAGTCATGCCGCGTCGCCGACTGGACGATGCCAGCCTGCAGAAGGCACTCGATGCACGCAAGGCGGAGTCGCTTTACCGTAGCCGGCGCGTGATCGATGGCCCGGG
>JAWWBT010000213.1:0-2048 GCA_033720815.1 Gammaproteobacteria bacterium | reverse complement strand
GGCGGCACCCGCTCCCCCCTCCAAGGGTGGTGCACAGCGTCTATCGCGCAGCGAATCCGATCCGCTGAGGAGCCGGATGCGGGAAATCTGCACGTCCGGATCTGTGGGAGCCCCGGGGGAGCAATCCCACGGGGCCACCCGACCTTCGGCACTCGGCCGATTCTGTTGAAAAACTCGTTGCTGAAGTCGCCGTTGTTGTCGCGATTTTGTCGACGCGAGCTTCCTGATCCGGCGTTGCCGGATTTTTAATTTTCTAACAGCGTTTCAGTGCGTTCATTCCTTCGTTTTCGCTCAAGCTACGGCCATTTCCCGGTTTCCAGGCGGACCTGTCCCCAGGATTTTTGCCATGCGTCTCAAGTTCTGCGCCGTCGCGGTGAGCAGGAACTCGTCCTGAGCACCGCTCATGCCGCGTAATCGCAAGCGGTCCACCTTCAGGATGCGCTTCATGTGGGCAAAGAGCATCTCGACCTGCTTTCGCTGTCGGCGTGTGCGCCGATAGGCCGGCGTCTTGCGGATCGCTCGAGCAACATCGCGTGCCGGCTCGTACACGCTGCGCGTGATCTTGCGGATCTCGGTGTTCGGACAGCACTGTTCCTTCATCGGGCAGGCATCGCAGTCCTGTTTCCTTGAGCGGTACTTGATCTCGTTGGCCCTGGTCACGCCCGTACGGGGCTTGTTGAAGTTACGCCAGAAGCGTCTTAGCTCCCTGCCGTTAGGACAGGTGTAGCTGTCTGTCTGCGCATCGTAGGTAAAGTCGGAGCGACCGAAGCGGCCCTCCTGTTCGTTGCCGCGGTCCCACACCGGTACGTGCGGTTCGATGCCGGCCTCGTCCACCATCCAGCCAAGGAACTCGGCCGTGCCGTAGGCCGTGTCGCCGATGAGCTTCTTCACTTCGATACCGAAGCGATCCTTCACCCGTTCGATCATGGTCTTGGTCGACCACACTTCCGGAGTGCGAAGCGCTGGCGTCGCCTCAACGTCAACGATGATGCCGTTGTCAGTATCCACCAGATAGTTGGTCGAGTAGGCGTAGTACGCCGGGCCACCCAGCACGGCAGTCCAGCGCGCCATCGGGTCGGTCTGCGAGACCTTTTTCGCTGGTGAGACCGGGGCCCCGTCTGCCTCAATAGCATCCAGATACTCGTTGATGGCGCGGCTGCCGCCGCCCCAGTCATCATCGTCATCCTCATGATGCTTTTGCTTGCTGGCGTCGGCCTTCACCACAGAAGCATCCACCGCAAAGCCTTCACCACCGATCAGGCCTTCTTCCATACAGCGCGTCAGGACTTGTTCAAACACAAAACGGAACACGTCTGACTCACGGAATCGGCCGTGCCGGTTCTTCGAGAACGTCGAGTGATCCGGCACCTTGTCCGTGATCTTCAACTTGCAGAACCAGCGGTACGCCAGGTTCATCGATACCTCGTAGCACAGCTGCCGTTCCGAGCGAATACCGCAGCAATAGCCAATCAGCAGCATGCGGATCATCAGCTCGGGATCGATCGAAGGTCGGCCGGTGTGGCTGTAGAACGGTGCAAGGTGCTCGCGCAGGTTGGAAAGGTCGAGAACGCGGTCAATATCGCGAAGAAGGTGGCCTTGCGGAACCATCTCGTCGAGATTGAACGCGTAGAACAGCTCTTCTTGCGGTTTGTCGTTGCTGCCCATCATCGATGAAACGCTCCGGCAATCAACACGCAGCAATTATCTCATCGATGTAATATCAGCAGGAGTTTTTCAACAGAATCGGCCGAAAGCAGACATTCGAAATCTGCGGCCCAACGCGGTGGCCTACGAACTTCTTTCTGGCCGATCTAAGACGATCGCCTGGAAACCGACCAAGGGGCTGCTGCACATCGCATCGCAACTGTTGGAAAAATCTGGCGTAATATGAAGGTTAGTGACATCAAACGGATAGTTTTTCCAGGCAGGTGATCAAATTATGGTTCGAATAAACACCCGAATTCAGAGCTTATTCGTCCTTTTGGCTGTGATCGTGAGTGCAACCGCGCTCGCGCATCCGTCGAACAAGTGGCGGCTGCAATTTAGTG
>JAWWBT010000212.1:0-2053 GCA_033720815.1 Gammaproteobacteria bacterium | reverse complement strand
GTCATCGGCCGGTGAAAAGCGCATGTGGGCCATTTCAATCGCACTGGCCATCGCGACTATCGCCTGGTTCGAGTGGGGCAGCGTTTCGTCCTCGGCTAGCGGCGTGCATGCGAATGTCGATGACAAGTCGATTGCCGTGTTGCCGTTCTCCGACCTGTCTGCCGAAGGTGACCAGGTCTATTTCGGCGACGGCATGGCCGAGGAAATTCTCAACCTGCTGGCCAAGAATCCCGAGCTGCGCGTTGCCGGGCGTACCTCGTCATTCAAGTTCCGCGGCGAGGAAACAGACCTGCGCAACATCGGCGATGCCTTGAACGTGGCGCATGTGCTGGAAGGCTCGGTTCGCAAGGCCGGCCTGCAGGTGCGCGTCACAGCGCAGCTGATCGACACCGAATCCGGTTTCCATCTCTGGTCGGAAACCTACGACACCGAGCTGGACAACATCTTCGACGTGCAGGACCGTATCAGTGCATCGATTGTCGAAGCGCTTGAAGCGACCATCGGTGGCGACACGAAGACTTCGCGCGCCGCGCCCACCGACAATCTTGATGCCTACAGCCTCTACCTGCGGGCCAAGCCGCTCGTCGTGGCGCGCGGCAAGGCCAATCTCGCCAGCGCGATTCACCTGCTGGAATCTGCCTTGCTGCTGGATCCGGAGTTCAACGAAGCGAAGGAAACGCTCGCCTTCGCGTATGGCATTTCCATGTACTGGGGCTCGGATATCGATCGCGATGCACGCTTTGCGCGCGCCCGCGAGCTGAACGACCAGGCGCTGGCTGCCAACCCGGACAGCCCGCGGGCCTGGCTGTCCGATGCCGTTTACCGGATTTTCTATGGCGGCGACTGGAACGGCATGCGCGAAAGCCTGGTGCGTGCCTATGCCATCAACCCGCGCTTGCCGGACACGGCCAATTTCATCGGCGACTACTACCGGATCACGGGCAATGTCGAAAAGGCAATCCAATACGAAGGGCTCGCTGTCGATCTCGATCCCTTGTCCGCGGTCAATCATCACGATTATGCCGACGCCCTGCTGATAGGTGGCCGACTGGACGATGCAGTCGCCGAGTACGAGCGCGGGCTGGAACTGGACGAGACACTGGATGTACGCACCACCGGTGTGTTGCTTTATCTAACCAGGAAGGATTTCGCCAGGGCACGTCTCAATGCCGAATGGAATGCCCGGCAGTACGGCGAGAATGCCGCTGTCTACCTGCGCGATTACGAGGCGCAGAAAACGCTGATGTGGGGCACGCTCGATGACTTGCGCGAACATGTGCCGGTCCTCGAAGCCGACCTCGGCAAGATCGAGAATCCCTTCGCAGTCATCGTGGATGTCTACCTGGCGCTGGGCGAGTGCGACAAGGCGTCGGAAGTGATGCAGAAGTACGACATCACCAGCCGCGTCAATCTCCGCTCGCCGTACAGCATTGTGGGTGCAGGGCAGTGCCCGAACAGTGAGAGCTGGCAGCAGTTGTGGAGCGAGCCGAGCCTGAAACTGCTCAGCGAACTCCGAGCAGAGAATGGCATCCATGATCACAACCTGCTGAGGCGCGTGCCATGAGTTTCTTCAGGGAACTGAAAGAGCGGAATGTCTTCAAAGTCGGGGTGATCTACATCGTCACGGCCTGGCTGCTGGTGCAGGTGGCTTCGATCGCCTTGCCGACTTTCGAAGCGCCGGCCTGGGTGCTCAGGGTGTTCATGTTCTTCCTGCTGCTCGGTTTCCCGGTCGCCTTGATCATGGCCTGGGCGCTGGAACTGACGCCGGAAGGCATCAAGCGGGCGGAAGTCACGGTGGGCGAGAAGCGCATGTGGACAGTGACCGCCGTGCTGGCCATTGCCGCGATTGCCTGGTTCGAGCTGGCCGCGCCTGGCGGGGAAGAAGCCGCAGCTCCGGTCGAGCAGGTCGCGGCGACAAGCGAAAGCGCTGCCGTTGACGACCGCGAGAGCATCGCCGTGCTGCCCTTCGTCAACATGTCCACCTCGGAAGAGAACGAATACTTTTCCGACGGACTGACCGAAACCCTGCTGCACATGCTGGCACAGGTCGATG
>JAWWBT010000211.1:0-2066 GCA_033720815.1 Gammaproteobacteria bacterium | reverse complement strand
TGGCGAGCAGCTCGAGCACGTCCTGCATCATACGCTCGGGCAGGCGTCCGCTTCAGCGGGGGCGGGATTGCCCCCGGGAGTCAGCCCACTACGGAGCCCATCTTGAAGATGGGGAGGTACATCGCCACGACGAGACCGCCGACCAGCACACCGAGCACGGCCATGATCATCGGTTCCATCAGGCTGGAAAGGTTATCCACGGCATCGTCGACCTCGGCTTCGAAGAAGTCTGCGACCTTGGCCGCCATGGAGTCGATCGAGCCGGATTCCTCACCGATGGCGATCATCTGGATCGGCATGTTGGGAAACAGCTGCGTCTGCTCCATCGCGATATTCAGCTGCTGGCCGGTCGAGATCTGGTCACGCATCTGCAGCACGCCCTTTTCGAAGACGATGTTGCCGGTTGCGCCGGCGACGGAATCGAGCGCCTCGACCAGTGGCACACCTGCCGAAAACATTGTCGACAACGTGCGGTGGAATCGTGCGATTGCGGCCTTGGTAAGGATGTCGCCGACCACGGGGATCTTGAGCGCGACCTTGTCGATACCCTCGCGGAACTTTCGCGAGCGCTTCTTCAAGGCGATGAAACCGCTGATCACGCCGCCGATCCCGATGGCTATGACCCAGCCCTTGTCTCGAACGTATTCGGAAATATTGATTACGAACTGCGTGAAGGCTGGCAGGTCGGCGCCAAAGCCGACAAAGAGTTCCTCGAACTGCGGGATAACGAAGATGAGAAGGATCGCCGTAACGATGAACGCGACGACCAGCACCGCGATCGGGTAGGTGAGCGCCTTCTTGATCTTCTTCTTGATTGCCTCGGTCTTTTCCTTGTAGGTGGCGATCTTGTCCAGCAGGGTTTCCAGCGCACCGGCCTGTTCGCCGGCCTCGACGAGGTTGACGAAAAGGTCATCGAAATATAGTGGGTGCCGCGCGAGTGCGTCGGCAAGGTTTGCACCGCCCTCGACATCGGCCTTGATCGTCATGATCAGGTCCTGCATTTTCGGGTTTTCATGGCCCTTGCCGATGATCTCGAAAGACTGCACGAGTGGCACACCGGCAGACATCATGGTTGCCATCTGGCGAGAAAACACCGCGATGTCGCTCATGGTGATCTTCTTGCCGCTGGCAACGCCGCCGGACTGCTTCTTGATCTTGATCGGACTGATGCCCTGGCGACGCAGGTCAGCCTTCACCATCTGCTCGTTCTGGGCGAGGGTCTTGCCGCGAATGCGGTTTCCCTTCTTGTCGGTGCCTTCCCAGCTGTAGGTGACTTCTTTCTTCTTGGCCGCTGCTGCCTGTGCCATGGTGATCCCTGCTTAGTCGGTGGTGACGCGGTTGAGTTCGGCAAGGCCGAACAGTCCATCCTTGACCTTCTTCATGCCGGACATGCGCAGGTCGGGAATACCTTCCTTGCGCGCCTGGTCTGCGATCTGCATCGAGTTGCCGCCTTCCATGATGATGCGGCCCATCGCTTCGCTGACCGGCATGACCTGGTAAACACCAGTACGTCCTTTATACCCCTCGGTGCACTGGTCACAACCCTTGGGGCCGTAAATCGTGATGCCTTCCTCGATTTCTTCCTCCGTGAAACCTTCCTTCAGTAGTGCTTCCTTCGGGATATCGAGCTCTTCCTTGCAATGCGGGCACAGGCGTCGCGCCAGGCGCTGCGCAATGATCAGGTTGACTGCCGAGGCGATCGAGAACGGTGCGACACCCATGTCGACCATACGGGTCAGTGTCTTCGGCGCGTCGTTGGTATGCAGCGTCGAAAGCACCATGTGACCGGTCTGCGCGGCCTTGATGGCAATCTCGGCGGTTTCGAGGTCACGAATCTCACCCACCAGGATGATGTCCGGATCCTGGCGGAGGAAGGCCTTCAATGCCGAAGCGAAGGTCAGGCCGACCTTCGGGTTGACGTTCACCTGGTTCACGCCGGGCAACTGGATTTCCGCCGGGTCTTCCGCCGTGGAGATGTTGCGGTCCGGCGTGTTCAGGATATTGACACCGGTGTACAGCGAGACCGTCTTACCGGAACCGGTCGGGCCGGTCACGAGGATCATGCC
>JAWWBT010000210.1:0-2082 GCA_033720815.1 Gammaproteobacteria bacterium | reverse complement strand
GCCCGTACCGACCGGCACGGAGATCTTCTTGCCGGTGTTCTGCACGGCGATGCCGCGCGAGAGGCCCTCGGAGGCACCCATCGCAATGGCACGCACCACGCCGTCACCCAGCTGCTGCTGGACTTCCAGCGTCAGGCTGCCGTCTTCCAGCACCAGCGCGTCATACACATTCGGGATGGACTCGCGCGGAAATTCCACGTCGACGACCGCGCCGATGACCTGAACAATCTTGCCGTTACTCATGGAAACGTCCTCAATCAGTTTCGCGTTTCTTCAAACAAAAAATTCTGTGTGCGCCTTAGGAGACCGCCGCAGCGCCGCCGACGATTTCCGCCAGCTCCTGCGTGATCGCCGCCTGGCGAGCCTTGTTGTACTGCAGCTGCAGCGAATCGATCAGCTCGCCCGCGTTATCGGATGCGGCCTTCATCGCAACCATTCGCGCGGCCATTTCACAGGCGACGTTTTCAACCACGCCCTGGTAGGCCTGCGACTCGATGTAACGCATCAGGAAGCTGTCGAGCAGGTCGCCGGAGCTGGGCTCGTAGATGTAATCCCAGTAATCCTGCAACTCATCTTCGTCTGTCATCACGACCGGCAGCAGCTGGTTGACGCTCGGCTCCTGCGTCATGGTGTTCACGAACTGGTTGTTCGCCAGCACCAGCTTGTCGATGTCACCGTCGTGGAACTTGTCGAGCATCGTCTTCACGGTACCGATCAGGTCTTCCACATGCGGCGTATCGCCGAGATGCGACGTTGACGCGACGATGTTCAGCTCGGCCAGGCGCTTGAAGAAGCCCATTGCCTTCGCGCCAATCAGCACGAGGTCGACTTCGATGCCCTGTTCCTTGTAGCTGTTCAGCTCGCGCAGCACCTGCTTGAACAGGTTGATGTTCAAGCCACCGCAGAGACCACGGTCCGTGGAAATCACGATCATGCCGACGCGCTTCACTTCGCGTTCGACCAGGAACGGATGACGGTAATCCGGGTTCGCCTGGGCCAGGTGACCGATGACGCGACGGATCTTTTCCGCGTACGGGCGCGAGGCCTCCATACGGTCCTGCGCCTTGCGCATCTTGGACGCCGCGACCATCTCCATGGCCTTGGTGATCTTCTGAGTACTCTGGATACTCTTGATCTGGGTCCGGATTTCCTTTGCGTTTGCCATCAGGAGCTCCGCTTAGTAAGCGTGGTTCGCCTTGAAGTCTTCCAGGGCGGCCTTGAACTTGGCTTCGATGTCCTTGTTCCAGTCGCCCGACTCGTTGACTTCCTTCATCAGGTCGGCGTGCTGCGAATTCATGTAATCGTGCAGCGCCTTCTCGAAGTCGTTGATCTTCTCGTCAGCGACATCTTCCAGGAAGCCTTCGTTCGCGGCGTACAGCGACACACCCATTTCAGCAACGCTGAACGGTGCGTACTGGCCCTGCTTCATCAGCTCGGTGACCTTCTTGCCGTGATCCAGCTGCTTGCGGGTAGCGGCGTCGAGGTCGGAAGCAAACTGCGCGAAGGCAGCCAGTTCGCGGTACTGCGCCAGCGCGAGGCGGATACCGCCGCCGAGCTTCTTGACGATCTTGGTCTGGGCCGAACCACCGACTCGCGACACCGAAATACCGGCGTTCATGGCCGGGCGGATGCCGGCGTTGAACAGGTCGGATTCCAGGAAGATCTGGCCGTCGGTGATGGAGATGACGTTGGTCGGCACGAAGGCGGACACGTCACCGGCCTGGGTTTCGATGATCGGCAGCGCCGTCAGCGAACCGGTCTTGCCCTTCACCTCGCCGTTGGTCATCTTCTCGACGTATTCCTCGTTCACACGCGCGGCACGCTCGAGCAGGCGCGAATGCAGGTAGAACACGTCACCCGGGTAGGCTTCACGACCCGGCGGACGACGCAGCAGCAGCGAGATCTGGCGGTACGCAACAGCCTGCTTCGACAGGTCATCGTAGATGATCAGCGCGTCTTCACCGATGTCGCGGAAGTATTCGCCCATCGAGCAACCGGCGTACGGTGCGATGAACTGCAGCGCGGCGGACTCGGAGGCGGAGGCCGCGACGATGATGGTGTGATCCATCGCGCCGTGCTCTT
>JAWWBT010000209.1:0-2173 GCA_033720815.1 Gammaproteobacteria bacterium | reverse complement strand
CTGCCGACCGTGGCGATGGGCATCATCTCGCCTTACGCCGTGCGCCTGCTGATCCAGAACACGCACACTTCCGGCTCGGTGGCGGGCAAGCTGTATTTCGTCTCGACCGCCGGCTCGGCTGGCGGCGTGCTGATGACCTCGTTCTACTTCGTGCTCTGGTTCGAGCTCGATACCATCATCTTCCTGCTTTCCGGCGCACTCGCCGCTTGCGGGATCATCGCCCTGGCGGCGGCCAGCCGCTTCAAGGTGGCCACCTCCGAAGAACTGCACGCGGGAGCCTGAGCATGTTGCGACTGTCCGGAATCCTTTTGGCAATTTTCCTGGCCGCCGGTTTTGCGGCTGATGCGCTTGCGGCGGAAAAGGTGCTTTACAACAAGAAGTCCCTGTACCGGAACATCACCGTCACCGATGACGGCGAGAAGATCTGCATGATGTTTGCCTCGCGCGGCTATTACACCTCGATGCAGTCCTGCCAGTACAAGGACGACCGCGACAAGCTGGTGTTCGATTACACCAAGCTGTCGCTGGCCGGCCTGCTGATCAATCCCGATCCGGAGCGCATCCTGGTCGTTGGCCTGGGTGGCGGCACCTTGCCGGAAACCTTCCACGCCATGTTCCCGGACGCGAAGATCGACGCCATCGAGATCGACGAAGCGGTGGTCGACGTGGCCGAGCGCTATTTCGATTTCAAGGAAGAGGACAACATCCGTGTCATCGTCAAGGACGCGCGTGTCTATGTGAAGCAGGCAGGCATGTTCGGCCGCAGCTACGATTACATCATCCTTGATGCCTTCAACGGCGATTACATTCCCGAGCACCTGATGACCAAGGAATGGCTGGAAGAGGTCAAGCGCCTGCTGGCGCCGGGTGGCGTGCTGGTAGCGAATACCTTCTCCGTGTCGCGGCTCTACCACAACGAATCCGTCACCTATGAAGAAGTGTTCGGCTGGATCAGGAACGTCAAGCAGGAATCCGGCAACCGCCTGATCCTGACCGGCAAGTTTGATCCCGTCTCGCAGGCGGACATGATCGAGAAGGCGAAAGCCATGCCGGAAGACAAGTTCGAGCGCTTCGGCATCACGCCGATGTACCTCGCAGAGAACTTCCGCGACGAGCGCGACTGGAATGAAGAGGCGAGAGTGCTGACGGACCAGTATGCGCCGGTGAATCTGCTGAACTCGAAGGACTGACTTGCGCCTGCTGCGCTTGCCACTCCTTTGTTGCGGCTCGGTCTCGAAATGCTCACGTACTGCCGTGTACGCTCCGCTTTCTCGCCCGGCTGCGTCGCGGATTGGCAGCGCTCACGACGGCGAAAGGCGTCGTTAGAAGTGAGTGTGTGCTGAATGACGGTTCTCGACTGGCTGGCTTCGTATCGCAAGGGCAACCGCCTGCTGCATGGCCTGCTGTTCGGTCTGACCGCTGCATGGCTGCTTGCATGGCTTCTGTATTTGCTCTTCGTTACCGTCGTGTTCCTTGTCATGCTTCTACCCAACGGCGGTCTTACGCTTGGTGTAACGTATGAGCTTGTTTTCCCCATGCTCGGCTGGTTTCCTCTTGGTGTACTTACCTGGTATTCGCAGAAATTCTGCCGCGGCCGCAATATCGCTTCTGGCTTGCGAATGCTTTGGGTCGGCCTTGCATTCGGAACTGTGCTGGCATCCGTCATCGCCAGGTTTACCCAGCCGCTGATATTTTTCATTGTCATGCTGCCGGCAATTCCTGGCGTGCACCTCATCCACATAGCCCGGGGTTCGAAAGACAAGCCATGAGCTATCCACCGACCCGTCACACCGAAACCGACGAAGCCAGGATCTTCGATGCGATCGAGGCCATCGTGCAGGGCACCTTGATCGTGCGCGAAGGCCAGGGCGACAACGACAAGCTGCATTTCAGCTACCTGCCCTTTTTGCTGGATCGCGAGGCGCGCCAGCTGATTGGTCACATTGCGAAAGTGAATCCGCAACACGAGCTGATGAATGGCGAGATGGTCGACGTGGTTTTCCATGGCCCGCATGCCTACATCTCGCCTTCACTGTTCGAAAACAAGAAAGTACCGACCTGGAATTACGTCAATGTCGAAGTGCGCGGCCGCGCGCAGGTGACACATGATCGCGACGACAAGCTCGCCATCATTCATTCCTTGACCGAAAAGATGGAAGGCGATGCCCAGCCG
>JAWWBT010000208.1:0-2183 GCA_033720815.1 Gammaproteobacteria bacterium | reverse complement strand
TGCTACCTGTCACAAAGTCGTAGATGCCATAGCCCGCGAACAGGCTGCCTACCATCAGATAGGTGAGCACGTTCGAGTTGAGGGCCGAGGGCTTGCGACCAATGCGGTAAATGATCTTGCTTTTATCAAAAATCGCTTGCATGTCCCGCACTTCATTCTCGCAGGCCGCGGAGCATGCAAGCCCCGCGCCATTGGTATCAATCGCGCACTCGGCGCAGACGGCCTTCTGGCAGTGCTTGCAGAGGCCCAATGCCGGTGTATGTGAATGCTGGTAACAATTCATGCTCAGTTACCCTCCTTCAATACGCGATTCCTGCGCACTTGCTCGGTGATGGTGCGCGAACGAAGGTCCTCGATGAAGCGTTCATCACCCTTCGCTTCGGACGACAGGTACAGGGTGACCCATCGTCCTTCCATGCCGGTTTCAACCCGGTACGCGCGCTGGAACAGCGTGCCTTCATCTTCGAGCAGCCGCACGCTACTGATTTCATAGTGCCCGAGCCGCGCCACGCGAATGTCGCCGTTCTCGACCGGGAAATACACGATCAGGTGATCAGGTGTCATCACGTTGCCGCCTTCCATGATCGATGCCAGGCCGACGCTGTAGAAATGAAGCACCTCTTCATCGGCACGAATGACGCCGTTTTCCACCAGCTCGTCGATCACCGACTGCGGAACCTGCTCACCGCTCTGCACGGCGGTTGAAGGAATTCCACCAAGGCTGCTCAAGAGCCCTAGGCTGATCATTCCCACCAGCACCACGGTTACCGCACCCAGTGCCACGCGGGTCCGACGCCGCATGGGCCGGTAGTCCGGGTTCTCGGCACGTTCGATGCGGTGCCAGGCAAAGCAGCCACGTGCCGCCTGGAACAGGAAGTAGATGATCACGAACGACAGGGCAGCGCCGGTGAAGTTGCCCGTCATGCCGATGAGAATGACCTTGGAAGCCACGAAATAGACCAGGAACAGCACTGCGGCGAGACGCGAACGCTTGTGAATGCCCCACGTCATGACGCCAATGACCGCTATATCCAACAGCATCAGCGGATCGTTGAAATACGCCATCTCGCCACTGGCGTCCGCGATCAGGGCACCGAGGACCGTCAGCAATGTGAACACCATTACGACGATGCCGGTAACGCGACCGTGGACTATGGCCTTTTCAGCTTCTTCCCTGTTCATGTCTTCTCCCCTGTATTGATGCGGCGAGCTACGTTCATACCGCCTTATTCGTCGCCGTTGGTGGAATCATCATCCGCATCCCGGTTCGCCTCCTCAGCAGCCCCGGCCTGCTTTTCCAGCGCCCTTCTGTTCTTACTGCCCGTTCAGTCCAACTCGTCCTGCTTTCCGGGCTGTTGCCCAGCCGCATAGGCCAGGGCCGCACCAACCGCCACTCCCAACGAGAGGCCGATGCTTGGTCCCAGAGCCAGCGAAATAGCCAGCTCACCGCTTATCACACCAATAATGGACCCGAAGGTCGTACCAAACATCACGCCGAAGATCATGCCCCAGGCAATGTAGCGTGTCAGGCGCGCATCGTTATTGTTGTTTTCCATGGAATCTCCCTTCATCGCGAGAGGGAAAATAGCAGATTTCGTGATCGCGTGAACCGCATTACCTGGAGGTCGCCTTTTCATTGACAACAATGGGCCAGGTAGAAGTGAAGAGCAGCCGCCTCAGTGGTTCACGAAGTCCTGCAAGCCTTGCAGGTAAACGCCGCGGCTTTCGAAGATCGCTTCGTTGTGCCCGCCGCGCAGCTCAAGGAATTGCTTCGGCTCGGGCGCAGCATCGAATATCGCGCGGCCATGTGAAAACGTGATGATTTCGTCATCACGGCTGTGAACCACGAGCACCGGGCAACGCACCTGCTGCACGTAGTCTTTCGTGGCGAATTCGAATCTGGATAGCCAGCGTACCGGCAGCCACCAGTAGATATCCGCTGCGGCATCGGGAACGGATGTGAACGCGGATTCCACGATCAATGCGGCAGGCTCAACCTCGGTAGCCAGCTTCGCCGCTACCGACCCGCCGAGCGAACGGCCGAACACGGTGATGTGCTTCGAAGGAATACCGCGTTCATCCACCAGGTAACACCAGGCCGTGCGGGCATCGGTATACAGCCCTTCTTCGCTCGGCTCGCCGCTGCTGTTGCCGTAACCGCGGTAATCAATGATCAGGCTGTT
>JAWWBT010000207.1:0-2186 GCA_033720815.1 Gammaproteobacteria bacterium | reverse complement strand
CGGCACGCGGAATCGTGACATTGCGACAACTCGCAACATGCTCCTCCAGCCATTCGCCGATCTTCGGCGAGGCAAGACGATCACGGCTCCCCATGATCGACAGCCATGGCTGGCTCACCTGTCGCACGGCTTCACGCAAGGCGCGGTCGTGCAGGATATCGAGGCCGTGCTCGAGGCTTTCGGCCTCTGGCTCGCCGTGCGCATAACGCTGTGCACGCAGGTCGCGCAGCAACGACTGTGCATGGTCATCGCCCAGCACCTGCAACGACAGGAAATTCTTCACCGTCTTGCGGTAATCCGCGTGCAGATCTCGCGCCATCTGTTCCAGCGTCGGCGCAGGAATCGCATGCGGCCAGTCTTCACCCGCTACAAATCTTGGCGTTGCGGCAACGGTGACCAGTTTCGTCACGCGCCCGGGTGACAGTGATGCCGCCGCCATTGCCGCCATGCCGCCAATCGACCAGCCAAGCCAGTGCGCACGCTCCGGTGCAGCGTCGAGCAGCATTTCAGCCAGTGCTTCTACCGTACTCGGCAATGGCACCGATGCGTTGTGGCCATGGCCCGGCAGGTCGATGAAGTGCAGCGTAAAACCTTCTGCCAGCGCATCGGCAATGCCATCGAACAGGCCGCAATGCAGCGACCAGCCATGCGTCATTACCAGGTCGGGCCCGGTACCGAATATATCTACCTTCAACGTCACAGGATTTCGTCCAGCGTTCCCAGCAGTCGATCAACCTGTGCCTCGGTATGCGCGGCCGACAGCGTCACGCGCAGGCGTGCCGTGCCTGCAGGCACTGTCGGCGGTCGAATCGCCGTGACCAGCAGGCCCTTTTCATAGAGCTTCGCCGACAGCGCGAGCGCCTCTTCCGCGCTGCCGACGACGATCGGCTGTATCGCCGTTTCGCTCGGCATCAGGTTGAGACCAATGGCCTCACCACCGGCGCGGAAACGCCGGATCAGGGCGCGCAGGTGCGAACGCCGCTCCGGTTCATTCTCGATGATGCCCAGCGCCGTGAGGCTTGCTGCCGCGACGGCGGGCGGCAGCGCCGTCGTGTAAATGTAGGTACGCGAGTGCTGGATGAGTGTTTCGATCATCGGCGCGGAACCCGCGACAAAGGCGCCGAAGGAACCGAAAGCCTTGCCGAGCGTCCCTACCAGCACCGGCACGTCGTCGCTGTCGAGTTCGAAATGTTCGAGTGAACCGCGACCATGCTTCCCGACCGCACCGAGGCCATGCGCATCGTCCACCATCAGCAGCGCCTTGTGCTTGCGCGCGACCTTTGCGAGTTCCGGCAGCGGCGCAAAATCCCCGTCCATCGAGAACACGCCATCGGTCATGATCATCGCGGCGCCATCGGGACGCGCAGCAATCTTCTTTTCCAGCGAAGCAGGATCGTTGTGCAGGTAGCGCGAGAATTTCGCGTTGCTCGACAGGCCCGCATCGAGCAGCGATGCATGGTTCAGCTTGTCCTCGTATACCGCATCGCCCTTCTGCAGCAATGCGCCCGCGACGCCGAGGTTTGCCATGTAACCCGTGGAAAACAGCAGCGCGCGCTCGTAGCCGACAAAATCAGCCAGCCGTTCTTCAAGCTCGTGGTGAATCGACAGGTGACCATTGACGAGGTGCGCGGCACCGGCACCCGCACCGTACTGCCAGGCGGCATCGTTCATCGCCTCGACAATGCGGGGCTCGCCAGCGAGCCCGAGGTAGTCATTCGAACAGAAGCCGATGACCTCGCGACCATTGATGTTCAGCTCGACGCCACCCGGGCCATCGATCACGCGACGGCTGCGATACAGCGACTCCGCCTTGCGTGCATCGAGTGCCTTTTGCAGGCTGGCATCGTCCAGTTGGCGACGCGGCATGACTCAGGCCGACGCCTGCTTTTCCGATTCCCGGAGCTCGCAGCGTTCTGCCGTCTCTTCGCGACGCTGCTCAACATCTTCCAGGCCTTCCGGCTGGATGCCGAGACGGCCGAACAGTTCCATGTCGTGGTTCGATTCCGGGTTGGCTGTAGTCAGCAGTTTCTCGCCATAGAAAATCGAGTTCGCGCCCGCGAGGAAACACAGCGCCTGCATTTCGTCGGTCATGTCGGTGCGACCCGCGGACAGGCGCACGTGCGATTCCGGCATGAGGATTCGCGCCACCGCGATGGTGCGCACGAACTCGATCGGGTCGAGGTCTT
>JAWWBT010000206.1:0-2189 GCA_033720815.1 Gammaproteobacteria bacterium | reverse complement strand
CAGGCTTGCCGGCAGCACGAGGTAGCCGCTGCGGTTGCGGCGGAAATCGAATCCGTACAGGTCGCGAACCGTATCCATCACTTCCGGTACGGTCACGTTCTTCAGTGAGAGGCTGACGCGGCCGGAGACGTCCGGGTGCAAAGCCATGTTGTAGTCCGTGCCCTTGACCAGGCCCATGAAGAAATTCCGGGCTTCGACATTATTGGCGTTGACGTCGAAGCGCGGCTCCATGTCGGCGGGGTCGACGCCGTTTTCACGCTGGCCGGGCATCATTGCCGCTGCAAGATCCGGTGGCGGTGGACTCGCCTTCTCCTCGGCCAGGGCGTCCGCGATGTCCTGTTCGGTATCAATCTTCGGCTCACTGGCGCAGGCGGCCAGCAGGAATGCCAGCGCTACGAGGAGCAGCCAGCGTCCGGGCTTTCCGGTCGAGCGTCCGAGGGCGTCAGTGGTAATCATGCTGTTATCCGCCATGTCGAGAAACTTTCTTGAAATCCGTGATGGCGAGCGCAATGGTAAAGCGCACGCCGTCCAGTTCGAGCGTTACCGTGTCCGGGTCGATCTTCGTCACCCGCGCGCCGTTGACCCATTCGCCAACGCCGACGCTGCGACCATTAATGATCGCGACTCGTCGTTCGGGCGACACCACGATGGTGTCGACACTGAAGCGCTGCCTGGGGCTGCGCTCCGGGTTAACCTGCGTGCCCCCGCGCAACCATGTGGGTTGCATCGGGTCCCTGATGTCATTGTCCGCAGCCTGTACTGCAGTCGCCGGCATGCCGAGAAAGACTGCCACCAGCAGGGTCGCGAGGCGATTTTTTCCATGCGTGTTACGCACCGATAAGTCCCTCCGACAGGCTCAAGGTGAATACCCTGAGGATAATCCGGTTTTCCGGGTAGCGTTGCTGTTCGATATCCAGGCGGTCCCAGACAAAAGAATAGGGCAGGCCTTCGATTTCGCGGAGGTAGGCCAGCAGGTCCATGTAACTACCCTCGATCTCAATCACCAGGCCATGCCGATAGACATTGCCCGATAACGCAAAACCTTCTTCACCCTCCGAGCTCAACACGGCTTGCGGCGGCAGGCTGCGAATTTCCACCAGTTGCAATGACTGCTGGCGTCGCAGTACTTCCTGCAGGACCGTGGCCATTCGCCGCGGCGAGATGACGTTGGCTGTTTCTGCTTCGAGGCGTGCATCGAGTGCAGCAATGCGCTGTTCCAGTTCCTGGCGTTCCTTTTCCAGTCGCGCGTTCGGATTCGTACTGTCTCGCATGATCGCCTGCTGCAGCGACTGGGCCAGCTTGTTGATGGACTGCTGGCGCGCGGCAATATCCTGTTCCACCTGTTCCTGTTGCTGGTACAGCGGTTGCATCAGCAGGGTGTCCCAGAACATGAAAAGCACGGCAACGATAGCCAGGAGCACGAGTCCGCGCTCGCGCAAGGTGAGTTCGTCGATGCGACCCGCAAGTCTTTTCAGGTGCTTCTTCATTCTTCCTCGTCCTCCGATTCCGGTGGGCGAGTGGACAGCTCGAAACTCAGTCGAGACCCATCCTGCAATACGAGTATCTTCTGGAAGACCAGCGAGGAAAGAGCCTCTTCTTCGCCCAGTTCAGCAACAAGTTGCGGCACGAGTTCAGCTCGCTCGGTACGTCCTGTGAGGTCGACGTTACGGCCGCTCGACGTAAAGGCGATCCGCGTCAGCCACAAGCCGCCAATACGTTGCCGGCCAAGCGCCTCAAGCGGCGGCACGAAGCCGCCACTGAATCGACCCTCTTCGTTGTCTTCCGCGAACAGGGTCTGGAACAGGCGGTCCTTCAACTCACGCTCTGCGCGCAGGCGTTCCACGCGCTGGCGCAACTCCACTGAAACTTCCTGCCTCGAAATCTGCTGCGTCAGTTCGGCAACCTTCGCAGCCGTTTCCGCTTCCCGTGCCTGGACTTCCACGAGACGATCACGCTGCACCCCAAGCTGCCAGGAATTGAATGCCCAGAGCAGGAGCATCACGGTGCCGACACCGGCGACGATCAGCAGGATAGTTTCCGAGGAAAAGACCCGTTTCTGCTGCCTGAGGATCGGCTGGTACAGGTTCACCTGCTGCGTCATAGCGAGCGCTCCTCGAAACGCAATGCAGCGCCAATTGCCATCAGCTCGCCGTTGTCCGTGACATCACCGCAGCCTTCCAGCAACTCAT
>JAWWBT010000205.1:0-2248 GCA_033720815.1 Gammaproteobacteria bacterium | reverse complement strand
AGCTCTGGCAGTTCCGCGAATCCTCGGACACCTACACGGAGCTGATCGCCTCCGGCAAGAGCCACCACTTTGGCGACAGCGAGCTGCGTTCCGAAGTCGCGCAGTATTACCGCGAAACCGAAGTGCTGCTGCGCTACTGGCTGGATGTCACCGACTACCGCGACCTCGTGCGGCGCTACCTGCCCTACGACATCCAGCTCACCATCCAGCAACGCTGCGAAGTCTTCGTCGCCGCCGCGCGCGAGACCCGCGCCAACGCCCTGGTCGCGGACTGCGACCCACCGCTGTCCGCGACCGATGTTGAACGCGGCGTGAAATCATTGCTGGGCGGCGTGGCTGCCGATGAACTGCGCGCATCTGCCAATCGGCGCGTGGCGCAAATCAACATCCATCTCGACCAGTACGCGCGCAAGCGCGAATCGGCGGTCGCCCTGGTCGAGGTGCTGGAAGCCGCCGCTTCGCGATAAACCGTGCGCAAGCTAGTTCAATGAACCGACCCGGGTCTCGATCCAGTCACGGTAATGCTCGATCCGCACGTTGTAGCTCAGCTGGCCGTACATGGCAGGACGAAATTCAGACAAGGCCACATCCGCGAATTTCCATGAGGTCAGGCCAGCTACCTGCCATTCGCCATCGACCTCCACCAACAAGGGGCTGCCACTGTCGCCATTGCCCGCCATCCCCTCGAGCGGCAATCCTTCGGGCGGCGCATCAAAGGTGTACGTCAGCCAGCGGTCTTCGATGCCGGAAATCTCGTTGAATGCGCGGCGCAGTTCGGTCCGGTTCGGGCCCTGTGGTTCGTGACCCCGAAGGCCATTTCCTGTTGCGCCCTTGCCGATGATCTTCACCCGCTGGCCCGCTTCGATGGCGCCGCGATACAGCACGGCTGGCCGAACATCGTCCACCGGAGCGGCCAGCTTCAACAGCGCAATATCATCCGAGGCACGCAACAGCTCGAAAATCCCGGCCGGATCATCCAGGGTCTCGGCTTCCTTGATGACTTCCGGCGGCAGCGACTGGTAGCCCGAATGGCGAATCAGCGCTTCGACCTCGCGTGACTCGCCATTGATCACCACCGAATCCACGCTCTGCTGCCAGCTGACAGCATGCGCAGCGGTCAACACCCATTGCGGTGCAACAAGGACACCATGACCTTCGTGCGGGAGGTCGACCAATGCCGGGAATTCCGCAGCGTCTGCGCGGTATCGGGCATCATCCGCATCATGCCGGATCACCACCGACGCGGCAGAAAACGAAATAATGAAAAGTGGCAATAACAGAAGCGAGAAACGAGCGCGCCTGGACATGTCCTTTCCGTGGTCAAGAGTGAGCGGTGAATAAACCATTGCCGAAACAGGCAGTCAACCCGCTCCATGGCAGGTGCCGGCATTCACATCTTTTGCTGACAAGGAACAGGCTTTTCCAGGTTTCCTGATTGCTATACCCTCTGCGCCTTTCGAGATTGCTGTTTCGCTTTCTGTTTGCTTCGGGGGAAAGATGAGAAAGGCGTTACTTCTGCAGGCCGCATACCTGCCGGTCTTCATCATGGCCGCGCTGGTTGCCTGGGCATTCTTCGTGCCTCATTACCATTCCGTGAGCCAGCACCTGAGCGAGCTGCAACAGCTGTCTCATCCGATCGCAACCGCGACGCGGTTCGCGCCCATCGTCGTCGGCCTCTCGATCATGCTGTTCGGTATCGCCGTACTGGTCCAGGATTCGCCGAGGATGCCCTTCACCGGCGTGACAGCAATGATCTTCGGTGCAGCCAATGCATCCAACGGCCTGTTCGTAGCCGGCGATCCGCGACACGGTCTTTTCGGCCTGGCCATGTTCTTCATTATCGTGCCGGCCTGTTATGCCGCCGAACTCGCCCGCAGGGAAGACAAGCGCTTCGCCATCAATCTCTCGCTGGCAACCGCTGTGTGCCTGCTCACTTACGTATGGCTGCAGTTCTCCGGCCTGGATCCGCACGGCTATCGCGGTGTCACCCAGCGGATTGCCGTGCTGGTGATTTTCGGCTGGTACACCTTTGCCGCCTTGAACCTGCTGAAAGGCCATCGCTCGAAATCTCCTGATTGAAAAGAAAAAGGATACTGACCCCTTTTCTACTTTCCGAATTAACCAAACAACTTTCGTCACCAACGAGTGAGAAGGGTCCCTTCCAGGAATAGACGTTGAAATCTTTTTGGTCGTCAGACTCGTCGCTCATCTAAGCGTCCCTCCTGACACTCTTGATTGAGGCGAATCT
>JAWWBT010000204.1:0-2300 GCA_033720815.1 Gammaproteobacteria bacterium | reverse complement strand
GTCCGAGCGGCCTTATCGCAAGGCGCTGGCCCCCCAGGATGCCCTGACCACCCTGCACAAGCGCGCGAACGAGGAGTTCGGTCAGTCCCTGCTTGAAGAATTCATCAAGTGTGTCGGCATTTACCCGATTGGTAGCCTGGTGCTGCTCAACACTGGCGCGCTGGGCGTGGTGGTTTCGTCCAACCCGGACGCGCGCCTGAAACCCCTGATCCTGATGGTCCGGGACGAACAGGGCAGGGATATTTACCCGCGCAAGCTCGTCAATCTCGCGACCCTGTCGGCCCACCAGGGCGAAGGCGGCTGGGCAATCTCTCGAGTGGTCAGTCCTTCCGATTACGGCATCGATATCTCCGCAATTGCGGCCGAGGACATGAATTTCGGCTAAGCTGCCGGAATGACGAAAGGACTCGAATACGATCCCGCCAAAGCCGTGGACCACCTGCGCCAGTCTGACTCGCGCATGGCATCGCTGCTGGCCGTTGCCGGCGATTTCACGCTGGAGCCACCCCGGGTCAAGGCGCCGTTTCCATCTCTCCTGCGAGCCATCGTGTACCAGCAGCTTTCCGGCAAGGCCGCAGGTACCATCCATCGCCGGGTGCTGGAGCTTTTCCCGGGTCGTGCCCATCCTTCGCCTGCCGCCTTCCTTGAAATGGATGAAGACCGGTTACGTGGCGCCGGCCTTTCACGTAACAAGCTCCTCGCTGCCCGCGACCTCGCGACAAGGGTCGAGCAGGGCGAGGTCCCGGCCCTAGCCCGCTTGCGCCGCATGGAGGATGAAGCGGTGATCGAAGCCCTTCTCCCGGTGCGCGGCGTGGGACGCTGGACCGTGGAAATGTTCCTTATCTTTACTCTTGGAAGAGCGGACATCCTCCCCGTGGATGACCTGGGCGTCCGCAAGGGTTTCGTGCGCCTGTATGGCGGCAAGGTGGACGCTGCCGCCGAGCCGCTGCGTGAACAGGCTGAGGCCTGGCGTCCTTACCGGTCGGTGGCGAGCTGGTACCTCTGGCGAGCCGCTGAATTGCCTGCCGATATCGAAATCCGCTAAACAATCTTTGACTGATTCACGTCAATTCCTATGCTGAAGGAAGGGCACACACTGTGTTCAATGAAACCAGCAGGGAGGAAAGGTCGTGAGCGATTACCAGAAGATTCTCGTTGTAGTCGACCCGAAGATGGAACGCGACATCGCGTTGATCCGCGGTATAGAACTCGCGAAGCGCAGCGGTGCGAAATTGCACCTGCTGCTGGTCGATTACAACAGTGCCCTGTTCCGGGCCCGTTTCATTGATCCCGAGCTGTTGCGCCAGGCGATCGAGGGCTATCTCGATGTGCGCCGCAAGTGGCTGGATACCGAGCTGGCAAAGTTGCAGGAAACAGGTATCGAAGCCGAAGGACGTGTCGTCTGGCACCGCCCTGCGCACGAGGAGATCGCGCATGTCGCCAGCGAACTGCGACCTGACCTCGTCATCAAGGCTGCCACCCCGGTGCGCGGTCTCGACCGAATTCTCGGCACCCCTGAGGACCGTCACCTTGTTCGCCTTTGCCCGACACCGTTGATGCTCGTGAACCCGCAAAGCAGCACTATCCCCCAGAAGATACTGGCTGCAGTCGATCCCTTTGATACACACGACAAGCCTCATGCGCTGAACGACGAGGTGCTGAAGGCTGCGTTGCGCATGGCCTACGCTGCCGACGCGCGTGTTGACGTGGCGCATGCCTATGAATACCTGCCGGCGGCGGCGCCGGTTGGTGCGGAAACCGTCTTTGCGGATGCAGGTGTGTTCGAGCGGGTACGTGAGGAACACCGGGAGGAGTTCATCCGTTTCGGCAAGTCGCACAGTATCCCGGAAGACCAGATGCATCTTCGCGAGGGCGAGCCCTGGCAGGTAATCAGCGAGCTGGCAGATGACATGAACATCGATCTCGTCGTGCTGGGTACCGTGCAGCGCAGCGGCCTGAAGCGCGTGATGATGGGGGCGACCGCCGAAAGCATCCTTTCCGAGTTGCGCTGCGACATCCTTGTATTGAAGCCCGAAGGCTTCTCGGACGACCTTGCCGAGGAACTCAAGGACCTCCGCGATGATCGTCTCTTGCCGGAGCCGTGGAAGGAGTTTCGTCGGTTTTCGCTCTGACGTTTCTGAAAGTTTGCCTTTACAAGCCAGAGGGCCAGCGGAGATGCGCTGGCCCTTTTTGTGTGCAGCCGGTAATCTGTTAGCTGGTTTTTCCCGGTGATTTGCCGGGTTCATGGGTGGAGGCTTGATGATGCGATGGCAAGGTCTGGTGGCTACGACGCTGGCTGC
>JAWWBT010000203.1:0-2301 GCA_033720815.1 Gammaproteobacteria bacterium | reverse complement strand
GACATGGAAAAGTTTGCAACGCCGGGCCTGCGCACCATCGATGCCCTGGCCGAGTCCGCCGGCATTCCGGCCGAACGCTCGATCAAGATTCTCTTCGTCGAGGGCGAAAACGACGACACCGTCGCGCTGGTACTGCGAGGTGACCACACCCTGAACGAGATCAAGGCCGCCAAGCTCGACGGCGTTGCCAGCCCGCTGGTGTTTGCATCGGCCGAGGCGATCAAGGAACTGACTGGCGCCGCGCCGGGTTCCTGCGGTCCGGTCGGCCTGGACTGCAAAATCATTGTCGATCACTCGGCGGCGGTGCTGGCAGATTTCGTGACGGGCGCGAACGAAGACGACTTTCACCTGAAGAACGTCAACTGGGATCGGGATGTGAAGTTCACCGCTACCGCCGACCTGCGCAACGTGGTCGAGGGTGATCCCAGCCCGGACGGCAAGGGCCGGCTTTCGATCGCACGCGGCATCGAGGTCGGTCACATTTTCCAGCTGGGTCGAAAGTACAGTGAAGCGATGAATGCTCGCGTGCTCGACGAAGGCGGCAAGGAACAGGTGCTGACCATGGGCTGCTACGGCATCGGCGTGACCCGCGTGGTCGCCGCTGCCATCGAGCAGAACCATGACGATGCCGGCATCATCTGGCCGGACGCGATCGCACCCTTTGAAGTCGCCATCGTGCCGATGAACATGCAGAAGTCCGACACTGTGCGGGCTGCCGCGGAGAAGCTTTATGCCGACCTGCAGGCCGCAGGGATCGACGTGCTGCTGGATGATCGCAAGGCGCGCCCGGGCGTGATGTTCGCCGACATGGAACTCACCGGCATTCCGCATCGCATTGTGATTGGTGACCGAGGCCTCGCCCAGGAGCAGGTCGAGTACAAGCACCGCACGGACGAGAAGCCGACCGACATCGCGCTCGCTGACGTCGTGGGCGAGATCAAGGCAAAGCTGGACCGCTGATGTCGGGCCGCAGCTTCAATTCCCGTCGATGGCTGCTGGTGATGCTGCTTGCCGGTCTGTCCATGCCGGCCCTGGCCGGGCCGCAGGACAGGGATCCGGAACTTGGCAGGCTGCTGAAAAGCGCCATCGAGAATTCCGATTCCTTCGAAGATCGATTCGATGCCGAGGTCTGGATGACCGACATGTCGCATCGCCTTCACAAGTACGTCAAGGATCACAAGGAACGCCTGACCATCCTGCGCCTGGTGCATCGCGAAGCCACGCGTGCCGGCCTGCCACCGGAACTGGTGCTGGCAGTCATCGAAGTGGAAAGCGCATTCGATCGTTTCGCAATTTCCTATGCCGGTGCACAGGGCCTGATGCAGGTCATGCCGTTCTGGCTGGACGAGATCGGCCATCCCGAAGACAACCTGTTCGACATGGAAACGAACGTGCGGATGGGCGTGATCATATTGAAGTATTACATCGACATGGAGAATGGCGACTATCGCAAGGGGCTGGCGCGTTACAACGGCAGCACCGGGCGCCGACAATACCCTGACAAGGTATTCAGTGCACTTTCGGAGCGCTGGTACCGTCGCTGATCATTGCTTGTCATTTCAGCCGTCAGTTTCAAAACTTGCCGGCGGCGTATCTTCCGCAGCGTGAATTTCGACTGACTTGACGCGCGCGAATTTCGGACCGTGGTGCAACCACTCCACCAGCATGTCGACGTCTTCCTCGCGTCCGCAGGCCAGCACTTCCACGCGACCATCATCGAGGTTTCGCGCATAGCCCGTGACGTTCCACTTCTCGGCCTTCTCCCTGGCTGACGCCCGATAGAAAACACCTTGAACCCTGCCATCCACGAAACACCGCTTGCATACAGACATCAAACCGCTCCGTTGCTGGAATCCCGATCTTCTTGATACGCCAATGCAGGCACAAAAAAAAGAGGGCTCCGAGAGCCCTCTTTCTTCAATCACTCGAACTGTGATCAGTTCGACAGGTAAGCCTCGTCGGAAGCTTCCGTCTCGCCGATCGTCCATGCACCACGGGTCTTGGCGTGGTTCACGGCAGCGTCGACAGCGCCCGCAGTCGGGTTCTTGTCGATGTCGAATTCCTGGCCCGGGTAGATCAGGTCAGCATCCGAAATCTTGTCGCTGTTCGCCTTGTAGATCAGCGGCCACTGGTAGCTGTTGCCGTAGACTTCGCTCTTGCCAGCGATGCCCCACAGGCTGTCACCGTTGACGACAGTGTAGGTCATCATGGCAGCTTCGAGTTCCGAAGCCAGGCCGGCAAGCAGGTCACGTGCGCGGCAACCTTCGTTGTTGTCCATGGCAGCCTTGGCGGCGTCCAGGG
>JAWWBT010000202.1:0-2335 GCA_033720815.1 Gammaproteobacteria bacterium | reverse complement strand
GCTCGTACACGACACTCAGCCTGTCGAAGGTCGAATCGATCCAGTGTGCAAAACCGCTCCTTGCACTGGGTCCCTTGAAAAGCTGTGAACTCATCATCGGCGTCAGCGTCAGTGCGACCAGGCTGGAGAAGCCGACAGCAGCAGCAATCGAAATGCCGAACTCGCCGAACAGGCGACCGATATTTCCTTCCATGAACGAAATCGGCAGGAAGACCGAAATCAGCACCGTGGTCGTTGCGATGACCGCGAACGCAATTTCCCGTGAACCGTCCAGTGCTGCGAGTAGTGGCGGCTGTCCCGATTCGATGCGGCGATAGATGTTCTCGAGAACGACGATGGCGTCATCGACGATCAGCCCGATGGCCAGCACCAGCCCCAGCAGCATCAGCACGTTCACGGAGAAGCCGAGCGGTTGCACGATGATGAACGAGGCGAGCAGGGAAACCGGAATGACCACCGCCGGAATCAGCGTTGCCCGCAACGTGCCAAGGAAGGCGTAGATGACGATGAGCACCAGCAGCAGGGCAAAACCGAGGGCGTAGAACACCTCGGTGATCGATTCGTTGATGAATTCTGCGCGATCGAAGTTGACGCTGATGTTCATGCCCTGCGGCAGCGTCGGGTTCACTTCCTCGATTTCCTTGCGCACGCCGCGCGACAGTTCGACCGTGTTCGCCTTGGACTGCTGGGAAATGCCAAGCGAGACGGCAGCCTGGCCGTTGGCGCGTGCCAGGGCGCGCTCGCTCTCCGCAGCAAGCTCCACACGGGCCACGTCACCCAGCCGGACGAGCTGGCCATCGCTACCGCGCCCGATGACGAGTTCACGGAAATCCTTCTCGCTATCCAGTCCCGTGCGCGTGCGCAGGGTGTATTCGCGTTGCGTGGATTCCAGCCGTCCGGCCGGCAGTTCGACGTTCTCTGCGCGGAGTACGGATTCGATATCGTTCACCGTCAGGCCGCGAGCGGCGAGCGCCTGGCGGTCGATCCACACGCGCATCGCATACTGGCGGTCACCGCCGATGCGAACCCGCGCGACACCGGGTACCGTCGAGAAGCGATCAATCAGGATGCGCTCGGCGTAATCCGTCAGCTGCAATGTGTTGAGACGATCGGAGGTGAGGTTCAGCCACATCACCGAATCGGTATCCGAGTCCGCCTTCTGCACCTCCGGCGGGTCGGCTTCATCGGGCAGGTTGTCGGCCATTCTCGAGACGCGGTCGCGCACGTCGTTGGCGGCGGAGTCCACGTCACGGTCCAGCGAGAATTCGAGACGGATGTCAGCTTCGCCATCCTCGCTGGAAGACGTCATCTTCTCGATGCCCTCGACGCCGGCAACTGCATCTTCCAGCGGCTGGGTAACCTTCTTCTCTACGATCTCGGCCGATGCACCGCGATAGTTCACGTCCACCGAAACGATCGGCGGATCAATGTCCGGGTACTCGCGTACCGGCAGCTTGTCGAAGGCCATCAGCCCGAGCAGCAACAGCAGGAGGCTGAGGACGACTGCAAAGACCGGCCGCTTGACGGAAATGTCGGAAATGATCATGCCGCGTCGTCCTCCCGGGTTGCTTCAAGCGCACCCGGCGCCTCGACGCGCCGGATGGACGAGCCATTGCGCAGGGATTGCGTACCCTCGACCACGATCTCCTCGCCCACCTCCAGGCCCGAGGTGATTTCCGCTTCACCGGGAAGCCGCGTGCCGATTTCCACTTCACGCTGGATGACCTGGTCGCCTTCGGCAACGAAGACGAATTTCCTGTCACCTTCGGGTACAAGCGCGAGCTCGGGAATCACGATCGACTCTCGGGGGTTCTTCTGCAGGATTACCGTCATGAACATGCCGGGTCGCAGGCGGCCTTCCTGGTTCGGCATGGCGGCACGCACGGTAACGGTGCGCGTAACCGGGTCGATGCGCGTGTTCACCGTTTCAACGGTTCCCCTGAATGCCTGGTCGGGGTAGGCAATGCTGCGGGCGACGATGTCCTGCCCGGCTTCCAGTGCCGCGATGAAGGATTCCGGCACGGCGAAATCCAGCTGCATGGTGCTGATGTCGTCGATGGTCGTCACCACATCGCCGGGTGATACGAGCGAACCGACGCTGACGCGGCGCAGGCCGACACGACCATCAAAGGGTGCCCGCAAGGTATGGTCACGGAGTGCGGATTCCGCCGCATTCACGCGGGCCTCGGCGGCCTGCACCTGGGCCCGTTGGCGGTCGAGCTGCGATTGCGACACTACCCGTTCCCTGATCAGTTTTTCCGTGCGTTCCAGTTCGCTGCGGATTTCGACAAGGTCTGCGCGAGCTGCCGCGAGGTTGGCGCGAGCACTGCTCGAT
>JAWWBT010000201.1:0-2345 GCA_033720815.1 Gammaproteobacteria bacterium | reverse complement strand
CACGCACCCTCGCGGCTGCTGATGTGCGCCCAGACGGCGTCGAATTCCCCGGCTTCTATGACTCGGTCCTGCATGGTCAGCAGACTCCTTGCACGTATAATGCCGTTAGTCTCTCACAGCGACGGAAAGGCAACATGCAAAAACTGCAGGTATTCACCACGGGCGGCACCATTGACAAGGTTTACTTCGACGCGAAAAGCGAATACGAGGTTGGTGAAGCGATGATCGGCCGCATCCTGCACGAGGTAGGGGTGACCTTCGACTTCGACATCCAGGAGTTGCTGAAGAAGGACAGCCTCGACCTCGACGAGCAGGATCGCCAGCAGATCCACGAAGCGGTCGCCAATTGTGCAGAGCAGCACATCCTGATCACCCACGGCACGGACACCATGGCCGAGACCGGCCGCCAGCTGCTGGACATCCCCGGCAAGACCATCGTTCTGGTGGGCTCGTTGAGCCCGGCTCGTTTCCAGGGCAGCGACGCCGTCTTCAACATTGGCTGTGCCGTGGCCGCGGTGCAGACCCTGCCCCCCGGTGTCTACGTCACCATGAGTGGCCGGGTATTCGAAGCCGACAAGGTGCGCAAGAACCGCGACATGAATCGCTTCGAAGACGCCTGATCGCGACCTGCGGCAACCGGGCTTTCATTCTGCGCCGCAGCCTGTAAGCTTTATTCCATCCATTCGAGCAGCCGGTTCCGGCTGCGATTGCCAGGAGGTTCCGCATCATGCAGAAACTGTTCAAGATCCTGTTTCCCATGCTGCTCGGCTCGCTGTTTGCAAGCAGTGCAATGGCCGGCCAGTTCGAAGACGTCGAGATCAAGACCACCAAGGTAGCTGATGGCATCTACATGCTCTCCGGCATGGGCGGCAACATCGGCCTGCTTACAGGCCCGGACGGGAACTTCCTGATCGACGACCAGTTTGCTCCGTTGACCGAAAAGATCCGCGCAGCGGTCGCGGCTGTCGGTGAGGGCGACATCCGCTTCATCCTCAACACGCATTACCATGGCGACCACACGGGTGGTAACGAGAATCTCGGCAGCGCCGGCAGCCTGATCTTCGCCCATGAAAATGTACGGAAGCGCATGTCGACCGACGATTTCCTGCAGAACCTGCGTGATCAGGGCGCCAGTGATCCGGCGGCGGCCTTGCCCGTGGTCACCTTCAACGACAGCATCAACTTTCACATCAACGGCCTGACCTTGCGCGGCGAGCACATCGCCAATGCACACACCGATGGTGACACGATGATCTGGTTCGAGGGCGCCAATGTCGTGCACATGGGCGACACCTTCTTCCAGATCGGTTTCCCCTATGTTGACGTCGAAGCCGGTGGCTCCCTGGCAGGCATCATGACAGCCATCGAGCGCGTACTGGCGAAGGCGGACAGCAAGACCCGCATCATTCCTGGGCACGGCGCATTGACGGATGTCGAGGGTCTGAAGGAATACCAGGCCATGCTGCAGGATGTCGCGGGCCGGATCGGCAAGCTGAAAGCCAAGGGCAGGAGTGTTGACGAGATCGTGGCCATGGACCCGCTGGCCGACCTGCGCGAACGCTGGGACTGGGCATTCATCAACGCCGACAAGCTGATCAGGTCCATCTACCCGGAACTCTGAGGAGGGTACGGTCATGAAAACATTGCAGCTACTGACAGCAGCAACCATTTTGCTGCTGCTGACGGCCTGCGCCAGCTTTGGCGCCGGTCCCTTCACAACGGCGGACGAACCGCATGCGACCCTGGAAGCGGTCATCAACGCCGATGTGACCGACAGCCTGTTTCCGGGCTTGCTGGTCAAGGTCGATGGCAAGGGCGTGCCTTCTTCGCCACAGCGCCGGACCTACCACCTGCCGCCAGGCGACTACGTCTTGAGCCTGGTGCCTGACAGGGACGGAATCCAGCAATTCGAAAACAATTACGGCCGCAACTACCAGCTGCCAAGAATCTTTTTCGAACGCAACATCCGCGTGACGCTCGAGGAGGGCAAGCGGTACAAGTTCGGCGTGATCATCAAGCGCTACAACTATTCCGACTGGCAACCATACGTCCAGGAAATCAAGGACTGATCGCGCCCGCCGGGGCACGCCATCTCAATTGTCGCCGGCTTCGTCGCCCCTGCGTTCCTGCCTTGCGCGGGCAATGAACTCGGCGGTCGATTCCCCGGGGAATTGCACCAGCCGGGCCTTGCCTTGCGTGTGCGGCACGAACAGGCGATCGCTCTTGGCGTCGACGTTGTAGAGGGAAACCAGCAAATCGCGGGCAAACGCGAAGACCTGGTCATCCAGCCCCTCGTAGGGTGTGTTCATGACCCGGATCTTGATGAACTGGCCGTTGAATTCGGT
>JAWWBT010000200.1:0-2367 GCA_033720815.1 Gammaproteobacteria bacterium | reverse complement strand
TCGACGCTGCCGTGGTGATCTGGCTAACCGTCAAGGCCGACAGGCCGAACGCTGCTACGAGCAGCAGCCTGCCAAGGCGCTTAATGGTTTTCATGTTATTACCTCCTGCTTATTGCAGCCAAAAATAGGGAGCTGCCCGGTGAACATAGCCTTACTTGTGCGCGCAGGTCAACAAGTGTGGGTAATTTCCGAAATTTGTTGAATTAATTACCCCAGGCGCGTATCCGGCCCTGCCGGATGAATGTAACTCTTTGATTTATAAAGCTATTATTTGATCGGGGTGCAGGGCGAACAGCGGAAAGTTGTCGTAACTTGTTGTTTTTTAACTACTTTCCTATGCAAAAGCTGGAAAAGATTTCGCCCAGCAAGTCATCGGCACTCACCTTGCCGGTAATGCTGCCCAGGGCGTCATGGGCATAGCGCAAATGTTCGGCAGCGAGTTCACCTTCGGCACGTTCGAACAAGGCCTTTCGCGCGTGTTGCAGTTCGGTGTCGAAACGATGCAAGGCATCGATGTGCCGGGTACGTGCAGTGAAATCGCTTTCACTGCGTTCGTTGCCGTTCGCTTGCATGACCTTGTCGCGAATCCTGGCAAGCAAGCCGTCGAGACCCTGCCCTGTCTTTGCCGACACCATCACGATGCCGTCTACAGTGGCATTGATTGATTCATGGAGCAGGTCGACCTTGTTGTGCACGTGAATGACCTTGTCGTGGTCCGGCAGGCCGTTGATCGGCGTCACGCTGGCGGCATCGCTGATGGCAAGAACGATATCGGCATCTTCCATCGCGCGCGCCGCACGTCGAATGCCTTCGGCTTCGACCACGTCGGCGCTTTCGCGCAAGCCCGCAGTATCGACAAGATGCACGGGAAGACCATCCAGCTCGACGTATTCACGCAGCATGTCACGTGTCGTGCCGGCAACATCGGTGACGATTGCGCTTTCGCGTCCGGCGATGGCATTCATGAGGCTGGACTTGCCGACATTGGGTGGACCGGCCAGCACCACTTCGATGCCGTCACGCAGGACGCGACCACGGTTCGCGCGTCGCAAGGTTTCCGCTGCAGCGTCGACCATGGCCTGCATTTGCGCCAGCAGTCGCTGGTCACTGAGAAAATCGATTTCCTCCTCCGGAAAGTCGATGGCTGCTTCGATGTGCATGCGCAATTCCAGGCACTGTCTTGCGAGCTGGTTGACGTGTCGCGAGAACTCGCCTTCGAGACTGCGGGTCGCAGCGCGCGCGGCATCCTTCGAGCCGGCGTCGATCAGGTCGGCGATCGCCTCGGCCTGCGCCAGGTCAAGCTTGTCATTGAGAAAGGCGCGTTGGGTGAATTCGCCGGGCATGGCGACACGCGCACCCAGTTGCAGGAAACGCTGCAAGGCCATGTCCATGACAACCGGTCCGCCGTGTCCCTGGAATTCCAGCACGTCCTCGCCGGTGAAGGAGTTCGGGCCGGGAAAGAACAACAGCAGACCGTCATCGATCGCATCGCCCCTTGCATCGGTGAGCCGATGCAAGCGAGCGCGGCGAGGCGCCAGTTCGGCGCCGCATATTTCCAGGATGATGCGTCGGACCTGCGGGCCGGAGATGCGGATGATGCCGACACCACCGCGGCCCGGGGGCGTGGCGATGGCTGCTATGGTTTCTTCGCTCATGGCTTGTAAGCTTGTTCCCGTAAGGACTTGACGCTGCAATGGTAGCGCAAGCGGGTCTCGCATGGAGGGTGGCTGATGGGTAGACGCATTACTGTTCGTTTCGAAAATGCCGACGGCATCGAGCTACACGGGATACTGGAAAGGCCGGAAGCAGGTGCGTCCCGTGGCATCGTGCTTTTTGCCCACTGCTTTACCTGCACCAAGAACATCAAGGCAGCGGTCAACATCGCGCGGCGGATGACGCGGGAGGGATTCTCGGTCTTCCGTTTCGACTTCACCGGCCTTGGCGAAAGTGACGGCGATTTCTCGGCCAGCAATTTTTCATCGAATGTGGAAGACCTGATCGCAGCAGCAAGGCATCTTGAAGCGGAACATGGGTCTGTGGATATCCTGCTGGGTCACTCGCTGGGTGGCACGGCCATCCTGCAGGCGGCTGCTTCGATTGCAAGCGCGAAGCTTGTTGCAACCATCGCGGCACCGGCAGACCCGGCTCACGTGACCCGGCTGTTCGATCGCGACCTCGAGCAGATCAGGAAGGATGGCGAAGCCTGCGTGAGCCTGGCAGGCCGACCGTTCCGTATCCGTCGCCAGTTGATCGATGATCTCGAAGCGGTGCAATGGCAACAATGCGTGCGCGAACTGCGTCGGCCGCGTGTCATCTGTCATTCGCCGGTGGACGACACGGTGGGGATCGACAACGCCGCCGAGCTCT
>JAWWBT010000199.1:0-2419 GCA_033720815.1 Gammaproteobacteria bacterium | reverse complement strand
GTGGCGTCAATCGTGGCAATGGTCGAGCCGGTAACGGCGTCACTGTTCGGCGTGGTGGTACTGGGTGAATCGCTTGGAAACCTGCAGCTGGTGGGGATGCTTTTGATCCTCGCGACGGCTACTGCCCTAAGTCTGCGAACGAAACCGCAATGGCCAGACTGAATGTGCTTTAAGGCATTCTTACGGAAGCGGTGATGTCCGCCTGAGGCGAGGAGCAAGATAAAGGTTTCCCAATACGCCTCCAGTAATCGCGGCCAACAGGGCAGTTATCAAGAGGTATGGAAGCACCATCGCGGCTTCTTGGGAGTACTCGTTAAAAAAGTACAGGTATGCGGCACCGACCAGGGTGATCCAGGCGGGCGGGAGACTCGCCTTCAACGAGATTTCCCAGACGAAGCCGGTAATCGTTCCAATAACAACGGAACAAAACAGGAAGACCAGGAACAAGACAATCATTTCGTCGGCGGTCGCTTCGTCGCATCGAGCGCGTTGTCGATATCCAGCTTGGCGAGCTTGGACACCGGTTCGCGATCCAACGTCTCGTTGATCCACTTCGAGGTTTCCAGCAGTTTCCTGAGATCGACGCCGGTGTCGATGCCCATGCCGTGCAGCATGTACACGACATCTTCGGTGGCGACGTTACCCGCAGCACCCGCCGCGTAGGGGCAGCCGCCCAGGCCTGATACCGAGGAATCCACCGTCGCGATACCCATGTCCAGGCAGGCGAGGATATTCGCCAGCGCCTGGTTGCGCGTGTCGTGAAAATGGATGGCAAGACGTTCCATTGGTACGCGGCGCGCGCACTGGTAGACCATCTGGCGCGCCTTGCGCGGTGTGCCAACACCGATCGTGTCGCCCAGGGAGATTTCGTAGCAGCCCATGCGGAAGAGTTCGGCGGCGACTTCGGCCACGGCTTCGGGGTGAATCTCGCCTTCGTACGGGCAGCCGAGGACGCAGGAGACATAGCCGCGGACCTTGATGTCGTTATCGCGCGCCATTGCCATCACCGGCTCGAAACGTTCGAGCGATTCGGCGATCGAAGCATTGATGTTCTTCTGGTTGAAGGTCTCGGACGCCGCCGTAAAGATCGATACTTCCTTCGCGCCGACCTCGATCGCACGCTCCATTCCTTTCTCGTTCGGCACCAGCACGGGGTAGTGCACGCCCGGGCCCTTCTCGATGCCCTGGAATACTTCTGCCGCATCGGCAAGCTGCGGAATCCACTTTGGCGAAACGAAACTGGTCACCTCGATGGATTCCAGGCCGGTTTCCGTCAGGCGGTTGATGAAATCGATCTTGGTATCGGTGGCAACTTCCGTCTTTTCGTTCTGCAGGCCGTCGCGCGGGCCGACTTCGACGATGCGGATCTTGTCCGGGAACATCAGCATTGGTGTGTCTCCTTACTCGTCCGCCGCGATATCGACCAGCGGTACTTCCGCGTCGACCATGTCGCCTTCGCCGAACAGCAGCTTCTCGATCTTTCCGGAAATACCGGCCTTCAGCGTGTATTCCATCTTCATGCCTTCCAGCACCAGGATCGGGTCACCCTCGGCAACCTCATCGCCTTCCTTTACGTGCACGGCGACGATGCGCCCCGGCATCGGTGAGCCAGGGTGCTTCTCGTCGGCGCCACCGACATCGGTTGCCGCGAAGGGATGGATGCGCAGGAGTTCATGGCATTCGCCATCGCAGGCCACCTGGATGGCGTCTTCGAGCCGCAGGATGGTGTAGCGGCGGGTGACGTTGCCATCGGATACCGCGATGTCAGTGTCGTTGAGCAACTGCGCGGTCAGTTCGCGCTCGCCTTCATCAGTGCGAACAATGAAGCTCATGTCACGACGGCGAGCGAAGCGTGTCGTTTCAACGTCAGCCTCGTCGCGGAACACGAAGCGGCGGCCACCGAGTGCGTTCACTTGGAAGCCATCACCGCGATCCCAGTCGGCCGCATCGCTGGTATCAAGCACGATATCCAGTGCGGCGGCATCGAGGAAATGTTCCGGCGCGGCATCCGCCGTGTTCAGCGCCTCGAGGTTGTTGTCGATGTAACGGGTATCGACATCGCCCTTCACAAAGGCTTCTTCCTGCGCAATCTTTCGCAGCAGGGGCAGGTTGGTGGTGACGCCGAATACTGCGGTCTGGTTCAGCGCGTCGCGCAAGGAACCGAGAGCGGTTTCACGATCCTCGTTCCAGACCACGAGCTTCGCGATCATCGGGTCGTAATGAATGGTGATTTCGTCGCCCGTTTCCACGCCGGTATCCAGGCGGAAGTGCATGGATTCTTCCGGTGTGACGAAGGCCTGCAACAGGCCGACCGATGGCAGGAAGTCCTGCTTCGGTTTCTCGGCATAGAGGCGAACCTCGATGGCATGGCCATCGCGATCCAGCTCATCCTGCTCGAAGGGCAGCGCTTCGCCGGCGG
>JAWWBT010000198.1:0-2460 GCA_033720815.1 Gammaproteobacteria bacterium | reverse complement strand
TGCCGCTGGCAACGTGGCAACGGAAGAAGTCGTGTACATGCTGCATGGCATGGGCATCGATACCGGTATCGACCTGACCCGCCTGCTGGAAACCTCGAAGTGGATCAACGACACCCTGGGTCGCGAACCGACTTCGAAGCTGGCCAAGCTGGATGTCGATAACGCCCTGGACGCGACCAAGCGACCACGCAAGTAAGCCTCCCGGATTTCCTTTTCGCGTTCAGCAAGGCCGACGGCGCCCTGGCTAGTCGATAGTGCGTGCGTGGGGATAGTCGGCTGCGCGATGCTGGAACGCGAGAATGTCTTCCTTCACGATCCTTCCCGAGTCGATATTGATCGCCCGCCTGATGGTTTCATGCTGCTGCCAGCTTTCGGGTCCGGCCAGGACGGCGGACAGGTGATAGACCAGTGCCGCCGAGATTGATCGCGTGGCGCTCTCCCACAGGTAGCTGGGCGTGTGATCGACGGCGTAGTAATCGACACTTCCCACCTCGAACATCGGTGTCTCGAAAGTGGTCGGCCGGGCGAAACTGAAGCCCATGCCTTCATCACAGCTGATGTCGATGATCAGGCTGCCAGGCTTGAGTCTATCGACCTCGTGCTCCTTCACGTAAAGGAATGGATGCTGCGGATCCTGCAGCGTGCCGTTGACGATGATATCCGCTTCGGCCACCAGCTCGATCAAGGGCCGTTCGCTACCATCGTGCTCGACTACCATCAATCCCGGGTCGTTGCTGCCACCCTCCTGCACACGGACGTAATGGCAATTCAGGATTTCCTCACGCACTTCGTGATCAGGCCGCTGGATGCAGATGGTGATGTCGCGGAAGCCGCGAGCCTTCAGGGCATAGATTGCGCCGCGACTCACGGCACCGAAGCTGAAAATGATTGTCTTGCGCTGGTTGCCGTAGTGGCCATCAATACCCTTGAGTTGCAGGGCATGCAGGATCGCACAGTAGCCCGCCATTTCATTGTTCTTGTAAAACGTATGCCGCCCGATCTGGCCCTGTGGGCCCCAGACGAACATATCCTCGAAAGCGATAAGTGTCTGCTTGCGGTCAATGGCGGCCTGGGTCATTCCGACCTGCTGCACGCAGTGCGGCCAGCCCCAGGCAATGCCGCCTTCGCGCAGCTCCTCGAGATCGGCAATCGTCGGTTTTGGCAGGATGACATTGCCCAGCTCGCTCAACAGTTCCGTGCGGCTCGCGACACCACCTGACTCTGCGGCAAGCGCCTCGTCCGTCCAGCCAAACGCCGCGCCATAACCTTTCTCGAACACGAGCTTGCGGCGAACCGGTTCCGGCACCCGTGACAGGTGGTCTGGATGAATGGGACGGCGGCGTTCGTCGTTCTTCCTGGAGCTTCCGATGATTCCGAAGGTCAACATGCTCATGGCAGTCGGGTAATCCTGTGATGCTAAACGGTGTGATGGCCAAGGCATGATTCAGGAGCGGGCGAACGGCCTGCTCCTGGAAGATCCAGGGGAGAAGGGAAAACACGTGCGTCCTTGCCACAATGTGCCTAATGGCAAGTGGAAGCAAGACATACCGTCCTTGCGAACGGCCGCCAATGAACTTAACTGCTGCTGATGCAATGAAAAACGGGGCCCCGCGGGCCCCGTTGTCGTTTCAGACCTTGATGATTCAGTCCTGTTGCAAGGGCAGGAATTGCATGGGATCGATTCGCTCCCCGTCGCGGAACAACTCCACGTGCAAGTGCGGACCCGTGCTTTCGCCCGTGTTCCCTACCTTGCCGATCTCGGCACCGCTGCTCACGGCATCGCCGACCTTCAAGCTCGTCGAGTCGAGGTGGGCGTAGAAGGTGCGAAAGCCGCCCAGGTGGGCAATCTCGACAACGATGCCGTACTTTTCGTTCTTCATACCGGCAAAGATCACCTCGCCCGCTGCCGGCGCCAGCACCGGCGTGCCCTGTGGTGCTTTCAGGTCGACGCCATTGTGATGCGCCATCTTGCCGGTGAAGGGATTCGTGCGTTCGCCATAGGTCGAGGTCAGCTCGCCCTTCAGCAGCGGGGCAATGAAGCTGACATCAATGCCGGCCACGGCAACCTGCATGCCCATCACCGGCAGTGACAGCAGCATGGTAGCGGCTGCAACCAGCCCCGGGCGTGACTTCTGGCGGCTGGTGGTTCGGCTATTGATGATGTTCTGGATTCGCATCCTGGCTCTCCTGAATGGTCTTGAAGTGAATGTCGGCAGGCCGACGTTTATTGAAACGGGTGATTCTTGCATCGCGCGCAGCAACTGCGCGGCATAACGACGGCGCTCGGGCCCATTGGCGTTCTCCAGTGCCTGCGCATCTGCAGCCAGCTCAGCCTGCAAGGTAAGTTCGCGATACAGGAACCACATCGGAATTACCGGCCACCACAGGCAAAGCGCTAGTCGACAAAGTGGCAGCCAGAGCGTATCGCCGTGCTGCACATGCGCTGCTTCATGTAGCAAC
>JAWWBT010000197.1:0-2461 GCA_033720815.1 Gammaproteobacteria bacterium | reverse complement strand
GACGGCCTCGTCGAGGTCGGCGGGACTGCATCCGAGCGTGGTCAGGAAGCGATGCAGGCGCGGACGGTAGTTCATGTACAGCTGCTTCAGCGCAGCCGCATCCTCCTGGGCGATTCGCTCCAGCAGGATGCGTTCAGCTTGTTCGGCCTTGCTCGTCATGCCGGCTCCGTCATGGCCGCGCGGTCAGCGCGCGCAGGCAGGCGGGCACGGCCTGCCATCGGTATATCCCCGCAAACGATCGACAGGTTCAATTGGCGGGAAACTTTCATGGCAGGGCAAAGGCGCGCGACACGGCGAAGCCAACCGAAGTGCGGTCGATCAGCGGGTAGAAATCCGCGGCGGCGGCTTCGACATGGGAGATTCGCAGGTGCCAGTCCATGCCGCTCCAGCGCCCGGCAACCAGCAGGTTGAGGTAGGAATGGCTCGGCGGGATGCCGCTGGTATCCGCGTGACCGAAAGCCAGCGAAAGCTGCAGATCGCCAGGCAGCTGCCAGCGATGCGCAAGCGCCAGGTGATCGATGTCATACCTGAAGAATCGGTCCAGCGGGGCGTAATAAAGCGGGCGATCGCGCTCGGTGCCCAGCTCGACATGCCAGGAGCCGTAGGCGTAATTCACAGCCATGCCCTGGAAGTCAGCGCGGCGATCCCTGCTGTAGCGATCACCGGACTGGAACCAGCGATAGTCCTGCAGCTCCAGCGCAACCGCGTGCCGCCCCTGGAACCAGCGGAAACCCAGCGAGGAATTCAAGGCGCGTGTCGCAACCTCCGGATAGCTCTTGCCGTCGCCCCGGCCAAGCAGGCCTTCGCTCGCGAAGTACCAGCCGCTGTCATCCGCCAGCTGCAGCGCGGCGGCGACATAACCGTTGTCGCCAAGGTAATCGATACCGTCAATACTGCGATTGACACCAAGCTCGAGACGGACCACCGCCGGCGCTGGCGCATAGCTCGCCGCCATGTCCTGTGGCTCGACCACCGCTGTGCCAAGCAACAACAGCATGCATTCCGTCAGCACACGCCACCCCTTGCCGAGATCATGCCCCTACTCTAGCTGGTATGCGCAGCCACTGTCAGGGGCACGGCTTGAGGTGAGAAGCGATCGGAGCGATGATGCCCGACCATGTCGACACGCCACCCCGAGGACGCTCGCAAAAATGGACTCCATCATTTCGGTAAAGTCCCTGCAGAAAACCTATGCCGACGGTTTCCAGGCATTGAGGAACGTCGATCTCGACATTCGCAAGGGCGAGATATTCGCCCTGCTCGGACCCAATGGTGCCGGCAAGACCACGTTGATCAGCATCATCTGCGGCATCGTCACGCCCAGCAGTGGCACGGTGAGCGCAGACGGCCATGACATCATTGCCGAGTACCGCCTTGCCAGGAAGAAGATCGGCCTGGTGCCACAGGAACTGGCCACCGATGCCTTTGAAACCGTCTGGGCCACCGTCCGCTTCAGTCGCGGCCTGTTCGGGCATGCACCGGATCCGGCCTACCTGGAGAAGATCCTGCGCGACCTGTCGCTGTGGGACAAGCGCGACGCGAAGATCATGACCCTGTCGGGCGGCATGAAGCGCCGCGTGATGATCGCCAAGGCGCTGGCACACGAGCCTGACATCCTGTTCCTGGACGAACCTACGGCCGGTGTCGACGTGGAACTGCGCCGCGACATGTGGGAGATGGTGCGCGGCCTGCGCGACAAGGGCGTGACCATCATCCTGACCACGCATTACATCGAGGAAGCCGAGGAAATGGCGGACCGGGTTGGTGTGATCAACCGCGGCGAAATCATCGTGGTGGATGAAACGCGATCGCTGATGCAGAAACTCGGGCGCAAGCAACTGACGCTCCACCTGCAGGAGGCGATGAGCACGGTGCCCGACTCACTGGCTGGCTTCGACCTCGAGCTGGCCGATGACGGTCACCAGCTCGTCTACAGTTTCGACACCGCCAGCGAGAACACGGGCATTGCGCAGCTGATGCGCACGCTCGAACAGCACGGTATCGAATACAAGGACCTGCATTCGCGCCAGTCATCCCTGGAAGACATCTTTGTCGACCTCGTCAAGGAGCGCTCATGAACATCCACGGCATTCGTGCGATCTATCGCTTCGAAATGGCCCGCGCCGGCCGCACGCTGACACAGAGCATCTTCTCGCCGGTGCTGTCGACCTCGCTGTATTTCATCGTGTTCGGTGCCGCGATCGGTTCGCGACTGATGGAAATCGACGGCGTCAGCTACGGTGCTTTCATCATCCCCGGCCTGCTGATGCTGTCGTTGCTGAACGAATCGATTTCCAATGCCAGCTTCGGCATCTATTTTCCGAAGTTCACCGGCACGATCTACGAAGTGCTATCGGCACCGGTGTCAGTGGTGGAGGTGGTGATCGGTTACGTCGGCGCGGCGGCGACCAAGTCGCTGATCCTGGGCGTGCTGATACTCGTTACCGCCCGCTTTTTTGTC
>JAWWBT010000196.1:0-2527 GCA_033720815.1 Gammaproteobacteria bacterium | reverse complement strand
TCCGCCACCTGTCGCGATGACGCATCCGGGTTTATCCAGCAGCGCCAGGAGCGATCGCGTTTCACGGCGCCTGAACCCTTCCTCGCCTTCCTTTTCGAAGATGAAGGGGATGTCGACACCTGTCCGCTCCTGGATGTCGTGATCGGTATCGATAAACTCCCATCCGAGCTTGCGCGCGAGGCGCCTGCCGATCGCAGTCTTGCCTGCGCCCATGGGCCCGACAAGAACTATTCGCCTGGTATTCAGATCATTCATCACGAAAGAGAGTTTACAGGCCTTGATGCATTTCTTGGAGGCAAAAAAAACGCGGCCCGAAGGCCGCGTTTTTCTACTTTGCGGAGAATTATTCTTCCAGTACCAGGCGATCATCAAGGATCTTCGGAGTGACGAAGATCAGCAGTTCGCGCTTGTCGTTCGATTCCGTTTTCGAACGGAAGAGGAAGCCCAGCCCCGGGAGGTCACCCAGCAGAGGAACCTTGCGCTCGGACTTGCTGCGCGACGTTTCGTAAATACCGCCGAGGACAACCGTGTCGCCATTGTTGACCAGTACCTGGGTCTGAATTTCACGCTTGTCGATACTCGGCACGAATCCGCCGGTAGCGCTGGCTACTTCTTCGCCAACGGTATCGTTGCTGACCGTCAGGTCCATGATGACACGCTCATCCGGAGTGATCTGCGGGGTCACTGTCAGTTCCAGCACAGCCTCCTTGAACTGCGTCGCAGTCGCGCCACTTGCCGAGGCTTCCTGGTACGGGATTTCCACACCCTGGCGAATCGATGCTTCCTTCTGGTTCGCTGTAACAAGTCGTGGCGAAGAAACGACTTCACCGTCACCTTCAGCTTCAAGGGCGGAGAGTTCGAGATCGACGACGTAACTGTTGCCGAGAACTGCCAGGGCTATCGAGCCAGCGGGCTGGCCCACCGGAAGGTCGACATTGAGTGCGTTTGAGTCTGCATCGGAACCCGGGAATATCAGTCCCGGCTGGCCGTCATTAATCGAGTTGGCCAGCGTGCGGGCAGAGTTCGAGTCGCCACTGGTGACATAGTCTCGCCCATTCGGTTCGATATTCACGCCGCTGTAGCCGAGTCGAGCGCCAAGTTCGCGATTGAAATTATCGTTGGCAATGACGATGCGTGACTCGATGAGAACCTGCTTGACGGGCACGTCAAGATGATTGATCAGGCGGCGCACATCGGCGAGGTTGTCCTCGGTATCGCGGACCAGCAGTGTATTCGTGCGCTGGTCAATCGACAGTGAGCCACGCTCGGAAAGGATCGAGTGCCCCTGGTCGCCGCCGGAAGAAATCAGCGCGGCAAGTTCACTGGCCTTTGCGTAGTTGACCTGGATGAATTCAGAGCGAAGTGGCTCGAGCTTCTGCACCTGTTCACGCGCTTCGAGCTCTATTTTTTCCATCTCGGCAATTTCCTGCGCCGGGGCGACAAGGATCACGTCGCCATTCTCGCGCATGTCGAGACCCTTGGTGCGCAGGATGATGTCGAGTGCCTGGTCCCAGGGGACGTTATTCAGCCGCAAGGTCACATTGCCGGAGACCGAGTCGCTCACGACAATGTTCTTGCCAGTGAATTCGGCAATGATCTGCAGCAATGCACGAGTCTCGATGTCCTGGAAATTCAGGTTCAGGCGCTCGCCTGTGTATTCTTTTTGGCGAGGATCGATTGAGGCAGTCTCTTCCTCGACCACCGGCTTGAATTCCACGGCAAATTGCTTGTCCACCTGGTAGGCGAGATGCTCGTAATCACCCTGTGCATTTACGGTTACACGTACGTCACTGCCACGGCGCATGGCATCAATGGTGGTTACCGGCGTGGCGAAATCGACGACGTCATAACGCTTGATAAGGTCTTCCGGCATGCTGACGTTCTTGAATTCCAGCACGAGCTTGCCGGCTTCCTGTTTCATGTCCACTACAGTCTTCGGGTCGGTCATGCTCACAAAGATCCGGCCCTCACCGTCTTTTCCGCGACGGAAATCTATACCGGTGATGCTGCGGCCTCTTGGCTTGGATTGAGACTGCGTCTCTCCGGTGCTGACCGGTACGCTTCCGCTGGTTTGGGTGGGGGTGATTGCAGCCGAAGCCGCGCCCGAATTCCCCAGCGTGATGAAGACGCTGTTACCTTCGGTGCGCGTGTCGTAGTCGATCATGTTCGCGAGGTTAATAACCAACCGGGTCGTGCCCTGTGCTTCTGCGACGATTGCATTTCGCACGGAACCAATGCCGATTTCGGTGCGACGGCTATCGAGGGCCAGGTTGGTGTTCGCCAGGTCTACCGCAATCCTTGCGGGTTCCTTGATGGTGAATACCCGTGGCTCGGTAGCGCGGTTGCTCATCCGCAGGCGCAGTTGCACCTGGTCGCCAGGCAATGAGGCGACTTCGATGGATTCAAGCGAGTTGCTTGCGTCCTGCGCGAGCGTAGCGGGCGCAAATCCGGCAAGTCCCAGCATCAGGAACAGCGTGACTGCCCCGGACTTCAAGCTACGCTTGTAGGTGTTTGCAGCGTTCATGGT
>JAWWBT010000195.1:0-2542 GCA_033720815.1 Gammaproteobacteria bacterium | reverse complement strand
GCGGATTTCGGCGATGTCCTCCAGTAGCACCGGCGTACCGGATTCACTCACGGTTACCGGCACATGGCGCAGGTCATCGAGGTTGGTGATGTAACCGCTGGCACGCACCATGTATTCCGCTTCGGCCATCTCCACGACGGACGCACCCGTCTCCTGGTTGCCGCGCTGGATGGCACGTTTCACCTGCTGCACGGTCAGGCCGTAGGCACGCAAGCGGTTCGGGTCCATCACCACCTGGTACTGCTTCACCATGCCGCCGACGGTGGCGACTTCCGCGACACCAGGCAGCGACTGCAGTTCGAATTTCAGCAGCCAGTCCTGCAGTGAACGCAGTTGCGAAAGGTCATGGTTACCGCTGCGATCGACCAGGGCGTATTCATAGACCCAGCCGACGCCGGTGGCATCGGGGCCGAGCGTCGGACGCACGTTATCGGGAAGGTCACCGGAAACCTGCGAAAGGTACTCCAGCACGCGCGAACGCGCCCAGTACGGATCGGTGCCATCATCGAACAGCACGTAGACGTAGGAATCACCGAAGAATGAATAACCACGTACCGTCTTTGCACCAGGCACCGACAGCAAAGCCGTGCTCAGCGGGTAGGTCACCTGGTCCTCCACCACGCGAGGAGCCTGCCCCGCGTAGGCCGTGCGGATGATGACCTGCACATCGGAAAGATCGGGAATCGCATCGACCGGTGTCGTGCGCAGCGCCTGCAGGCCGGTGACCAGCAGCAGTGCGCTGAGCATCAGCACGAGGATGCGGTTACGCGTGGACCACAGGATGATGGCGCGGATCATGATCCGTCTCCTTCATCCATTGCATCCATGCCCTCGCCGTCCATTTCATGATCGCTGTGATCCTCATCGACGGTCGTCATGTCGTGCCCGACGTGTTCTTCCTTCCTGCCGGATTTGTCACGGCTTTCCAGCCGCTCCAGGCTGGCATTCAGGCTGGCTTCGGAATCGATCAGGAACTGGCCGGAGGTGACTACCTCGTCGCCCGGCTCGATGCCCGCGATGATTTCCACGTAATCGCCGCTTTCCATGCCCGGTACAACCGCCGTAGCGGAGAAGCGCCCTTCCCCCTCGGCGAGGATCACGCGGTCTTCCTTGCCGGTGCGAATCAGCGCCTCGCGCGGGATGATCACGATGTCGGACTTCGGCCCGCCGTAGATCGACACGTTGGCGAACATGTTCGGCTTCAGTGACTCATCCTGGTTCGGGAAGCGCAGGCGCGCCTTCACCGTGCGCGTCTTGGGGTCCAGCACTGGCGAGACGAAATCCACCCGGCCTTCCCAGGTTTCACCCGGACGGTACGGCAGCGTGGCATCGACCGGCTGGCCTTCCGCCACCCAGCTCGCCTGCGCCGCGAATACATCGGCTTCCAGCCAGACCGAAGAAAGATCGGCGAGTGACATGATCTCCATCGACGGCGACACGTACATGCCTTCGCGCACGTTCAATCCAGAGACGACTTCATCGCGCGTGGCGTAATACGGCAGCGGGTTCATCACGAGCCGAGTTGTTGCGATCGATTCGATATCGCGCTCGGTGACGTCCAGCGACTTTAGCCGCTCGCGCGACGCATTGATGAGGCGTCGGTTGCCGGATTCGAGTGCTGAAATGAATTCTTCCTGTGCATTCACGATATCCGGTGAATAGAAGCGGAAGAGAATATCGCCCTGCTCCACGCGCTCACCTTCGGAACGGACGTTCAGGTCCTGCACCCAACCGGCAGCACGCGGATGGATATGACGAACGAGTGCCTCGTTGTACTCGATGTAACCGACCGTATCGATCTTGCGCCACAGCTTGCCCCGCTCCGCAGTGGCGGTGCGTACGCCAAGGTTCTGCACCATGCCCCGCGAAATCGTCACCGTACCGCCGGCATTGGCGTAGACGGGAATGAAATCCATGCCCATCTCGTCCTTCGCCGGCGTCTTCGAGGTGATCTCCGGATTGTGCGGATGACGGTAATAGAGAACCTCGCCGCGATCGGTATCTTCCATCGCGGTAGCCGTCGATCGCTTCACGACAAGGTCCATACCGCAGATCGGGCAGTTGCCAGGTTCGTCGCTGGTCACATCCGGGTGCATCGGGCAGACGTAGGTCGGGTCGAGATGCTTCTCGGCATGCTCACGCGTGCTTTCCCTTGAACTGGCCTGAGAGCTGGCCTGTGCCGTATCACCGGAGTTTTCACCAGGTTGGCTCACAAGATATCCGGCAGCCATCGCAACGAGCAGCAGGCCAATCACGAGCAACGAGATCCTTTTCATGTTTCGGGCGCTCATCGTTCATGCCCTCCGAGGTAATTGATATCCGCGCGCAGCTGGTCGCGACGCGTGACGAGTTCGATGCGACGCAGCTCGAGGTCGAGCTGGTCCAGCCAGGCTTCGACGAGTTCGTCGAGCGTGGCGCGATCATTGGCATAGGCACGCTCGGTGGTGGCTACCACCTCTCGCGCGGTTGGCAGGAGTTTTTCATCGTGCAGCGCAAGCTGGCGCTCGATATCGGCGTGCCGTGACCAGGATTCGGCGAGGCG
>JAWWBT010000194.1:0-2544 GCA_033720815.1 Gammaproteobacteria bacterium | reverse complement strand
TACCCAAGCGGCAAGCTGCACATGGGGCATGTACGAAACTACACCATCGGTGACGTGCTGACGCGCTACCACCGCATGAACGGTAAGAAGGTTTTCCAGCCGATGGGTTGGGATGCTTTCGGCCTGCCCGCAGAAAATGCGGCGATGAAGAATGGTATGCCGCCCGCCAAGTGGACGTACGACAATATTGCCTACATGCGTAACCAGCTGAAGCAGTTGAACCTGCTGATTGACTGGGATGTCGAGCTGGCGACCTGTCACCCGAATTACTACAAGTGGAACCAGTGGTTCTTCCTGCGCATGCTGGAAAACGGCATCGCGTACAAGAAGACCGGCACAGTGAACTGGGACCCGGTTGACCAGACGGTGCTCGCGAACGAGCAGGTTGTTGATGGCCGCGGTTGGCGTACCGGTGCGCTGGTAGAGAAGCGTGAAATCCCGATGTACTACCTGAACATCACGCGCTACGCCGACGAACTGCTGGATCATCTTGATCACCTGGACGGCTGGCCGGAGCGTGTGCGCGCAATGCAGGCGAACTGGATCGGTCGTTCGCATGGCTGCGATATTACCTTCCCCTGCGACCAGGGCGATATCGAGGTGTATACGACGCGTCCGGATACGCTGATGGGTGCAACCTATCTTGCCGTTGCGGCCGAGCATCCGCTTGCGATGAAAATGGCCGAGAACAACAAGGAAATATCCGCGTTCGTCGATGAGTGTCGTCGCGGCGGTACCACCGAAGCGGAAATCGCCGTGCAGGAAAAGAAGGGCATGCCGCTGGGGGTGACCGCAAAGCATCCGTTGACTGGTGAAGAACTTCCGGTGTGGGTCGCGAATTATGTGCTGATGCATTACGGCTCGGGCGCGGTGATGGCTGTGCCCGCGCATGACGAGCGTGATTTCGCATTCGCCAACAAGTACGACCTGCCAATCAAGCAGGTGGTTGGTTACGACGGTTACGACGACAGGAACTGGAAGGACGGTTACGCGAGCAAGGAAAACGTCCAGCTGGTGAATTCCGGCAAGTACGACGGGCTCGATTTCCAGGCAGCTTTCGATGCGATCGCGGCTGACCTGGAAGTGAAGGATCTTGGCCGCAAGCGCGTGAATTACCGCTTGCGCGACTGGGGTATCTCCCGCCAGCGCTACTGGGGTTGCCCGATCCCGATCATCCACTGCGGTGGCTGCGGTGATGTGCCGGTGCCGGACGAAGACCTGCCGGTGAAATTGCCGGAAGACCTGGTGCCGGATGGCAGCGGCAACCCGCTGGCGAAGCACGAGGAATTCCTCAATGTGGACTGCCCGAAATGTGGGAAGCCCGCGAAGCGTGAAACCGACACCATGGATACTTTCGTGGATTCGTCCTGGTATTTCCTGCGTTATACCAGCCGCGACAATGATTCGAAGATGGTCGACGAACGAGCCGACGAGTGGATGCCGGTCGACCAGTACATTGGCGGTATCGAGCATGCCATTCTTCATCTCTTGTATGCCCGATTCTGGACAAAGGCCATGCGCGACTTGGGCCTCATCAAGGTCGATGAACCGTTCAAGCGCCTGATGACGCAGGGCATGGTGTTGAATCACATCTTTTACCGCAAGCATGGCGAAGGGCGTATCGAGTACATTCCACCGGCGGACGTAAATGTCCAGCGCAACGACAAGGGCGAGATCGTTTCTGCCGAGCACAAGGAAGACGGCAAGCCGGTGACCTATGACGGTATCGGTACCATGTCGAAATCCAAGCTGAACGGCGTGGACCCGACCGACATGGTCGAGGAATACGGTGCTGATACCGTGCGCCTGTTCATGATGTTCGCCGCGCCGCCGGAACAGACGCTGGAGTGGTCTGATGCCGGTGTCGAAGGTGCAGCGCGATTCATGAAGCGGTTGCGTCGTGCGGTCGAAGAGCATGCTGCCGGTGGTGAAGCACCGGCACTGGATGCCGACAAGCTCGATCCGGCCCAGAAGGAATTGCGTCGCCAGTTGCACGAGACCATCCAGAAGGTCAGTGACGATATCGGTCGCCGCATGGTGTTCAACACGGCCATTGCTGCCGTGATGGAGCTGATGAATGCCGTGACCAGGCACGAAGGTGATACTGACCAGGACCGTGCCGTTCGCCAGGAAATCTTCACCGGTGTTGCGCAATTGCTCGCGCCGATCGTCCCGGTTGAAGCGCAGCAGCTGTTCGATAAACTCGGTTGCGACGGTGACATCCTCGACGCCGGCTGGCCGGAAGTGGATGAAGATGCGCTGGCGAGGGACTCCATCGAATTGGTGGTGCAGGTGAATGGCAAGCTGCGCGCACGTATCGACGTTCCGGCGGATGCCGACAAGGAATCCATCGAAAATGCCGCGATGGCCGACGAGAACGTACAGCGTTTCACCGACGGCAAGACGGTGCGCAAGGTGATTGTCGTTCCCGGCAAGCTCGTCAATATCGTGGTGTCTTGATGATGCGCTTCATCGCAATAATGGTTTCGCTCTTTATCGCTGCTTGCGGTTTCCAGTTGCGGGGCGCCTACAATTTTCCACAGG
>JAWWBT010000193.1:0-2568 GCA_033720815.1 Gammaproteobacteria bacterium | reverse complement strand
CTCGGTGCTTTCGGGCACCCGCAACTTCGAAGGCCGCATCCACCCGGACGTGAAGATGAACTTCCTCGCCTCGCCGCCGCTGGTCGTCGCCTACGCGCTGGCCGGTTCGATGAACGTCGACCTGCAGAAGGATTCGCTGGGCAAGGACAAGGACGGCAATGACGTCTTCCTCAAGGACATCTGGCCGCAGCCGAAGGAAATCCAGGACATGATCGCGAAGAACATCAATTCGAAGATGTTCAACAAGTCCTACAGCGACGTATTCAAGGGCGACCCGAACTGGATCGCCATCGATACGCCGGAAGGCGACATCTACACCTGGCCGGATTCCACCTACGTGAAGAACCCGCCGTACTTCGAAGGCATGAAGATGGAAGCGTCGGGCATTGGCGACATCTCCGGCGCACGCGTGCTGGCACTGCTGGGCGACTCGGTCACTACCGACCACATCTCCCCCGCCGGTGCCATCAAGCCGGATTCCCCGGCAGGCAAGTACCTGCAGGAAAACGGTGTCGAGCCGAAGGACTTCAACTCGTACGGTTCGCGTCGTGGCAACCATGAAGTGATGATGCGTGGCACCTTCGCCAACATCCGCCTGCGCAACCTGCTGGCCCCGGGCACCGAAGGCGGCGTGACCGTCCACGTACCGTCCGGCGAGCAGATGTCGATCTTCGACGCCGCGATGAAGTACAAGGAAGAGAAGACCCCGCTGGTCGTGCTGGCCGGCGAGGAATACGGCACCGGCTCGTCGCGTGACTGGGCGGCCAAGGGCACCCTGCTCCTCGGCGTCCGCGCCGTGATTGCCGCGAGCTACGAGCGCATCCATCGTTCCAACCTGATCGGCATGGGCGTTGTCCCGCTGCAGTTCAAGGAAGGCGACAATGCCGAGAAGCTCGGCCTGACCGGCAAGGAGACCTTCGACATCCAGGGTCTCGACAATGGCAATGCGAAGGAAGTCACCGTGACGGCGACCGACGATGACGGCAAGACGACGGAATTCAAGGTTGATGTCCGTCTCGATACGCCGAAGGAAGTCGAGTACGTCCAGCATGGCGGCATCCTGCACTACGTGCTGCGCCAGCTGGCTGCCTGATCCGGTCTTTCCGGAAACCCGTAAAAAGCCCCGCCTAGGCGGGGCTTTTTTCATTTACCAGAGCGTCGGTTTGAGCTTTTCGAGGCGTGCCTGGCGTGCTTCGAAATGAACGGTATCACTGCGCCGGTACTGGCTGATCCCTTCGTCGGCGGCAAGGATATGTTGCAGGAGCCATACCTTGAGCTTGTGCAATCGGTGAAAACTCACTGTTGATTGCAGGGTGTCGATTCGCGCCAGCAATGCGTCGAGCTGCTGCATCAGTTCGCGTCTTTCCTCGCGATGCCTGTCAGCCTGTACGCGATCTCCACTACGGAGATAGTTCTCTTCGAACGTGAAATGCACATCGGCGAAACGACGCAGTCGTTCCAGCACATCCCTGCAGACCTCCAGCCCAAGCCTCCTGTGGATGGCGTAATGCAGTTCGTTCAACAGCTCGACGAGAATGTGGTGCTGGTCATCGAGGTCACGAATGCCGACATGCAGGTCCTCGGTCCAATCGATCAACTTGTACATCATGTACCCCCGGTTAACGCTTTCTGATGGATGCCTGATCAATCATTCAATTGGAGTATAGGAAGCCGGGAGGCCGCGTGAACGCCGGGGAAGCGGGTTCCGAAAATGCTTACAGCATTGATGCCAAATGGCTGGGGGCTGTCGTGCGAATCGCCGACATTTTCAACCAGTGCCGGTTGCAGCAAGGACTTCCGACGCCGGCATCGGACGATTGAAGAGATAACCCTGGGCAAGGTCACAGCGCAGGCTGCGCAGCAGGACGGCCTGTTCCTCGGTTTCCACACCCTCAGCAACGACCTGCAGGCCAATGGCATGCGCAAGGGCAATCATGCCGCGCGCAATCTCCAGCGGCTGCTGCTCGCGATCAATGTGCGAAATGAGCACGCGATCAAGCTTGAGGATATCGATGGGCAGGAGGTTCAGGTAACTCAGTGAGGAATAACCGGTGCCAAAATCATCCAGCGCTATCCGCACGCCGACCGCACGCAGTTCCGAAAGCATCTGCACGGCGGATTCCAGGTTGCGGATCGCCAGCGACTCGGTGATTTCGATGACCAGGGAATCCGCGGGCGCACCGGTTTCCCGCAACGCGTTCTCGACGTCCTTGCTCAAGCCGCGGTCGAGCATCTGTCGCGGTGAAAGGTTGATCCCGACCCGGAATTCATGGCCAGCAGCCCGCCACTGGGCAATCTGCCGGCAGGCTTCATTCAGGACCCAGCGTCCGATTTCCTCAATGACACCGGTCGACTCCGCGAGAGGGATGAATACGTCCGGACGGACATTTCCCAGTTCAGGGTGATGCCAGCGCAACAGTGCCTCGAAACCGACCGTTTCGCATTCGTCACCGGAGAAGCGACAGATCGGCTGGTAATGAAGCTCGAGTTGATGCCGATCCAGCGCGAACCGCAATTCGCTTTCGAGGAATGCCTGTGTCTGCGCCTCTTCACGTATCGATTCATCAT
>JAWWBT010000192.1:0-2585 GCA_033720815.1 Gammaproteobacteria bacterium | reverse complement strand
GGTACGCCGCGCTACATGTCGCCCGAGCAGATCCGGGGCGAGAGTGTTGGCAACCAGTCGGACCTGTATTCGCTTGGCGTCAGTATCTATGAGCTGCTGACCGGCATGTCGCCGTACTACGCGTCGACGTTGAACGAGCTGACTCACAAGATTCTCAAGGAAAATCCGGTACCGGTCAGCGAATACCGACCGGACCTGCCGGAAATCCTGTCGCGCGTGGTGATGCGCTGCATGCGCAAGGATCCACGCAAGCGCTACCAGACCGGGCTCGATATTGCCGGTGATCTTGCCTACATCTTTGACGAAATCAGCGAGGCCACGCAGGAGCTGCCTGAGGAAGAACGTTTCCGCCTGACTCGTGACCTCAGGTTCTTCTCGCTTTTCGAAGACGAGGAACTCCGCGACGTGTTGCGTGCTGGCGAGTGGAAACAATATGCGAGTGGCCAGAACATCATCACCGAAGGCGAGGAAGACGACAGTTTCTTCGTCATCATATCGGGGGACGTTTCGGTCTGGAAGAACGATACGGAGCTCGGCGTGCTGACCGAAGGTGATGTGTTTGGCGAGATGGGGTTCAACGGCCGTGTCGAACGCACTGCCACAGTCCGCGCGCGCGGCAGCGTATCGGTGTTGTGCCTGAACCAGCAGGCCATCGAGCGCGCCTCGACCGACGCCCAGCTCAAGTTCAACAAGGTGTTCGTGAATACGCTGATCGACAGGCTGGCCAGGACCAACGAAAAACTGTCCCAGCGAGGCTGACAAGCCTCACATGAAAAAGCCCGGCATTGCCGGGCTTCTTTACGGTTGCGGCACAGCTCAGCTCGACTTCGCTTCCTTGTTCTTTTCAACCAGCGCGTAGGCCGAGTGGTTGTGAATGGATTCGAAGTTCTCGGATTCGACCACGTAGGACGCAACCCGGTCGTCATTGTTCAACCGCACGGCCACATCGCGCACCATGTCTTCGACAAACTTCGGGTTGTCGTAGGCACGTTCCGTGACGTACTTTTCGTCGGGGCGCTTCAGCAGGCCGTAAAGCTCGCAGCTTGCTTCTTCTTCCACCAGGTCGATCAGTTCCTCGATCCAGACGAAGCCACGCACCCTGGCGCGAACGGTAACGTGCGAACGCTGGTTGTGCGCGCCGTAATCGGAAATCTTCTTGGAGCAGGGGCACAGGCTGGTGACCGGAACGATCACCTTGATCTCCAGCTCGGTACGATTGCCACAGCGCTCGCCGATCAGCGATACGTCGTAATCCATCAAGGAAGTGACACCGGATTTCGGCGCGGCCTTGCTGACAAAATACGGAAAGCGCATTTCGATATGGCCTTTTTCGGCTTCGAGGCGTTCCGTCATTTCGGCGAGCATCTCCTTGAAGGAGTCGACCGTGATCTCGCGCTCGTGGTTCTCGAGAATCTCGACAAAGCGCGACATGTGGGTGCCCTTGAAATTGTGCGGCAGGTCCACGTACATGTTGAAAGTGGCAATGGTGTGCTGCTCGCCGCCGCTGCGATCCTTGACGCGGACCGGGTGACGGATGTCCTTGATGCCCACCTGGTTGATGGGAATGCGGCGGGTGTCTTCACTGCCCTGCACATCGGCAATGGTGGCAGCCGTTGCCTGCTTGCTTGCACTCATTTAGCTGGTCTCCAATCGGGACTGGGTGATTCCGGGTCGGTCCGGAATCGTGGGGGACACGTATTATACCTGACTTGAACGCCGAGTTAAGGGGCTGAAATTCGGCGATACGGGGCTGAAATAGGCTGAAATTCAGGCAAAAGCGATGCTCAAGCGTCGTCGTCCTCGTCAAGCGGCGCGAGCGTGCTGCCGCCGTTCTTCTCGACCAGTTGCTTGACCCGCAATTCGGCGTTTTCCAGCGCTGCCTGGCAGCTTCGCACCAGGCTGATGCCCTTCTCGAAATCCTGCAGGGCAGTTTCCAGTGGCTGGTCGCCGGATTCCATGCGCTCGACCAGGGCCTCCAGAGCTTCCAGCGAGGATTCGAAATCGACTTCCTTCGGATCTGCCTGTTTTCGGGATTTGGCGCTGATCTTGCTGGGCATGTGCTTTCCTGTCAGGTGGTGGTCTTGCCGGTGTGGCCCGGCCGATGTCAGTATGACATCACACTGATCGAGCCTTGCCAACCACGGATATCGGGTCGCCAGGTGTCATTTTCAAGCGCCGCGACTGGTAGCTGCATGAGGAAGATAGATGTCGCTCAAGGGAACAAAGACAGCGGAGATGCTGCGCCAGGCGTTTCGGCTGGAAGCGGAGCTGAACAGGGTGCTGCTGTATTTTGCTGCCAAGGCAGATGTCGAGGGGCAGAACGAGGCTGGGGCCGTGTTTCGCGCAGCGGCCGAAAATGGCACCAGCCAGGCGGCAGGCCATCTCGAATACCTGGAAGCGGTGTCCGATCCCGTGTCCGGCTTGCCGATGGGCTCCACCGAGCAGAACCTGCGCGCGGCCTCGGCTGCCGAGAGCAAGGCGGCAGAGAATTTCTACCCCGAGGCCGCCACGATTGCCCGGGATGAAGGGTTTGGCGAAATCGCCGACTGGTTCGACGCGCTGGCCAAGGCGGCAGACAACCAGGT
>JAWWBT010000191.1:0-2591 GCA_033720815.1 Gammaproteobacteria bacterium | reverse complement strand
CATGCCGAGCAGTACCAGCATGGTCATGTCGACGTTTATTCCGCCGGCGTAGAGCAACTGTGCTGCCAACACCAGTGCCAGGAAAAACAGCGTGGCATTCTGGAAGATGCCCACCGTCCGCTGGAACGTTTCCAGTCGGAAACCCTTCGGCGAGATCACGCCGATTACCTGGAAAACCAGGAACACGCCAAGCATGGTCGCCGGCAGTATCAGCAGGCCCCAGGGGCTCTCCATCCAGCGGTCGACTTCGCCCGCGGCATTCCAGTGCACCGGAACGGTGCCTTCGACGTGCATCGCGGCAATGGCGGCACCGGCGAAGGCGATGACGACAAGCACGACGCCCATGATTCGATGGTAATTGCTCATTTTCCTTTCCCCCTGTTGCCGAAGAGCGTCAGCATCATGGCGGCGACGTCCTCGAAGACGCTGGTGTTCAGCGAGTAGATGATCTGCTGGCCGCGACGTTCCGTCATGACGAGGTCGGCCGCCTTCAGCACGTTGAAGTGGTGCGATAGCGATGCGCGGGTCATGTCGAATTCCTCCGCGAGCTCGCCGGCGCTCAGCGAACCCTTGCGCAGCAGCGCGAGTATTTCGCGCCGTGTCGGGTCAGCCAGTGCCTTGAAGATGTTCTGTTGTGCCGTCATTACATCTCTTTATTAGACATTTGTCTAAATATCTTATCATGGATTCCGGTACGCGCAAGCCCTGTTACACTGCTTCGCTTTCAGGCTGCCGTGGGAGCCCTTGCCGAATGAAGCCCATCCTGCAGATCGCCATTGGCGCGATCATGATTTCGCTGGCTGGCGTGTTCGTGAAGATCGTCAGTGTCGACCCGACAGCGGCGGGCTTCTACCGCATGCTGCTGGGCGGCATTGCCCTGGCCGTCATCGTGAAGTTGCGTCGCGAGAAGCTGTGGTTCGGCTGGAAGCCAATGCTGCCCGCGATCATCGCGGCATTCTGGTTCGCCCTGGACCTGCTGTTCTGGCATCGCAGTATCCGTTTCGTGGGGCCGGGCCTCGCAACGCTGCTGGCGAATTTCCAGGTATTCCTGCTCGCGCTGGCGGGTGTCCTGCTGTACCGCGAGCACCTGCACTGGCGGTTGATGGTCGGCATCCCGCTGGCCTTCGTCGGCCTGAGCCTGCTGGTGGCGCCGGAGTGGCTGACGCTGGGCGAGGATTACCAGCTCGGCGTGATCCTCGGCCTGGTGACGGCTGTCTGCTATGCGGCGTACACGCTCACGCTGCGCTCTTCGCGCCTGAAATCCGTGGTCGCCTCGAACTACGCCAACATGGCAGTACTGTCGCTGAGTTGTGCGGCAATGCTAGCGCCGATCACGCTTGCCATGGGTGAGTCACTGGCGATACCGACATGGACGGATTTCGGCTGGTTGCTCTGTTACGGGCTGGCGGCGCAGATATTCGGCTGGCAGCTGATTTCGCACGGCCTGCCGAAGCTGGATGCCTCGACGGTGGGCCTGATCCTGCTGTTGCAGCCGGTGAGTGCCTTCGTGTGGGATTTCCTGTGGTTCGAGCGGCAATTGCTGCCGATCCAGTTCCTCGGTGCGGGCATGGCGCTGGTGGCGATCTATCTCGGTTCGACGCGCCCCGCGCGAAAACCCGTATCAGCCGATGACGGAAAGCCGTCCGGGTAGCAGCTCGATCTCGAGTCGGCGGTTATCGCCTTCAAGCATCTCGCCGTCGGCATGAACGGTAAGCGCTTCCCTTGATTCGACCAGCAGCTTGCGCGTGCGCAGGAAGCGCACGCCGGGCAGGCCGAGGTGCGTGCCGCGCAGTACATGCGGTACCAGCTGCATGATCCGCAGCCGCGAGAAATTGGCCGCGATGACGATATCCAGCGCGCCGTCCGCGATGCTGGCCTGGGGCGAAATCCGGAATGAGCCGCCATAGACACGTCCGTTGGCGGCCGCCAGCAGGGTGATCGGCTGTACGAAGGTGTGATCGTCGGTGGTAATGCGAACCGAGGGATTGTCGTGGTGGAAGGCGAGCACCTTGGCGAGCGCCACGCCATAGACTGCCTTGCCGCGCAGCCAGCCGATGTTGTTGGCGATATCCGCGACCTTCGCGTCGAAGCCAATGCCGATACCGTTCGTGAAATAGCGGCCATTGCACCTGCCGATATCCACGTGGCGGCGCTGGCCGTCGGCGATCTGCGCGCAGACGGTCTGCCAGCTCGGAGAGCCGAACATCTTGGCGAAGTCGTTGCCGGTACCCACAGGCATGATTGCCAGCGGAGTCTTGCAGCCGGACTGCATCAGGCCGTTCACGGCCTCGTGGATGCTGCCGTCACCGCCGGCAATCGCGACACAGTCCGCACCGTTCGCGGCAGCCTCGCGCGCGAGTTCAACGGCATGCCCGCGCTCGTTTGTCAGGCGTGCCTCGCAATCGAACCCCCGGCGCGTGAGTTCGCGTGCGATTTCCGGACCGGTGCGCGCTCCATCGCCGCGCCCGGCGTGCGGATTGATGATCAGCTGGATGTTCTTCACGGTGGTCCTGCTTGTCCTGCCCCTCGCTCCCCGGGCCACATGATACCGGAATCCTTCACAAGCGCCGCATCCGCGCTATCATCGCGTG
>JAWWBT010000190.1:0-2622 GCA_033720815.1 Gammaproteobacteria bacterium | reverse complement strand
GAAGGCCTGCGGCTTGCGTGCCACTGCAAGCATCATCGACAGGCCCATAAGGAATACGAAGCTCGCGCCCACGGCGCGGCCGAACCAGTACCAGGGACCATCCAGCATATCGGCCGCAGCGATACCGAAGTGATCGAGGTCCCAGCGGAAATGGAACAGCACCATGCCGATAACGGCGATGCCCCGGGCGACATCGATTTCGACCAGGCGCGAACTCTTCACGGCTGTGCCCATTCCATGTTCTCCAGGTACGCGCGCAACTGGCCCGCGCTACGGAACTTGCGCAGGATCAGGTTGCGCTTCAGGCCCTTGCAGATGTCCTTTATTTCCTGCCGCTGCCTTGCGTAATGCTTGCGACCACCGATGGCGTCGTAAAAGATCTTGATGATGTCGAAGACATCCTCGGCAATGTTGTCGCGCGTTGGACCGTGCCAGCGATAGATATCGATCAGCTTCACGTTGAAGCCGATACCGTGGCGACTGATGATGATGTTCCCGGCATGCAGGTCGCCGTGATAATCCTTCAGCTCGTGCACCTCTTCCAGGCCATGAGCGAGCTGGTGCAGCAGGACGATGCCCTCGAAGGGCGTGAGCCGCTTCCCCGGCTGTGCCTTGATGAAATCCTCAAGGATCATGCCTTCCACGAATTCCGAGACCAGGAATTTCACCGTCTGGCGCTGGTGCGTGATGTGATCGTGAGTGAGGTAGGGAATCAGGATGTCGCAACGGCGCAGCTTGTTCAGCTTCTTGGCGTAATAGGTGATCGCCTTGTCGCCGACATTGCGCTCCGGGTAGAAGAATTTCGCCGCGCGGTCGATACCGGTGGCAAGTTCGCGAACGCGGTAGACCTCGCCTTCCCAGCCCTTGCCCAGCAGTTCCTCGACCTCGTACTTGTTTGCCAGCCGGCGACCCGGCTTGAAATCGAAATCCTGCGGTTTGCGCTTGGCTGCCATGTTTCCCGGTGTCTGTTTTTTTCAGTGGACGACGTTGCCTGAAGGCGAAGAATCGCACAATCCACGTGATGGTGGAATGACGCGTTTCCAAAAGGTCTGGCTATCGCACTGGACTGGATGATAGATTATTTGCATGACGCTGAATGAACTCCGCTACCTCGTTGCCGTTGCCCGCGAACAGCATTTCGGACGTGCTGCGAAATCCTGTTTTGTCTCCCAGCCCACCCTGTCCGTCGCGGTGAAAAAGCTCGAAGAAGAGCTGGGCATCCAGGTATTCGAACGCGATGCCGGCCAGATCATGGTGACGGCCGAGGGCGAACCCATCGTCGAACAGGCGCGTCGCGTACTCGATGAAGCCGCGCGCCTGAAGCAGCTTGCCCAGCAGAAGACAGACCCACTGGAAGGCAGCCTGCGAGTTGGCGCCATCTACACCGTCGGGCCCTACCTTTTTCCGCAGCTCGTGCCTGAGCTTCGCAAGATCGCGCCGCGGATGCCGTTGATGATCGAGGAGAACTTCACTGCCAACCTGCGCGAGCGCCTGCGCAACGGGCAGGTGGATGTGATCATCATCGCCCTGCCGTTCAGTGGGCCCGGCATCGAGACACAACCCATCTACGACGAACCCTTCAGTGTCGTCGTTCCAAAGGATCATGCCTGGGCGAAGCGCAAGCGACTCAAGTCGTCGGAGCTGGCCGACCAGCCCTTGCTGTTGCTGGGCGAAGGACACTGCTTCCGTGACCAGGTGATCGATGCCTGTCCCGAATGCGTGGGACCCGGAAACGGGTCGGAAGGCGCCAACACGGTCGAAGGCAGCAGCCTGGAAACCATCCGCCAGATGGTCGCCAGCGGCCTTGGCATCACCGTATTGCCGGCGACGTCGCTGAGCTACCCCATGGGCGCGCGCAGTCGCCGCTCGCTGGTGGAAATCCCGTTCGAAGGCCGCTCGCCGACGCGCACCATCGCACTGGCATGGCGCAAGGGTTTCCCGAGGCAGGCCGCGGTGGAAGCCCTGAGAGACGCCATCCTGAAAAGTGACCTGCCCGACGTTACCTACCTGCACCTCTAGCGGCTGCGCCTTTCCGGTGCCTTGCTGCGCATGGGGAGGGGCTGGAGGTAAATCACATGCAAATGACAACAACACCGGATCCGCGGATGCTCGGGGATTACTGGATGATCAATTACGATGCGCAGCGCGCGCTACAGAGCTTCCGTTTCCTGAAGTTGCTGCTCGGGAATCCGCCGCGCGTCTACGTTTCCGGAGATTGTGCCGCGATCATTACGAGCAACCTGCCACTGAAACTGATCCGCGAACCCCACGTGAGGGAATGGCAGGATTCCTTTCGCGAGCTGTCCGCCGAGGAGTTTGTCAGGCGTGTCGCCGAAATCGTGAATGGCAAGCGCAAGCACATCCTCAATTGATGCTCTCGCACAGTCGTGTTCGCTCGACACCCTGGTCGATAGACATCAAGAATAAAAAAAGCCCCGGCTATGCCGGGGCTTTTCATTGCAGCCTTTCAGCTGCGGCGATTCACGCTGCTGTCTGAAACAGCAATGGTGAAAGGCTCGACTCAGGCAGCGCCACCGCACTTGCCTTCGCCGCACTTGCCTTCTTCACCCTTCTTGTCTTCGCCGCATTTCCCTTCGCCACACTTGCCTTCTTCACCCTTCT
>JAWWBT010000189.1:0-2774 GCA_033720815.1 Gammaproteobacteria bacterium | reverse complement strand
CGGTGACGAAGACGAATTCGAAAAGACCATGATCATTCGCCCGGGCTCGAAGAGCCAGCCGGGCAGCCCGAGCCTCGACAGCGTCAACAAGGCGGTCGAAGGTGCGGGTGGCGCACCGGTGGACCCGGATGCACAGAAGGGCTTGCCGCGCGCCAAGCTGCAGGTACTTTCCGGCGCGTTTGCCGGCAAGGAACTGGAGCTGAACAAGGCCCTGACGACACTGGGACGTCCCGGCGTCCAGGTTGCCGCAATTACCCGCCGCGCCGATGGCTTCTTCGTGGTGCCGGTGCAGGGTGATTCGGGCAAGCCGCCGACCGTGAACGAAAGCGAGGTCGGTTCCGAAGGCCACAAGCTGAAGCATAACGACGTGATCGAACTGGCCGGCGTGAAGATGGGCTTCTTCGAACTCTGAAGCTCGCCAGCAGCGATCAATAAAAAACCGGGCAGTCGCCCGGTTTTTTATTGCCTGGAGAAGTACCGGTGCCCTACTCGATCACCTTGAAGTCGACACGCTGTGTCACACCACAGAGCAGTTCGTAGGGAATCGTGCCCGCAGCCTCGGCGATTTCCTCGACCGGCAGGCCCTCGCCCCACAGCACCACCGGATCACCCGGCTTCGCATCGGGCTGGCTGCGCAGGTCCACGGTAATCATGTCCATCGAGACGCGACCAATCAACGGCACGCGCTGGCCGTTAACCAGCACCGGCGTGCCATTCGGTGCATGGCGCGGATAGCCGTCGCCGTAACCGATCGCCACCACACCAAACGGCATGTCCTCGGGTGCAGTCCAGTGGCCGCCGTAACCGATCGTTTCGCCCTTGCGGATCAGCTTCCTCGCTATCAGCTCGGTGCCGACCGTCATTACCGGGCGCAGCCCCTGCTCCGGACCCGTAGACCCTTCGAGCGGGCTTACGCCATACAGCGAGACGCCCGGTCGAACCCAGTCTCGATGCGTGGCCGGAAACGCGAGCGTGCCCGCGGAGTTCGCGATACTCACTTCCAGCCCGTGCTCACGGACGATATCGGCGACACGTTCATCCAGGCGCTCGACCTGGCCATGCGTGAACGTTTCATCGAGTTCATCGGCCTTGGCAAGGTGGGTCATGATGCGCGGCTTGCCGGCGATATTCTCCAGCGCGGCAAGGCGCTTCCACGCATCGGCAAATTCTTCGGGACGGAAGCCGAGGCGGTTCATCCCGGTGTCGACCTTTAGCCATACCGGCAGTGCCGGTCCCGCATAATCGCGCAACCAGTCGAGCTGCTCGAACTTGTGAATCACCAACTCGTAGCCTTGTTCGGCCGCATGCAATTGCTCGTCGGGATTGAACGCCCCTTCCAGCAACATGATCGGCGTATCGACGCCAACCGCGCGGATACGGTCTGCTTCGTCGCTGCTGGCAACGGCAAACATGTCGGCGTCGCGCAATGCAGGCGCAACCACCTCGATGCCATGGCCGTAGGCATTGGCCTTGATGACCGCCATCACGCGACTCTGCGGCGCACGACGGCGCAATTCGGCGAGATTGTGTTGCAGGGCGCTGAGATGGATGTCGGCCCGGGTTGCCCGGGTCATGCGTCACCCTCGAAGAAATGGTCTTCGGCAAGGTTCTCGAAGCGCGTGAACCGACCAAGGAACGCGGTGCGAACCTTGCCGGTCGGGCCGTTACGCTGCTTGCCGATGATGACCTCGGCGGTACCGGCATCGGGACTGTTTTCGTTGTAGACCTCATCGCGATAGATGAACACGATGATATCGGCGTCCTGCTCGATGGAACCGGACTCACGCAGGTCGGACATGACCGGGCGCTTGTCGGGGCGCTGTTCCAGGTTACGGTTCAGCTGTGACAGCGCAATCACCGGCACATCGAGCTCCTTCGCAAGGCTCTTCAGGCCACGCGAGATTTCCGAAATCTCGCCAGTGCGGTTTTCCTTCGTGCCGGCCACCTGCATCAGCTGCAGGTAGTCGACCACGATCAGGCCGAGGCCATGCTCGCGCTTGAGGCGGCGTGCTCGGGCGCGCATTTCGGTCGGCGAAAGCGCCGGCGTATCGTCGATGAAGATCGGCGCCTCGGACATCAGCGTGACTGCCGAGGTGATGCGCGGCCAATCCTCGTCATCCAGCTTGCCGTTACGCACCTTGGACTGGTCAATGCGACCCAGCGAGGAAATCATGCGCAGGGCGAGCTGTTCGCCGGACATTTCCATCGAGAACACGGCGGTCGGCACCTTCTCGCGAATCGCGGCATGCTCGGCCAGGTTCATCGCGAACGAGGTCTTGCCCATCGACGGACGCCCCGCAACGATGACCAGGTCACCTTTCTGCAGTCCGGAGGTCTTGGAATCGAAGGCATCGATCCCGGTCGGGATGCCGGTCAGCGAACTGTCGGAATGGAACAGGCTGTCGATACGATCCACCGCCGCGTTCAGCAGTTTCTTGATGCCGACGAAACCTTTCTTCGAGCGACTGCCCTTCTCTGCAATTTCGAAAACCGACTGCTCGGCAAATTCCAGAAGGTCGGAAACACTGCGTCCTTCCGGAGCGTGCGCACTGGTCGCGATATCGTTGCCGGTGCGGATCAGCTGCCGGAGTACGGAGCGCTCGCGAACAATATCCGCGTAGGCCTTGAGGTTGGCCGAGCCCGGCGCATCCTTGGCCAGCGCGCCGATATAGGCGAGCCCACCGGCCTCGTCGAGAAGCTCCTTCCCTTCCAGCCATTCACCGATCGTGACTACATCGGCAGGCTTGGTGGCTTCGGACAGGTTTTCGATGGCG
>JAWWBT010000188.1:0-2790 GCA_033720815.1 Gammaproteobacteria bacterium | reverse complement strand
GCTGATCCGGCCCAACAGCCGCTTCCAGATTGCGGAATACCGCTATTCCGGCCCAACGCCGCAGGAACAGGGCCAGCGCAGCAGCACGCGCTCGGCTGCTGACCGCACGGTCGAGGAAGATACCGGCGGCAATGCCGTGTTCCGCCTGCTGAAGGGCGGTTTTCGTGCCATCACGGGCCTGATCGGGCGTGACAACAAGGAAAACTTCAAGGTGCGCACACCGGTGGCGACCATCGGTATCCGCGGCACCAATTTCGAGGCACGCCTGTGTGCCGGTGACTGCTTCGATATCGACCCGATGCCGCGCGATGGCCTGTATGCGGGCGTGTTCGAAGGTGGCATCAGCCTGGAGAACAGTGCCGGTACCTTTAACCGGGATGCCGGGCAGTTCGGCTTCGTCGCAGGATTCTCGCAGAAGCCCCAGGGCCTGAAGCGTCGCCCGAAGGCGCTGTCGCAGGATCCGATGCCGGACCCGGAGGCGTGTGACTGATTTCACCGCAATTTGCGGTAGACTCGGCGGCTGCGGCCGCCGTTTTCGTGTGGCAAGTATCAATTCGACATTTCCAGGGGCAATACCATGACCGAACAGCAGCAGAAGCTGCCGACACCGCCGGGCTATTCCGAGCTGGTGCCTTTCAACCGCGACCAGTTCAAGCAGATGGGCAAGCGCGAGCACGCGCCGGCCGAGTTTGCGAAGGACATGAATTCCATCTACATCACGGCGGTGGAATTCTTCCAGGCAGCGCGCCACTACCCCATCGTCTTCGGCAAGGATTCGCAGACCGGCGGCTACGTCCCGGTTGCGATCACCGGCCTTGAAAAGGACCAGAACCTTTTCACCGATGACGAAGGCAACTGGATGCCTGGCACCTACATTCCCGCCTACGTGCGCCGCTGGCCGTTCTTCCTGGTCCAGGTACCGGCTACCGAAGAGCGTGGCGCCCAGAACATTGTCTGCGTCGACCCGCAGGGGCTCGAAGCCAACGACAAGCCGCTGGTTGACGATAACGGCGAACCGACCGACAACTGGGCAGACATCGAACGCCTCGTCACCGAGATGGAACGCGCGCGCATCGATACGCAGGAATTCACGAAGCAGCTCGACGAGCTGGGCCTGATCGAATCCTTCGAAGCCCACGCCTCTGCCAAGGGTGGCCAGAACATGCGCCTCGCGGGTCTCTACCGCATCAACGAGGACAAGCTGAACGAACTTCCGGAAAAGAAGATCAAGCAGCTGATGAAGAAAGGTTACCTGTCGCGCATCTACTCGCACCTGATTTCGCTGGAAGGTTTCCAGGGCCTGCTGAACCTGCGCCTGCGCCGCCAGCAGCACATGGGCGAAGCGTAAAAAGGGAGACACCGATGGGTGTAGAGATAAAGCTTACTGACCGCGAGATTCCGGTTTCGCCGGTCTTCATCGATTTCCTCGTGCACGTGGTCGAAGGCAAGCCCTTCGGCGATGCGAAGTGGCACGACCAGCTTTCCGAAGAGCTGAGTCACGAGCACAAGGACATCCTTGAAAAGGCGGCCGAGAACGCCGAGAAGGTGATGAAGACGGAAGTCGGCCAGCGCTGCATCGGTCGTAGCTACCAGGTCTTCATGGCGCTACTCACCGGCAACGTCGAGCCGATCAAGGACCTGCAGGCGCGCTTCCATTTCATCAACATCATCGGTGTGCCGCGCAACGGTGGTTCCTACCTGACGAAGGAACTCTACCGCGCGCTGGGCTACGACCCGGAGAAGGTGCCGAACGTCATCGCGCATGACGGCTTCCCGGAAGCGGGCCCTTTCCGTTTCCAGCAGGGCGCGAACTCCTGGGTGATGAGCCTTGCCACCATGGCCGAGTTCCTCACCATGGTCGAAATCTATTTCGGCCAGGCGAAAACGCACATGGGCAAGATCGTCGTGCCGAAGAAACTGCTGAAGGGCTCCTACGCGGGTGGCTTCTTCCAGCAGATCCTCGGCAACGCGGTGGACCATATCTTCACCGTGCGCCACCCGGTGACCTCGGCGATTTCCACCTACGAGAAATCCGGCGGCATGCCGGAGAACGGCAAGTTCGCCGTGCGCGGCAACATCGAGGAATGGGTGCGCCGCGACCTCACCTACACCGGTGTCGACCCGCAAGCCATCTTCCAGATGGACTACTTCGATGCCTACCTGCGCTACTGGGAGCAGTACCACTACTACGTGGCGACGACCGGGCTCTCGGCGAACCGCAACATCGACGTAGTGGCCTACGGCAAGGAGCGCATGGAAGCCGTCTCGCAACGCTGGCACAACCGTTTCGAATCCGGCCAGCAGGCAGGCGAGTTCAAGGTGTTCGACAAGCGTGACCGCCATCCGGAATGGATGGAACGCGCCGAACCGGTGGTGAAGCGCGTTGCCGAAGTCTGGGAACGCGTCGGCCTGGAATTCCCGCTCGAAGCAGTGATGGAAGCATGGTGACATGCATCGGCTGTGCCTGAGCCTGCTGCTTCTTTGCAGTGCCTGTGGAAGTTCGCCAGTTATCGAGCCTGTCACGGACGGCAGGCTCTTGCCGGCCGAGTTCGTCAATGACCAGGTATTCCTCGTAGCTCACCGCAACGACGGTGAAACTCTCCGCTTCTTCACTGACAGCGGCGGTGGCTGGAACGCCATCTCGGAAGATGCCGTCGCGCGTCTCGGGCTGGAAGCCGACGAATCCATCAATGAAAGCCCGGCAATTCGCTTTCCGGAATTCCCCGAAGCGTCAATCCCCCGTCCGCCAATCGATAACCCGATGGAAGGCAAGCTGTTCGTCGTGGCGTC
>JAWWBT010000187.1:0-2804 GCA_033720815.1 Gammaproteobacteria bacterium | reverse complement strand
GAGATTCCTTCTGCTCACTCATCACCACCCTCCCTGGTTGCCTGCTGCTTCATCGCTGCGGCAGCTGCAACCGGGTCCAGGGCCACTTTTTCATTTGCTGCAAGGCCGGCGAGAATTTCCACGCGACCATCAAGGTCACGGCCGGTGCGCAGCTGGCGAAACTGTAATGCTCCACCTGGGCCCTCGACATAAGCTGCCGTTACTTCACCGCGTCTCGCAATGGAATCACGCGGCAACAACAGGGCTTCGCGTTCACCGGTCACGAATACGGTCTTCACGAGCATGCCGGGGAACAGCTTCGCGCCCTCGACCTGGGGCAAATCAGCGCGCAGCCGGAAACTGTGGGTTGCTTCATCGGCAAACGGAAAGATGCTGGAAATGTCGGCGGCCAGCCGCTCGCCCTGTGGCGTTACCACGATCGCCGTGGCCTGCTCACGGACCGGTGCAATCATCGACTGCGGCACATCGACGACGACACGCAGTTGTCCGAGGCTCAGGCCCGACATCAGTGGCTGGCCGGGTTGCGCCAGCTCTCCCATCTCCACATGACGGGCGGTTACGATACCGGCATAGGGAGCGCGCACTCGGGTGTATTCAAGCTGTTCGCGTGCGGTCTCCAGCGCCGCACGTGCGCTCTCCAGTCGCGCTGCCGCTGCCTCGGCTTCTGCTTCGACACGATCGTAATCCGATTGCGAAACAACGCCCTCCTCTCGCAAGCCTGCAATACGCTCCAGCTCCTTCTGCGCCTGCGTATTACGTGCAATCGCCTCCTCCAGCGCGGCCTCAGCCTGGTTCACGCGAGCCTGCTGTTCCGTATCACGAAACCGGACGATTACCGCACCTGCGGGTACGTAGTCATCAACGTCATACGGCAACTCGACGATTCGCCCACTGGTCTGTGCAGACACCGTCGCGCGGTTGACCGCCTCGATTCGACCATCGAGCTGGAATTCGCTGCCGATCATTTCAATATCCGCAGTGACGAACTCCAGGTCAGCCGCCGATTCGGCAGCAAACAATGGCGTCACCGTAATCGCAGCGAGCATTAGCGTGAAGAGGCTGGGACGCATGGTATTTCTCCTTGGCTCAAGAAACGCAGTACTCAGTCGAATGCGTGACCGGGTCTTGCACCAAAGCGCTTCAATATCATCGCCAGGGGGCAGAAACCAGTGAACGATGCCTGGATGAGATTTGCACCAACAAACGCGGTGAACCACAGCCAGTAGACGTGGTGAACCTGGCTCAATACCAGCGAAACCAGCACGAACAGACCGGCAAAACGCATGACCAGCTTGTCGACATTACTCATGGCACTTCTCCTTCATGTGAAGTGGTTGAAACAGGATCATGAAAGGCATTCGCGGACACGCGACTCGAGACCTGCAAGTCCCGCTTCCTTGCCCGCGGCAATAGCGGCATCAGCACCGGCGTCCTTGCAATGAAATTCACGCAAGGCGAACAGTGCGCCGACACGATTGGCCGAGCCACAGTGAACGATCATCGGGCGCAGGGATTCATCCTCCAGCAGCTTGTCGAGCTCGCGCGCCTTGTCTTCACACACGTCCTGCGGACCGCAAACCGGGATATGGAAATACCGCATGCCGCGGTCCTCGACTTCGGCGCCTTCGTCGAATCCCGCCTCGCCTTCGGCGCAGAGGTTCACGATGCTCTTCACACCCTGCTCGGCAGCATTGGCGATCTGCGCCTCGTCGGGCTGGCCGGCGGTAAATACCCCGTCCAGCGGTTCGCTGAGGTTCGACCAGTTCAGTTTGATGTCAGTCATGCTTGCTCCTCGGGTTATGCCCAGTTGGATATCAGGAAAACATTGCTGGCAGCGTGCGCCACAGGATCACTGCGGCCATGACGACCAGGAAAACGGCAAAGATGCGGCGCAATGCACGCTGCGGGACACGGTTCGCCAGCGCATTACCGGCAAGACTTCCCGCAACGCCGAGCGCAATAAACAGGCCAAGCAGGGTCCAGTCGAGCGCGGCCGCCGACAGCAACTGCAGGTAGCCAATGAGTCCGGTGGCGGATTTCAGCGCGATGATGACAAGGCTGGTACCGACCGCGACACGCATGGTCAGGCCACCCATCAGCACCAGTGCCGGTACGATGAGGAAGCCACCGCCGACACCAACCAGTCCGGTCAACAGGCCGACGGCCAGGCCGTCGATAACGATCTTCCACGCCGCGCGAGCAGGTGCCTGCTGCGGCTCCAGGCGTGGCGGCCGCGCCATCAGCACGGCGGCGAGCAGCATCACGATGGCAAACAGCCCAAGCTGCATGGCACCTGAAACAAACTGCGATGCCAATGCGCCCAGCCAGGTACCGAGCATTCCGGGGAGCCCGAACCAGAGGACGGAACGCCAGTCGACCTGTTGCTGGCGGGCATAAGGCAGGCTGCCAACTGCAGCGATTGCACCAACGATGGCGAGGCTACCGGCGATGGCAACCTTCTCCGGCTGGTCCAGCAGGTAGACCAGTACCGGCACGGTCAGGATCGAGCCGCCTGATCCAAGGAGGCCGAGGCTGAGACCGATAAGGATTGCGCCAAGCAGGGCCAGCAGCATCAGGAATCCCCTTCCGTGCAGCAGTAAATGCCGTGCAGCGTATTTATCACATTCATCGCGGGGCCATTCCTCAGCGAATAGTGAATAGTCTGTGCCTCGCGCCGGGTACTTACCAGTCCATCCCGGCGCAGGACCGACAGGTGTTGCGACAAGGCCGACTGGCTCAGGTCGAGCTGCTCGTTCAACTGCCCTACCGATTTTTCACCCTCTGCAAGCTTGCAGAGGATCAGG
>JAWWBT010000186.1:0-2937 GCA_033720815.1 Gammaproteobacteria bacterium | reverse complement strand
GCCAATGACAGCAGCACGATGCTGATGACCAGCTCGACGAAACTGAAACCGCGCTGGCGCGTATTCATGTTCATGGCAGGTCCACGAATCCACTGTCCGGCTGCACGGTAAACGACGCAGTGCTGCCGTTGCTTGAGAGGGTGATGGTTCCACCGCCGGAAGCCAGGTCACCGTAAGCGTCGTAAACATACGACCCGGTGGGCGAAGCTGATGCTGAACCGAAACTGCCCGAGAGGCTGCCGCTCCCCGGACTGGTGATGGTCACACCGAAACCTCCGGCACCGTCGCAGGGTGTGTTTTCCATCAGCACGGTGTAGTCGCCGGAATTCACCGTCACCTGCGTCCAGCAACCCGAAGTTACGGCGTAGCGTTGTGCCAGGCGAAATGCAGAAGCCAGCTCGTCCCGCGCGCCGCGGGCCTCGAAGCTGTCGCCTCCGGTGAAGCGCCCGTACGCCGTCACGGCCAGCACTGAAATGACGATGATGATCACCGTCAGTTCTATCAGCGTGAAACCCCGATTCCTGAATGCAGTTCCATGAGACTGCAGTACAGCGTTACTCATTTCCTTCACCCAGTTCCGCAGATAACCTAGCATGCCGCGAGCGTTGGTCGGGCGCAATTCCACGCGAAGACGCTATTCCCAGGAACTCGATAGCCAACATTTCTCTGTCGAGCTGGATCGAGCGTTCCGCAAGGTCAAGAAGCCACGATGTTGGCAGGTTCTTCCTTTGTGCCAGGTCCTTGAGCCTGGCAAGAGCATCCGCCTGCCTGTTTTCATCATAGGTTTGGAAGAACCACATTTCATAACTGAAATAGGGTTCCAGATTGCCCGGGAGTTGCGGGTTTTCCAGAACAGCAGCAAGTATCTGGCTCATCCTTTCAAGCGGTGTCGAGCACGAACCAGCGCTGACGCAGAACATCAAGGAACGTACCGCCTGTTCATACGTCTGGTGGTATGGCGGATTCGCTAGCCGCTCGATCAGTTCGGCTTCCACCGCGAATCGCGCCTGAGGCGCCAATGGCGGGTCGAGCACGAGCTGGTTGACCAGCCCTTGTACGCGCCAGGAAGACAAGGCGCTCGCTGACCTGAACCGCTCGATCGCAAGGTCCCTCAACCGGTCGGCCTTGCCGGTTTCACCCTCGATGCGTGCATCACGAGCAGCCCCAGCCAGGACCAGGCCGTACTCGTTGTTGGCTCTCGAAGAATCGGGATGATGCATGAACTCGAACATCAACATCACGCTGGCCGGGTTCCAGGTCCATGCCCTTACAGCGAGTGCAAATACGAAGCAGCCGAGCAGTAGTGCCGAGATGATGTACCGACCAGGCCGTGGCAGCCTGCGGCTGGCGAAGAGGTGCGCCTCGATAATTGCGGCAAGCACTAGCCCAAGGCTGCCCACATAGACGCGATGCTCGAAATAGATCTCGAGCGGCACGATGGTCGATTCGATGGCCTGGCTGGCGCCGAAGAACAGGACCCCAAACCACCACCATGGGCGTGAATGCCTGAAGCGAAACGCCAGTCCTATTGCGGCGAACCATGAAAGTATCGCAACAACTGTTGTCGGTGGTGTCAGTAGTCCCCGCGAGATCGGAATGTCGTCGCGCAACAGTCCCATCGCCTGTACGTTCGGCAGGAAGACCTGTTCAACATAACCCCAGGTCACTCGCGCCTCGGTCAACAGCCGCTCAAGCAGCGTGAACTCGCGGTTGTCGAATCCTGCCATCCAGTTTCGTGATACCAGGTAGACAGCGGCAAGCGACGTGCCAATGATGGCCAGGCTCCAGAGCAACCTGCGCCAACGTTGCGTGCCTGCAGGATCGTCGAGCCGTGCCTGGAATACACCGATTTCGATTGCCACCAGGTAGGCCGGCAAGAGGAATCCGATTTCCTTGAACCCCAACGCAAGCAGCATCATTACTGCCGCGAGCAGGAGCTCTAGCGGCCGCGCAATGCCTCGCGACAACGCCTTGCGCCATTCGATGTAGAACAGCATCCCTAGCAGCAGGAAGCTCGACGCAGCCAGTGTCATCAACTGGACGGGATACAGGACCGTCGATACATGCAGCGGATGAAGGCCCCAGAAAGCTGCCACAAGAAAGGCGAGTACCCCGTGCTTCCCGGGCTCGCTTGCAAGCAGGTTCAACAGCTTTCTCGCCAGGAAGAACACGATCAACGTGTTCGCGACATGGACGGCGAGATTCACAATCCGGAATGCAGTCGCATCAAGGCCGGCAATCTTTGCGGTCATCCCGAAGGACAGGAAGGCGAGAGGTCGCCAGACGAGGCCACCCTCGTCATCAAGGAGGAGTTCAATGAGTCCGATTACGCCGCTAGCGAAACCGCGAACACCGGCGTCGTCCACGATGTTGTTGAAATCGTCGAGGAGGAACCCGGGGCCCATACCCGACAGGTAGGAGACCACGACGGCGATACCCAGTGCGACCGGAAACGTCAGGCTGTGTAGTCTTGAGCTCATGGCTTCACTGGAACCGCAGGGTCAACAAAAAAGGGCCTTGTCCTGCGACAAGGCCCTTTTCGAAGCATCAGCCTGCGAATCAGCTGCCGATGATCGTTGCAGTTGCAGTAATCGAGCCGTTATCCGCATCGGTAACGGTGCAGCTCGAGGCGGTGCCGGTCGAGCCCACGCTACCCGTCACCGTGACAGTGGCCGGTACACCACCAACCAGCAAGCCGGACGCCGCGTTGGCGCAGGTGTCATTGGCAGTTGCCGTGCCCGCACTCGGGCTGGCGGAGCGAGCTGCATAGTTGATGGCGCTGGCCGAACTGATCGAACCGGCAATTCCATCCACTGCGGCCTGCTCGGCCTGGTCTGACAGGTCAATGAACCGCGGTACTGCCGTTACGGCCAGGATGCCGAGAATGACAATGACCACCACCAGTTCCACAAGGGTAAAGCCTTTGTTTGAATTCAT
>JAWWBT010000185.1:0-2983 GCA_033720815.1 Gammaproteobacteria bacterium | reverse complement strand
TCAATTTCAGCTTGTCGATCAATTGCTGGAAGCGCTCGCGGTCTTCGGCAAGGTCGATGGAATCAGGCGTGGTGCCGATGATCGGCACGCCAGCCGCTTCCAGGTCGCGCGCCAGCTTCAGCGGCGTCTGGCCACCGTACTGCACGATCACGCCTCGCGGCTTTTCCTTGGCGACGATTTCGAGCACGTCTTCCAGGGTCAGCGGCTCGAAGTAGAGTCGATCCGAGGTGTCGTAATCGGTCGACACCGTTTCCGGGTTGCAGTTGACCATGATGGTCTCGTAGCCGTCTTCGCGCATCGCGAAGGCGGCATGCACGCAGCAGTAATCGAACTCGATGCCCTGGCCGATGCGGTTCGGACCGCCACCCAGCACGATGATCTTTTCCTTGTCGCTCGGCTCGCTTTCACACTCTTCTTCATAGGTCGAGTACATATAGGCGGTGGTCGTGTCGAACTCGGCCGCGCAAGAGTCGACGCGCGTGTACACGGGACGAACGCCCAGTTCGTGACGTTTCGCGCGCAATTCGTTCTCTTCGACACCCAGCCAGTGAGCCATGCGGCTGTCGGCAAAACCCTTGCGCTTGAGCGACAGCATCAGGTCCTTGTCGATACCCTTTAGACCGGTTTCCTGCAGGTGCTTCTCGTGAAGGATCAGGTCTTCGATCTGCGCCAGGAACCAGCGATCGATCTTGGTGATGTCATAGACTTCTTCGATGCCCATCCCGGCGCGGAAGGCATCGCCGACGTACCACAGGCGGTTGGCACCCGGGTAACGCAATTCATTGCGCAGCTTTTCCAGCGACTCTTCGCTGGAAAGGTCGGCGAGCATTTCGTTGAAACCATCGGTACCGGTTTCGAGACCGCGCAGTGCTTTCTGCAGGGACTCCTGCAGGGTGCGGCCGATCGCCATGACCTCGCCCACCGACTTCATCTGTGTGGTCAGCTTGTTGTTGGCTTGCGGGAATTTCTCGAAGGTGAAGCGCGGCACCTTGGTCACGACATAGTCGATGCTCGGCTCGAAGGATGCCGGCGTCGCGCCACCGGTGATGTCGTTCTGCAATTCATCCAGCGTGTAACCGACGGCCAGCTTGGCGGCGACCTTGGCGATCGGGAAACCGGTGGCCTTGGAAGCCAGCGCCGAGGAGCGCGACACGCGCGGATTCATCTCGATGATGATCATGCGGCCATCGTCCGGATTGATGGCGAACTGCACGTTCGAACCGCCCGTTTCCACGCCGATCTTGCGCAGCACCGCCAGCGAGGCGTCGCGCATGATCTGGTATTCCTTGTCGGTGAGGGTCTGGGCCGGCGCCACCGTGATCGAGTCACCCGTGTGCACGCCCATCGGATCGAGGTTCTCGATGGCGCAGATGATGATGCAGTTGTCCGCCTTGTCGCGGACCACTTCCATCTCGTATTCCTTCCAGCCGAGGATGGATTCCTCGATCAGCAATTCGTTGGTCGGGGAAAGATCGAGTCCGCGTTCGCAGATCTCGATGAACTCCTCGCGATTGTAGGCGATGCCGCCACCGGAACCGCCCATGGTGAAGGACGGACGAATGATGGTGGGGAATCCGATTTCTGCCTGTACTGCCAGCGCCTCTTCCATGGAGTGCGCGAGGCCCGCACGGCAGCTCTCGAGACCGATATCGGCCATGGCGTTCTTGAACCGCTCGCGGTCTTCCGCCATGTCGATGGCATCACGCGAGGCACCGATCATTTCGACGCCGTGCTTTTCCAGGATGCCTTCACGATAGAGATCGAGCGCGCAGTTCAGTGCCGTCTGGCCACCCATGGTCGGCAGCAATGCATCGGGCTTTTCCTTTTCGATGATCTGCGCGACATGCTTCCAGTGAATCGGCTCGATGTAGGTCGCATCGGCCATTTCCGGATCGGTCATGATGGTGGCCGGGTTCGAGTTGACCAGGATGACCCGGAACCCCTCTTCCTTCAGAGCCTTGCAGGCCTGGGCGCCGGAGTAATCGAATTCGCAGGCCTGGCCGATGACAATCGGTCCGGCGCCAATGATCAGGATGCTTTCAATGTCGGTGCGTTTCGGCATTGTCTTCCTTCCGTAAGACTGCCTTGCAGTCTTGTAGAGAGTTCGTCGTGATTCGTGTTGTCGCGCAAGCCGTCATTCAGGCCGTGGTCTTGCCGCGCGCGGCCGCCATGTCCCGGATGAAGCGCTCGAACAACGGCTTGATGTCATGCGGACCCGGGCTTGCTTCCGGATGCCCCTGGAAACCGAAGGCCGGTCGGTCGGTCAGCGCGATGCCCTGCAGGCTCTGGTCGAACAGCGAGCGATGCGTGACGGCGACATTGTCAGGCAGCGAGTCAGCGTCCACCGCAAAGCCATGGTTCTGGCTGGTGATCATCACGCGCCCGGATTCGATATCCAGCACCGGGTGGTTGGCACCATGGTGACCAAACTTCATCTTTTCGGTTCTTGCACCTGCCGCCAGGCCGAGAATCTGGTGGCCCAGGCAGATGCCGAACACCGGCAGGCGGTCACCGAGGAATTTCTTCGTTGCCCGGATGGCGTAATCGCAAGGCTCCGGATCACCGGGACCGTTCGACAGGAACACGCCGTCCGGCTTCAGGTTCAGCACGTCCTCGGCCGAGGTCTCGGCCGGCACCACCGTGATCTTGCAACCCAGGTCGGCGAGGATGCGCAGGATGTTGCGCTTCACACCGAAGTCATAAGCCACCACATGGAAACCCGAGCCCTTTCGCTCCGGATGCGAATCATCCATCAGGTCCCAGGTGCCGGACTTCCAGCTGTATTGCTTGTCGGTCGACACGACCTTGGCGAGATCCATGCCTTTCAGGCCGGGGAAGGCCTTCGCGGCCTCCAAGGCCGCAGCCTCATCCAGCTTGCCCTTGGCGTCGGCAGTCATGATGCAGCCGTTCTGCGCACCCTTGGTCCTGAGCAGGCGCGTCAGGCGGCGGGTGTCGATGTCGGCAATGGCGACTGTGCCCTGGG
>JAWWBT010000184.1:0-3045 GCA_033720815.1 Gammaproteobacteria bacterium | reverse complement strand
TCGCGCAGGCGCGACCGTTCCAGCACCTCTGCCACCTTTCGCCGTACCAGCGGCGTATCCCCGACCCGCCGAAAGTAGGCGTTGGACGTGAACAGGCCAATGAAGCGTCTTTCTCCGATCGTACGGCCCTGCTCGTCGAAGCGAAGCACACCGACGTAGTCCATGTAGCCCACGCGGTGCACATTGCCCCGCGAACGGGTCTTGGTGATGATCAGGGGGTCTTCACGATTGGCCTGGGCCTGGTCGCTCAGCGTTGTGATCGGCCGACTGCGGATGGTCTTGTCGGTCTCACTCAGAATGCCCAGGCCGGTACCTTCGACCACGTCCAGCGTCATCTGGCCTTCGTGTTCGACGACCTCGTAGTCGCGAGCGCCGAGCAGGATGAAGTGATCGTCGCGCAGCCAGGCAAGAAAAGCCTGGCATTCCTCCAGCACCGAAGGGTCCACCACGTCCGCCCACTCGGGCAGGCGATCAACCGCCTGGTCGAGACGCTCCAGCATGGGCCTCCAGTCGCGCACCGCCAGGCGCACCTCGTGCATGGCCTGAGCCAGTTTCGACTGGATACGCGCCAGCATTTCCGGGTCGTTCTGACGGTCAATCTGCATGTTGATGATGGACTCGGGGTCACCCTTGCCCTCGGCCGAGGAATAGAATCCCTGGACCTGCCCGTCATCGTCGCGTTCGACGTGGATCACCGGGTGCACCATCAGGTGAACGCCCAGGCCCAGCTCCGCCATGACCACGTTGGCCGTATCGACCAGGAACGGCATGTCGTCGTTGACCATCTCGATGATGGTGTGCGGGCTTTCCCAGCCGTCTTCGTCGATTTTGGGGTTGAAGACGCTGATCAGCGCTTCGCCAAGCGGTCTCTCGCGCACGAATTTCATCTGCTCGCGCACGATCGCTGCCAGCGCAGCGGGCTTTTCGCGGCTCAGCTCCTCGAACGGGACACGCCGGAAGAATGCCTCGGCGTAATAGGCAGCCTGCTTGGACTGGACATCCCGCGACGGGGCACCCAGCAGTTTCTTGACCTGCGCGAGCAGGTCGGCCTTTTGCTTGTCGGAATCGTTCGTCATGCCTCCGCCCCCGGCATGTTCGGCCTAGCGCAGGCCGGTTTCGAGCCTGGAAATGACCATGCGCTGAATCTCGCTGGTCCCTTCGTAAATCTCCGTGATTTTCGCATCGCGGAAATACCGCTCCACCGGCATTTCCTTACTGTAGCCCATGCCGCCGTGAATCTGCACCGCCTGGTGTGCGGTGTACATCGCCGTTTCGGAGGCAAACAGCTTGGCCATGCTGGCCTTGAGCGTGTAACGCTCGCCCGTGGTGCGTGACTGCTCCTTGGCCCAGGCGGCGCTCAGTGTCAGCAACTCTGCAGCTTCCAGCCGAGCGCGCATGTCGGCAATCTTGGCCTGGATCATCTGGAACTCGCCGATCTTGCGACCGAAGGCGACGCGCTCCTGCACGAACTGCACGCTGGCCTCGTAGGCGGCCCGCGCAATGCCGATGGCCTGCGAGGCGATACCGATGCGCCCTGCGTCGAGCACGCCCAGTGCGATTTTGAATCCCTCGCCCTCTTCGCCGATGCGGCACTCGACCGGGCAGCGGTAGTTCTCGAATTCGATCTCGCAGGTCGCCGAGGCGCGGATGCCGAGCTTGGGCTCGGTCTTGCCGCGAACGAAACCGTCTTCCTCGGTATCGATGATGAAGGCGCTGATGCCCTTTGCGCCCTTGTCCGGGTCGGTGATCGCGAACAGCATCACGTAGCGAGCCACGGGCCCGGAGGTGATCCACGACTTCTTGCCGTTGATCACGTAATAACTTCCGTCGTCGGACCGCACTGCGCGGGTGCGCATGTTGGCCGCATCGGAACCTGACTGTGGCTCGGTCAGCGCGTAGGCGCCGATCAGCTCACCACTGGCGATCGGCGTGACGTATTTTTGTTTTTGCTCTTCGCTGCCGTACTTCAGCAGGCCGTTGCAGTACAGCGTGTTATTCACCGACATGATGGTGCCGTGCGCGGCATCGGCCGCACTGATCTCGATCAGCGCCAGCGTGTAGCCGATCGAATCCAGCCCCGCGCCGCCGTATTCCTCGGGCACTTCGATGCCCATCAGGCCGAGCTCGCCCATCTGGCGGATGGTCTCGGACGGAAACTCGCCGGATGCGTCGAACTCCGCCGCAATCGGGACGATTTCGGACTGCGCAAAGTCACGCGCCGCATCGCGGATCATCAGTTGTTCTTCGGTGAAATTGAAATGCATGTATAGCCCTGTTGATGCCGTGGGTGAACGCCCGGTCTGGCGCAGCGCAGATTATAGAGGCTTTGTGTTCCGAGCACAGGTCCGACACGTGCCGTACCGGCGGTCCATTCCGGCGGTTGACCGTTTCGGGCACAACCGATACCCTTCATTTATCTTTTAATCAAGATGGAAAGATATATGAATGCGTCGCTGGACCTGCAGAGCGCATCGCAACATTGCCGGCTACTCTCGGACAGCACACGCATACGGCTGCTGTTGCTGCTTGAGCGCGAAGAGCTGAGCGTGGCCGAACTGGCCGCGATCACGCAGCTGGCGCAACCGCGTGTTTCGACCCACCTGGCCAAGTTGAAAGAAGCGGGCCTGGTCAACGACCGCCGCCAGGGTGTTTCCGTTTTCTACCGCATGGCCGGGCGCATCGCCGATGCAGGACTTTCGGCCATGTGGGAGGTGCTGCGCCGCAACACCGATGACCCGCTGATTGGCCAGGACCTCGAACGCATTCCGCAGGTGCTTCACGCCCGCGACGGGCACGGTTCATGGGCCGACAGCGTCGCAGGGGACATGGAGCGGCACTATTCGCCGGGACGCACCTGGCAAGCCACCGCCCGCGCGCTGGCGCAGTTACTGGAACTGGGTGATGTACTGGACGTGGCGTCCGGCGACGGTGTGCTGGCGGAATTGCTGGCCGGCCAGGCGCGGTCCATCACCTGCCTCGACATCAGTGAACGCGTGGTCGAGGCAGGCCGTGAACGCCTGTCGGAATTTACCAACGTCAGCTTCG
>JAWWBT010000183.1:0-3053 GCA_033720815.1 Gammaproteobacteria bacterium | reverse complement strand
TTCTCCAGGAGTTCGAAACCAAGCTCGAACCGCAACGGTCCGGTGGCCTTTGGTACAGGCTCGATCACCAGCACGCCTCCCGGCTCGCTGGCATCGTCCCCTGAAACCGGTTCTACGTGGTAATCGACGATATCGAACAACTGCATGCCATACAGTTGCTGCAGGTCCTGCTCCAGTCCAGCAGTATCCAGGCTCGCGCCTACCGGCTGCGAGACGCGTGCCTTGACCAGTTTTTCAAGCTGCTGCCCCCTGTCATCAACAGCAATATCAACGATTACCGGCCTGGCCTGCCGCCGCGACTGCCGCTCTTCGCGATAGCGCGCGTAGGTTTCACGGTCAACTCCCAGTTGCACCAGTTCATCATGCAGGCGTCGGGCAGCAGCATAGCCCCTGTCTATGATGTTCCCGGTGTCATCAAAAGACGCTGACGTGTAGTTGCCGAGATCCGGGTCAATCAACAGGTCTTCCTCGCCAAGCTGCTGGCGCAACCGGCGACTCTGGATCAGCATGATGCCGTTTACCACCTGCGAGGTAACCTCGAACGGAGAGGACAGGTTGTTCACGTTGCCAAGCGGCGTGGTGACATCAACCACGATGAGAATATCCGGCTGCAATTCGCGCGCAGTAGGAATCGGCAGGTTTTCCGCAATACCGCCATCGACAAGCTTCGTATCGCGATAATCAACCGGGTTGAAGACACCGGGAACCGACATCGATGCGCGCATCGCAGTCACGATATCGCCCTCGCTAAAGACCACCGCTTCGGCCGTCGCAAGATCCGTGGCAACCGCACGGAATGGAGTAGGAAGTTCGTCAAAATCGCGGATATGTCGAACAGGCAGGGTCTGGTCGCGCAACAAGAGGTTCAGGCGCTGACCGCGCAGGAAGCCGGTCGGAAACACGATCTGGCCGCGCCGGTACCCTGCCTCGACATCGACCAGGTAGTGGTAGCCCTCGATCTTGCGACGTATCGGCAGCTCTTCGGGAGACATGTCGTCACGGAACATGGCACTCCAGTCGATATTGCGCGTCATTTCATCGATATCCGACGCGCTCATGCCACTCGCATAGAGTCCACCTACTACCGCACCCATGCTGGTCCCGGTCACGAAATCGATCGGGATTCGCTGTTCCTCGAGGTATCTCAGCACACCGATGTGTGCGGCTCCGCGGGCGCCGCCACCGCTAAGGACAAGACCAATGCGGGGCCGGTCCTGCTGGGTAATGCGCTCATCCCCGACCGGCGCAGGAACAGCTTCTGCTGCCTGCAGGAGAACTGGAAAGCAAAGGAAAGCTGCGAAGAAAATGCGGACCATGCGGCGAGTATAGCGAACTACGCTTCCCCCACACGGAATCAGCGCACGGATCAATGCGGAAATTTTATGCAATAAAAAACCGGCTGCCTTTCGACAGCCGGTTCTTCAATCACGATCCCTGGAACGATCAGGCAGCGTCGACTGCCTTCATGCTCAGGCGGATGCGGCCCTGCTTGTCGACTTCGAGGACCTTCACCTTGATGACATCACCTTCGCTCAGCTTGTCGCTGACCTTCTCGACACGTTCGTCCGAGATCTGCGAGATATGCACCAGGCCGTCACGACCCGGCAGGATCGTCACGAAGGCACCGAAGTCCATCAGCTTGGCAACCTTGCCTTCGTAGACACGGCCGACTTCGACGTCCGCGGTGATTTCCTCGATACGACGCTGGGCTTCTTCGCCCGCTGCACGGTCGACAGACGCGATCTTGATCGTGCCGTCGTCCTGGATATCGATGGTCGCACCGGTTTCCTCGGTCAACTGGCGAATCACCGCACCACCCTTGCCGATCACGTCACGGATCTTGTCCGTGTCGATCTTCATGGTGATGATGCGCGGTGCCCAGTCGGACATTTCCTGGCGCGGCTTGTCGATGACCTTGTTCATTTCGCCGAGGATGTGCAGTCGTGCGTCCTTCGCCTGCGACAGCGCGTCCTGCATGATTTCCGGCGTGATGCCGTCGATCTTGATGTCCATCTGCAGCGCAGACACACCGTAGTCGGTACCGGCAACCTTGAAGTCCATGTCGCCGAGGTGATCTTCGTCACCGAGGATGTCGGTCAGCACTGCGTAGCGGTTGCCTTCCTTGACCAGGCCCATCGCCACACCGGCCACCGGCGCCTTGATCGGCACACCGGCATCCATCAGCGACAGCGAGGTACCACAGACAGAAGCCATGGAGCTGGAACCGTTCGACTCGGTGATTTCCGACACGACGCGGAGTACGTACGGGTACTCATCCATGTCCGGCATGACGGCGAGGATACCGCGCTTGGCAAGACGGCCATGACCGATCTCGCGGCGCTTCGGTGAACCGACGAAACCGGTCTCACCCACGCAGTACGGCGGGAAGTTGTAATGAAGCATGAACGGTTCCTTGCGCTCACCTTCAATCGCGTCGATGACCTGTGCATCGCGACCCGTACCGAGCGTCGTGACGACGATCGCCTGGGTTTCGCCACGCGTGAACAGCGCCGAACCGTGGGTACGCGGCAGGACGCCGGTCTTCACGAAGATCGGGCGCACGGTACGCGTATCACGACCGTCGATGCGCGGCTCACCGGAGAGCACGCGTTCACGCACGGTGATGTATTCGATGTCGTGAATGACTTCCGCCACTTCCTTGGCATCGAATTTCGGCTCTTCACCGCCGGCCAGTTCCTCGAGCACACGCTCGCGAATGGCGTTCAGCTTGTCACCACGTTCCTGCTTGTCAGCAACCTGGTAGGCGGCATTGATGTCATCACCACAGGCAGCCTTGACGGCATCTTCCAGCGAGGTGTTCGCTTCCGGACCCTGCCAGTCCCATGTGGGCTTGGCGGCTTCGGCAGCCAGTTCCCTGATGGCCTTGATGGCTTCCTGCATCTGTTCGTGGCCGTACAGCACGGCACCCAGCATGACGTCTTCCGGAAGGCACTTGGCTTCGGATTCCACCATCAGCACGGCGTTTTCGGTACCCGCGACGACGAGGTCCAGCTCGGAGCTTTCGAGCTGCGTGAAGGTCGGGTTCAGCAGGT
>JAWWBT010000182.1:0-3110 GCA_033720815.1 Gammaproteobacteria bacterium | reverse complement strand
GGCCGTCTCTCCTGCCAGGGCGCGCTGCTGGAGGGCGGCGACATTGGCCTGCACCAGTTCAGTCGTTGCTTCAGCAGCAGGACGTTCGGCGGGTTCATCGGCTGCATGCGCAATCGGCATGCTGATGGCGGCCAGCAAGCTGGCCGCAATGGACATCATGCGATGTTGCATTGTCTCTCCTCGATATTGGCGTCGGTCGTTCAGCCGATGGCTCAAGCTCATAGCTGGGGCCCATAGCTTGGGCCCATAGCCCAGGCCAGTGGCTCAGGAACGAGCCACCGATGACGAACGGCCATTGTAGAGGATGAGCGCCGCGGCTGCTGCGACGACGACCAGCTGTGCCGTGATGGACTGTACCGACGGGTAAATGCCGAGCCAGCCGATCGGGTCGAAATCCAGTGCGTTGATCGGCAGCAGGCCGGCTTCCTGGAGCGCCATCACGCCCTTGCCCGCAAAGACGATGGCTAGCAGGATCATTACCGCGGCACTGAAGCCGAAGAACTGTTTCAACGGCAGCTTCACACCGAACTGGAAGATGGCCCAGGCCGCAACGGCCACGATGGCGATACCGGTAACAAAGCCGCCAGTCACGGCGGAGCTGCCGTCAGTGCCAACCTGTGCCCACAGGGCCTGGAAGAAGAGCACGGTCTCGAAGACTTCGCGGTACACCGCGATGAACGAGATGATCGTTATGCCGTAAAGCGTTCGCGAGTCCAGGGCCATCTGGATCTTTTCCTTGATGAACTGCTGCCAGCGCGCTGCGTTCAGCTTCGAATGCATCCAGAAGCCGACATAGAAAAGGATACCCGCCGCGAGCAGGGCGGTTATGCCCTCGGTGAGTTCGCGCGTGGCACCGGAAATCGTCAGCACGAATTCAGAGACGACCCAGGTAAGCACACCCACGACCAGCGCACCGATCCAGCCGGCATGCAGCCATGGCATCGCTTCACGGTGACCGGTCTGGCGAAGGAAGGCGGCGATCGCGCCAAGAATCAGGATTGCTTCAAGACCCTCGCGCAGGATGATGATCAGCGCGCTCGAGAACGCGATACCGGCACTCAGCGTTTCACCCTCGACGCGATCGGATGCCTGCTGCAGCAGGCCGAGGGCTTTTTCGGCGGCGGCGTTGACGGTTTCAACCGACTGGCGTTCACGAATACCCTGGCGCAGTGCCGTCATTGCCTTTTCGACCTGGATGACGAGCTCGGAATCGGTTGTGGATACCGATGCCTCGGCGAGTTCGAAACCTTCGAGATAGGCATCGACCGCAGCGTCATAGGCGATTTCTGGCTTGCCCTCGGCATAGGTATCACGCGCCTTCTTCACGCCAGCCATGGCAACGGCGATCGGCGAGGTGGTGTCTTCCAGTGCCTGCGGGTTGCGACGCAGGTAGAGGTGCACATCGGCACGCAGGGCAGATGCCTGTTCGCTGACTTCCGCCAGTGTCTGTGTCGTCAGTTCGCGCAGCTCCGGCTTGTCGAGCGGGCCCATGGTCGAGAAGGCTTCCTCGCCCTGGTCGACATCGGTGCTGTCCGCGTGCATGCCGCTCACGTAGAAGGCCAGCGCCCAGCGCTGTTCATCGCTCAGTTCCGAGTAGGCGCGCATGCCGGTGCCGTCCACACCCAGCTTGATGGTGTTGTACAGGCCGTAGATCGTACGGGCCCGGGCGCGCTCGGTATCGGTGAAATCGGTCGGTGCCGGGTCCATGCCTGCGCCAGCCGGGCCGTCGCCCATGCCGTTCGCACCATGGCAGCTTGCGCACTGCTGCTGGTAAACGGGTTCGATGCCATCAATGGTGGGCAGGCTTCCGGGCGTGGACGCGAGGGCGGGGGAATCGAGGATGACCTGGCGCATCGAGCCGGTGATCTCGACGACCGTCGGGACCGGGCCCTTCGCTGCGATCACGTCCTGAAGGCGCTTGGCCTGTGGCTCAAGCTGTTCGCGCATGCCCTCAGGCAACGCGTCGACCTGCTCGCGAATGATCCGCGAGAATTCGGTCATTTCGTTGTATTCCAGCTCGCTGATTACCTGGCCCTCGTCGACCGCTGCGGAATAGTCCACACCGACGTAATCGACCAGCTGCGCAAGGCGCGCCGGGTCGGCTTGCACCGAGAAGGGCAGGAACAGGAGCAGCAACAGGCTGATGCGCATGGAATACCTCATAAGCAGGAAAATGTGTCCAGGTCATGAATTGTAAATAACAATCATTCTCATTTCTATCCCTCGGGAGAAAATTCGGGAAATTCCACGGAATAGGCGAGAGGCCCCTGCTTCGGTAGAATCGCCGCCTTGTACCGATTTCGACAGGGGATGAATCCATGGGTCGCAATGCCGCACGCAAGCGGAAGCAGGAAAAGGGGCCGAAACAGGCGGAAACGGCCGACAGGTACGCGCTTTACGAAGATGCGGTGCAGGATGCGCCGGTGGAGATGGAGTTCGTGGCGGAAACCTACGCCGAGCTTCGTGGGCGCGAGGCGAAGGTGCTGCGGGAGGATTTCTGTGGCAGCGCCTGGGCGGCCTGTGAATGGGTGAAACGCGACGACACCAAGCGCGCCATCGGCGTTGACCTCGACCATGACGTGCTCGAATGGGGACGCGAGCGCCACTGGGGCGCTCTCTCGCCGGAGCAACAGGCCCGCGTGCAACTCATCGAGGGTGACGTGCTGGCAACGCCGACGGAAAAGGCGGACATCACGGTCGCCATGAACTTCAGCTACTGGATCTTCAAGCAGCGCGACCAGTTGCGCCGTTATTTCAGTGCGGTGAAAGAAGGCCTGGCCGAGGATGGCATGTTCATCATGGACTGCTACGGCGGGTACGAGGCCTTCCAGGACGAGTACACCGAAAAGCGCCCCTGTGACGGTTTCAGTTACGTCTGGGAGCAGGAGTATTACGATCCGGTCACCGGGGACTACCGTTGCCATATCAGCTTCCGCTTCAGGGATGGCTCACGGCTGGAACGGGCATTCAGCTACGAATGGCGCCTCTGGACGCTGCCGGAGATTCGTGAACTGCTGGTAGAGGCGGGCTTCGAGAAGGTCACGGTCTACTGGCAGGGCGAGGATGAAGACGGTGAGGGTGACGGTATCTTCGAGCCGGTCGAGCACGGT
>JAWWBT010000181.1:0-3134 GCA_033720815.1 Gammaproteobacteria bacterium | reverse complement strand
CTTCGCTTCTCGACTCCGGAACGCCCCCTCTGGGGTCCCGAAAGGCTGCGTATCATCCGGATTTTGGCGCCTGATGTCAATGTTTTCGCCACCAGAATTGCCATATACAGGCGTTATCCGGCCACCTGGAGTCACCGGGCTCACGGCCAGTCATCAAAATTTCATCATCCGGGCCTTGCCTGCTCCGGTCCGGGTGGGTAAGATGCACCAGCGTATTAACACGTTAATACATTAATGCAGTCACCCATGTGGCTGCACAGTCCGCAGGACACCGGAGCATGTTGCGATGAAAAAACGCGATCCACGCGACCCGGCGCTCGAGCAGGGTGCCGAGGCAGGTCTCTACCAGGCGGTGATGCAGCTGGAATCCCCCGAGGAAGCGGCGGATTTCTTCCGTGACCTGTGTACGCCTGCCGAATTGCAGGCCATGGCTGACCGCTGGCTGGTGGTCGCCATGCTGCGTGAAGGTCGGGCATACCGCGACATCAACGAGCACACCGGCGTCAGCGTGACCACCATCGGCCGCGTCGCGCGCTTCCTCGAGCACGGCAATGGCGGCTACAAGCGCGTTGCCGACCGCCTGAATCTCGGCCTGAAACTCGGCCAGAACTTCGGCCAGAACTTCGGCCAGAAATCCTGACACTTACCCCATTCCGGATACCGACATGACCCTTGCCAACACTGCCACCATGGCGGATAACACCCGCCTGAAGATCGCCGTCCAGAAGAAGGGGCGGCTGACCGACAACTCCTTCGAAATGCTCAAGGACGCGGGCCTGAAATTCACCCGCGACCGTGACCACCTGGTGGCCTACGGGGAGAACCTGCCGGTCGACCTGATGCTCGTGCGCGATGACGATATCCCCGAGCTGGTGGCCGATGGCATCTGCGATGCCGGCATCCTCGGCCAGAATGTTGCCGAGGAATACCGTGGCGAGGACGAGAATCCGGGCTTCACCGAGGCGCGCGTACTGGATTACGGTCGTTGCCGCCTGTCGGTCGCCGTAACCCAGGACGATTCGGCCTCCGGTCTTGCCGACCTTGCCGGCAAGCGCATTGCGACCACCTATCCGAACCTCCTGGCGCGAACGCTGAAATCGCGTGGCGTCGAGGCAGAAGTGGTCCTGTTGAAGGGCGCTGTCGAAATTGCACCACGACTGGGCAAGGCGGACGCGATCTGCGATCTCGTCTCGACCGGTAATACCTTGCGCGCCAATCGCCTGCGCGAACTTGAACCGATCTTCGAATCGGCGGCCTGCCTGATTACCACCAACCGCGAGATCGAGACGTCCAAGCAGGACCTGCTGGACCGGCTGCTGCGCCGGATCGATGGCGTGCTCGCTGTCAACGAATCGAAATACATCATGCTGCACGCGCCACGGGCGCGCCTTGCCGAAATTACCGGCCTGTTACCGGGCGCGGAGTCGCCGACGGTGCTGCCGCTGGAAGGTAGCGACGACAAGGTCGCCGTACATGCCGTCTGCCGCGAATCGGTGTTCTGGGAGACCCTGGAAAATCTCAAGAGCGCGGGTGCCAGCGCTGTGCTGGTTCTGCCGGTCGAAAAGATGCTGGCCTGAGGTAGCGACATGCAGCGATACACCTGGAAAGAACTGGATGAAACCGCACGCCGTCGCGTACTGGAGCGTCCTGCGACCGCAACGAGTGCCGAGCGCCGCGACGCCGTGGCGAAGATCATTGCGCGCGTCCGTGCAGACGGCGACGCGGCGTTGCGTTCGCTGACCGAAGAGCTCGATGGTGCGCGCGTCACGGGTTTCCGTGTACCGGATGCGGAGCGGAAGGCCGCGGCCGGGCAACTCACCGCAAGCCAGCGTGATGTGATCCGAACGGCACACGACACGTTAACGCGCTTTCACGCGGAAACCGGTCGCAGCGAATTGCGCCTGGAAACCGTGCCCGGCGTGGAATGTCGTCGCGTTGTTCGACCGCTGGAACGCGTTGGCCTGTATGTTCCTGGCGGCAGTGCACCGCTGCCTTCGACCACATTGATGCTGGGTGTGCCGGCCAGCCTCGCCGGATGTGACCAGGTCGTGCTCTGCACGCCGCCGCGCGAGGACGGTAGCGTGGATCCGGCGATCCTCTATGCCGCGGAACTCTGTGGCATTTCCGAGATATTCACCCTGGGTGGTGCGCAGGCTATCGCTGCGATGGCGTTCGGTACGGAGAGCGTGCCGGGCTGCGACAAGCTGTTTGGTCCTGGCAACAGCTGGGTGACCGAAGCCAAGCAGCAGGTGGCGCTGGACCCGGCAGGAGCGCTGGCCGACATGCCGGCAGGTCCGTCCGAGGTGCTGGTCATTGCCGATGCATCTGCCAGCCCGGTCGCCGTCGCGGCCGATCTGTTGAGCCAGGCTGAACACGGTCCCGACTCGCAGGTGATCCTGGTCGCGATGGATGCAGCGATGGCGCAACAGGCCATGGCCGAAGTCGATGCGCAACTGCAGCGCCTTCCTCGCGCCGATATTGCAGGGCAGGCCCTTGCGCAGAGCCGTGTATTCCTGGCTGCCGACCGCGGCGAGGCGCTGGACATCTCGAATGCCTATGCGCCGGAACATCTCATCATCAACACGGTTGATTCGGAAGACTGGCTGGACGATGTGCAACACGCCGGCAGCGTGTTTCTCGGTCCGAACACCCCGGAGTCACTGGGGGACTACTGCTCGGGCACCAACCATGTACTGCCGACCTACGGTTACGCGCGTGCCCTGGGTGGGCTGTCGGTGGCGGAATTCCAGAAATCGTTCACCGTGCAGTCGGCGACACCCGCGGGCCTGCAGCGACTCGGTCCGGTCGCCATCACCCTGGCAGAACTCGAGGGACTCGAGGCGCACGCCAATGCCGTGCGCGTAAGGCTTGCCGAACTCGACCGGGAGGTCGCCAATGAATCATGACTCGGTAACTGCACTGGCTCGCCCGGAAATCCGTGCGCTTTCGCCATACCGGCCGCGCCCGCGACCTGATGCGATCCTGCTCGATAATAATGAGTCGCCGTACACACCGCCGGATGTCGGTGGTGACCTGGCGATTGACATGAATCGCTATCCCGTCGTGCCCGAAGGCCTGCTCACGCGCATCGCTGCGCATTACGGCGTGGCAACTGACGAGCTGTTACTCACGCG
>JAWWBT010000180.1:0-3179 GCA_033720815.1 Gammaproteobacteria bacterium | reverse complement strand
GGGAAGGCCGCAGCACCTTCTTCACCTGGCGAACTGGCAAAGCCAGTGCCCGCGGTCCACACTCAACCATGATGAGGCGTCGAGCGACTATGTGTTGTGGCACGCTAACGGAAAAGCACTTGCCAGTGCCTGACTGTTCAAGCTGCAACCTTCCTTCCAGACGGCGCACGCATTCCGCGACCGCGGGCAGGCCCATGCCCCTGCCGGCACCCGTATCCGCCTCGTCCCGGCTGCTGAATCCTGGCCGGCATAACAGTTCGAGGATGGCTGCATCGCCGTCCAGGGTAAAATTTTTGTCAACCAGTCCCTGTGCTTGCGCACGACTCAACAATTCGTCCGCCGGCAGGGGCATATCGTCCTCTACCTGGAGGTGCAGCAATCCCTGTTCGACGTGAAAACGGATCTGCAGAGTGCCTCCATCCCGCACACCGTGAGCAATCGCATTGCTGCACAAGTGCCAGAAGGCGTCCTTTATTTCCTGGAGAACTCGCCGGTCCACGCGGATATCCATGCCCACGATCCGAATTTCCGCGTTTCTGCCTTGTTGCTGCAACAGGCGGCGCAGTTGCTGCCGCAAATCTCCAAACTCCGCTTCAACCGGGACGAGCCTCAGGCGATTCGCTCCTTTCTGGGCTTGCGCAGCCGTTCCGCCGGCACGCCATGCCTGTTCGGCCATGCCTGAAATCTCAGCAGCGAGATTTATCTTTTGCCCGCCAGGTCCTTTTACAGACACGCCCGCCACACGCCGGGCCAGTTCACGTAAACCTGTTTCTATCGCCTCTACCTGGGTAACACAGTCGCCTGCCTGACCAATTACGCGATCAACATCCGCCATCGAAATCCGCGCGAGCTTGAGCGTGTCAGGATCCGCATTCTCACGAGCCAGCCCTGCGGACGTTTCTGATAACCGCTGCCCACCTTCAGCGCCGTCCAGGTAGGTAGTCACCAGGTCTTCAAGCTCATCCAGCATCGCCGCCAGCTCGGCAACATCGATGTTTTCCGGTTGGTCTCGATATGCGAGCAATGCACTTTCAAAATCGTGCGCGTAATGCTCGACGTCGCTCGCGCCGACGGCACGTGCTGCACCCTTGAGACTATGAACACGTCGATGTATCTCGACGCGCGCAGATTCATCTCCCGTGGATGAAGGCAGCAATTCCCGGACTCGCGCCAGGTGCTCGCGCGATTCCTGCGCAAAGGCTGCCTTCAATCGCTGTTCGCGGCCCTTCATACCCGGTAACGCTCGACCGTTGTGTTCAGTTCGTCAGCCAATCGTGAAAGTTCACTGGCCGATTTTTCCAGCTCACCGGTTCCGCCCGTCATCTGCTCACTCGCGATACGGATATTGTCGATAGCCTTTACGACCTCTTCGATACCGATCTGTTGCTGGCCATTGGCTGCGACCACCTGCTCGAATGTTTCGACGCTTTCCCGGACGCTATCCACCAGGCGCGTAACGATATCTTCAGCTGCACCCGTCTTCTCGCGACCGTGCTCTGCCCGCTTCACTACCTCTTCGGTCAACATGACAGACCGCGAAATCCCCTCTTGTATCGCGCCCAGGTTTTCCCGTACCTGGACAGTGGCCTCTTTTGCCTGCGCCGCAAGATGTTTAATCTCGTCGGCGACCACTGCAAATGTTTCACCATGCTCGCCAGCAGCTGCGGCTTCGATCGCGGCGTTGAACGCGAGAAGGTTCGAGCGCTCCGCGATATCGTTTACCCGCACGATGATTTCGCTTATCGACTGGGCCTTCTCTGTCAAGGCCACGATGTTTTTTGCAACCGCATCCGCTTGCGATTCCACTGCCTCCATTGCACCAACACTGTCGCGCACTGCAGATATGCCTTCAGCACCCCTGTTTTCCGCCTCCTGTGCTTCCCGTGCGACCTCACGCGCGCGCTCCGTCACCTGGCGGGCCGATTGCTCGATTTCATTGAGAGTCGAAGAAATCTGCTGGATAGACGCGTTCTGCTCTGCCGTACTGGAGGCCTGTTGCTGGGCGGATGCCCTGATCTCTGCAGCGGACCCCCCAAGGTCGTTACAGGTCTGCCGGACCCGGCCGGCCATCTCTGCCAGGCCTTCAGCCATTGCATTCAGGGTGCGGCCGAGCGCCCCGATTTCCGTATTGCCGGTTTCTTCAGTTCGAATCGCGAGATTTCCGCTGCCCACTTCCTGCATGACACGTGAGAACCCGTTGATCGGCCCCACGATGCCGCGATAGATCAGCCACCCGATAACACCACCGGCGACAATAACCAGGATAATGGCCGAAAATACTGCTGCTTCTGCTTCATCGGCTATCCCCCTGCTTCGATCATGTCCGGCGTCGACCAGGCGCCTGGCAACTGCCTGTGCCTTATCGAGGCGATTATTGAATACGGACCGGATGGTATCGATCTGCTGGCGTTTCGCATCGAATTCACCTTCTACCGATTCATCCACGATCGCGAACTCACCCTCGATCGCCTCTTCGATATTTCGTAGCGAGACCTGCACAGCCTCCAGCGTCGCCACCATTTCACTCCAGAGACGGTCACGCTCCGCACTCAGGACAATCTCACCGTAGGTTCGCGCAGACTCCAGCGCTTCGGTAAGCAAGGCATTGGTGCGGATGCGTTGCTCCCGCCAATCTGTAATGGCCTCTTCACGAACGCTGCCCCCTCTTTGCAACTGCTGTTGGTACCAGCCGGCAAGCGCACGCTCTCGTGCAACTTGCATGCCGCGTTGCGAATCCTCGAGGTCAGCGAGCAAGGTCTGCATGCGCAAGTCGTGCTCGGCAATTTCCTGGCTGATACCTGTCGCTTCTTCGAGTTTCTCAAGGCTGTACCAACCGAGCATCGCGGTAATGCCGATAAGGAGGCTGAACCCGATAACCAGGCGCGTGGACAAGGCAATTTTCATTTCTTCAACTCCATTTCCTCGGGGGCATCTATTGCCCGGCTTCCAAGGGCTGCTTACTTGAGGACTGCATGCCTCACCAATTCGAGATCGAGGACAAACCGGTGTTCGTCCAGTTCATGGCTGGCCAGGTCGGCAATGTTTTCTGGTAGCGAGTGCGGTGGCGCCAGCTTCTCAACTGGCACGTTGGCGAGCTCACTAGCGCCTTCAACGAGAATTGCAAAGCGTGGCTCGCTCCTCGCGAAAACAAGGAAGCGAGATTCCTTCGATGCGCCATG
>JAWWBT010000179.1:0-3240 GCA_033720815.1 Gammaproteobacteria bacterium | reverse complement strand
GAGATCCTGCGTCGCCAGGTACTGGAGCGCATGATCGGTGTCGAGGTGCAGAAGCAGTTTGCCGAACGCAATGGCATCCGCATCTCGGATGACCGGGTCAACCAGGCAATGCAGCAGATTGCCCAGAACAACAACACCACGTTGTCGGAACTGCCACAGGTGCTGGCCCGCGAAGGGGTGAATTATCGCGAGTTCCGCGAATCCATCCGCGAAGACCTCCTGGTCAACCAGGTGCGCAGCCGCGTTATCGAGAGCAAGGTCAGCATCTCGCCACGCGAGGTCGAGGACTACCTGAACCAGAAGCAACGCGAGGGTGCGAACAATCGCTACCGCATTTCACAGATCCTGGTTGCCGTTCCCGGTGAAGCCTCCCCGAGCGAGATCGAGGCGGCGCATGAGCGCATTACCGAACTGCGGGAACAGATCGTGAGTGGCGAATCGAGTTTCCGCGATATCGCGATCCGCTATTCCGATGGCCAGCGTGCCCTCGAAGGCGGCGACCTCGGTTGGCGCAGCCAGCAGGAATTGCCGACGATCTTTGTCGAGCCGGTATTGCGACTCGATGTCGGCGAGGTTTCGGAACCGGTTCGCAGCGGCAGTGGCTGGCACCTGGTGCACCTCGACGAAGCGAAGATCGAGGAAGAGGAACCTGTCGTAGCCACCGAAACACTGGCCCGACATATCCTGATCAAGCCAAATGAAGTCATGACACCGGCGCAGGCAAAGGCCACCTTGTACGAGCTCAAGCGACGCATCGAGAACGGAGAGGATTTCGGCGAGCTTGCGCGGGAGTTTTCCGTGGATACCTCGGCTTCCCAGGGGGGCGACCTTGGCTGGGCACCGCCGGGCCGCTATGTTCCGCGATTCCAGGAAGCACTCGATGCACTTCCGGCGGGTGGAATTTCCGAACCGTTCGAAACACAGTTCGGCTGGCATATCGTGCAGGTCCAGGACCGCCGCGACACCGATTTTTCCGATGTCGTCGCCGAGAATCGTGCCTACCAGCAGATCCGCCAGCGCAAGGGAGAAGAAGTCTACCCGCGCTGGGTGCAGCAGCAGATCGAGGAATCCTTCATCGATCGCCGCCTGGATAACTGAGTGCGAACATGACACCCATTGCACTGTGCAGCGGTGAACCGGCGGGCATCGGGCCCGACCTGTGCATTCGCATGGCAGTAGCGGGCATGCCCGTTGCTGCCACAGTGCTGGGTGATCCGGATGTCATCGCCGCTCGTGCGGCGACACTTGGCAGTGAAGTACGGATCGTCACTACCGGCACACCGCAGGCTGGAGCGCCGGGCGAACTGCACGTCACCCCGGTGCGGGCCAGGGCTCGCGTGTCACCGGGGGTGCTGGATCCGGCCAACGCGCCCTACGTACTCGAGATCCTCGATACCGCCATCGACGGCTGCATGGCCGGCACCTACGCCGGAGTCTGCACTGCCCCGCTGCACAAGGGCGTCATCAACGATGCCGGCATACCGTTTACGGGCCATACCGAATACCTCGCCGCCCGTACCGACGCCGAGCAGGTGGTAATGATGCTTGCCGCCGGGCGGCTGCGTGTCGCCCTGGCAACCACGCACCTGCCATTGCGTGCCGTGCCGGATGCCATTACCGAAGAAAGATTGCGCAGCGTGTTGCGGGTACTCCATGCCGAACTGCGTGATCGTTTCGACCTGCCGCAACCGCGCATTCTCGTGCTGGGCCTGAACCCGCACGCGGGTGAAGGCGGTCACCTCGGTCATGAGGACGGCGAAATCATTGCCCCGGTCATCGATGCCCTCACTGCGGAAGGCATGAAACTCAGCGGCCCCTTGCCTGCAGATACGGCATTCACGCCGCGCTGGCTGGAACAGGCCGATGCGGTTCTTGCGATGTACCACGACCAGGGCCTGCCGGTGCTGAAGCACGCCGGTTTTGGTGGCGCCGTGAACATCACGCTGGGACTGCCCATCATTCGGACCTCGGTAGACCATGGCACGGCGCTGGAACTTGCCGGCAGCGGTCGCGCCGAAGAAGGCAGCCTGCGTGCCGCGCTGTTGCTGGCGGCTGAAATGGCCGCCAACAGGGACACGGCATGAGCGATCACCGCGCCAAGAAGCGCTTTGGCCAGCATTTTCTTCATGATCCCTCGGCCATCGACCGCATCATCGGCGCCGTGAACCCACAGCCCGGCGAGAACCTGATCGAAATCGGCCCTGGCCTGGGTGCAATTACCACTCACCTGCTGGAAAAGGCACAAACCCTGCACGTGGTGGAACTGGATCGTGACGTGATTCCCCACCTGCAGGAAAAATGCCGGGGCGTCGGCGAACTGGTCGTTCACCAGGGTGACGCGCTGAAATTCGACTTCGGCACGCTTGCAGACGAGATCGGTAGCCCGCTGCGCCTGGTCGGCAACCTGCCCTACAACGTCTCGTCACCCTTGCTGTTTCATTTCCTGAAATACCGCGCGGTCATCCGCGACATGCATTTCATGCTGCAGAAGGAAGTGGTCGATCGCATGGCCGCGCCCCCCGGCAGCAAGACCTATGGCCGGCTATCGGTCATGCTGGCCGCGGACTGCCGCATCACGCCGCTGTTCACCATCCGGCCCGGCGCCTTCAACCCGCCGCCGAAGGTCGATTCGGCGGTCGTACGCCTGCAGGTCCTCGACGAACCCGCCTTCCCGTTGCCGGATCGCGCCCTCTTCCAGAAGGTCGTGACCCAGGCGTTCTCGCAACGGCGCAAGACACTGCGCAATACCCTGAAAGGCCTCATCGACGCCGACACGATCGCCGCCTGCGGCATCGACCCCGGGCTGCGACCCGAAGCCATTGCCCCGGCCGACTTCGGTTGCCTTGCCGCTGCCCTTGCAGGGCATGAGGCCGGGTGACATATACTCTCCCAAGGGAAACGGGGAGACTCCATGAATTACCAGCACATCCTGATCGCGGTCGACCTCAACGAGGACAGCGAGATCATCGCCAAGCGAGCCAACAGTATCGCCGAGGCGCTTGGGTCGCGGTTGAGCCTGCTGAATGTGGTCGAATACGTGCCGGTGGACCCGGCCGGCGAAGCCCTGCTGCCGCCGCCTGTCAACATGGAAGACGAGTTGATGGATGCCGCGCGCCAGCGGCTTGACGCACTGGCCGAGAAACTCGACCTGCCGAACTGCCGCCGCCACGTTGTGCTGGGCAATATAAAGACCGAAGTGGCGCGCTTTGCCGAAGAAAACGAGGTCGACCTGATCGTGCT
>JAWWBT010000178.1:0-3349 GCA_033720815.1 Gammaproteobacteria bacterium | reverse complement strand
GGGACATAAAGGAACAGGGCGTCAAGGTTCCCGACGACGTCGCTGTTGCCCTCGACGCAGCCTGGAACGCTGCGCTCGGCATCAAGTCGAAGAAGGCGGTTGAAGAGCCCCAGGCGGAAGAAGAAAAGGCAACCTCCGCGGCCTTGTCGGCAGGTGATTCTTCAATGCCTTCTTCCAGCGAAGCTGAACCCGAGGCTTCCAGTCGAGGCGGAGATGCGGACGCTGCGGAGCAGGAGCGCCTCCGGCAGGAGCGCGAGGAACGCCTGCGCAAGATCAAGGAGCGCGAAGCCAGCAAGAAGAAGCCGGCTGCCACTGAAGCGCCCACGCCGAAAGCGCTTTCCGAGACGGAGCGCAATGAAATCCTCGTCACCAACTACTTCATCATGCTGGATGCGGAACTGCAGGGAGAAATGTACTCCAAGGCGGATCACCGCAACCGCATCAAGAAGGAGCTGGGGGAAAAGGAAGACCAGGTGGTTGATGATGCGCACCATCACATCAGTGCCGTGCTTGCGGAAACCGGCTTGCCATTCGTTGACAACTTTCCACCGCGGAGTGGCGCATCCAAGTCTCTGGAATTGGCGGTGCAGGAATTCATCGAATCACATCCGGAACTCGTGGAAGCCCTCTGGCTTGACGAGGTGCCGGGGCACAACAGCATCCCGGTTGAACTCGACGATGCGAAGGCGCATTGGGCACCATTGCCTGACCCGGAAGAATACCGTCCGTCCCGTCGCGAGCCCTGGCATCCCGGTTCGGTGAATGAAATCGATTTCCGCCTGCGCGAATCCTACAACTCTAGCCTTTCCGCAGCCGGCGAACGGTTTGTCATGGCTTTCGAACGTGCGAGGTTGCGCGAGGCCGGTGTAAAGGAAAAGGCAAAGGAAGTGGCGTGGCTGTCGCAGACCTTCGGCGAAAGCTTCGGCTACGACATCAAGTCCTTCGAGGATAACGGTAGCGAACGCTTCATCTGCGTGAAGACTACAAATTACGGCAGCCGTTTCCCGTTCACGCTGTCAGTCCAGGAACTCGAACGCGCGCAGCAGAACCCCAGGCACTTCTACATCTACCGCGTCTTCCAGATGTCGCGAGGTGCCAAGGTGTTCATCATGCCGGCGACCCGCCTGGAGCTGAAGAAACTCCAGCCGGTTGCCTTCCGCGCCTGGCCGTAAAGGTTTTTTCGATATTATCCCCGCTTATGTAAAGACGCTCTGGTAATTCAGTGAGCGCTTGCTAATCTCTCCCGGAGCGTTTCGCCAGGGGGGCGAGCGCCACCAACCAGGATTCCGGGGGGAATTCCATGACCAAGACTCTTCGCGCTGCATGTGCAGCGACCGTACTCTCCTGCGCGCTCGGTATGGGTGCCGCGTCTGCCGATTCATTCGTCGTACTTGCCAAGAAGGACCTGCCGGCCGATTTCGCCAGCCAGGTGCAGGCCGCTGGCGGTACCGTAACCCGCACGATCCCGCAGATCGGCGTAGCGATTGTCGAGGCGCCCGCTGACTTCCGCAGCGCTGCTGCCGGTATCAGCGGTATCCAGGACATTGCGGCCGACATTTCGGTACAGATGATCCAGCCAAACCCGGGCGAGAAGGTCGCCTATTCGGATTACGCCAACCCGCCGGCCAGCGGCGAGGATGATTTCTATTTCAACCTGCAGTGGGGTCACCAGGCCATTGATGCAGCAGGTGCATGGAATGCGGGCTTCCGTGGCGCGGGTGCCCGCGTGGCGGTCCTCGATTCCGGTATCGATGCCGAGCATCCCGACCTGTCCCCGAACCTGAACATGGCACTGTCTGCCTCGTTCGTTCCGGGTGAAGACTGGAACATCCAGCCGGGTTTCTATTTCAACCACGGCACGCACGTTGCTGGCACCATTGCGGCTGCCGACAATGCCTACGGTGCCATTGGCGTGGCCCCGGAGGCGGAACTGGTTGCAGTGAAGGTGCTTTCGGAATTCACGGGCAGCGGTCCGTTTTCTTCGATCGCGGCGGGCATGGTCTATTCGGGCCTGATTGGTGCCGATGTTGCCAACATGTCGCTGGGTGCGACGATCCCGCACAACTGCACTTTCCCGGATGGCAACGGTGGTACCGTCAAGTACCCGTCGAAGGACTGCAGTGCACTGCTGAACATGCTGAAGCGTGCGGCCAATTTTGCGACACAGAACGGCGTGCTGCTGGTTGGCTCGGCGGGCAACGAAGCCACCGACCTCGACCATAATGCGAGCAACGTGAAGATCCCGGCGGAACTGCCTGGCGTGCTTTCGATTTCCGCGACTGCGCCGACGGGCTGGGGCCTCGATCCGTTCAATGCCGATTTCTCGACGCTGTCTTCCTTCTCGAATTACGGCCAGAGCAGCATCGCATTCAGCGCACCGGGTGGCGATTACGATTACCCGGGTAACGAGGTCTGCTTCGTTGGCGGAATTGCGCAGTACTGCTGGGTGATGGACATGGTGTTCTCCACCATCTCCGGCGGCTGGAGCTGGTCGGCCGGTACGTCGATGGCATCGCCGCATGCTGCGGGTGTCGCTGCGCTGATCGTCAGCAAGCACGGCAAGATGTCTCCGGCGCAGCTGGTAGCGAAGATGAAACAGTCGGCGATCGATCTCGGCAAGCCGGGTCGTGATGATGTTCATGGTCACGGTGCCGTGAACGCGGCGAGTGCCGTCTCCGATTGATTCGGCAACATTGCGGTAACGAAAGGCGGCCACCTGGCCGCCTTTTCTTTTTTGACACGCCAAATTACCTGCCTCTGTCGACTGCAGGAAAATATTGGCCGCGCCAGCCTGGAATTGACCATCACTTTCGGTGAGAGTGCCCTCACTGTCGTGGGTGCCGGTCGCTACGCGGTGTGATGGTTGGGATGAGATCGCAAGCTTGGCAAGCTAGTGCCGTTGAGCCGGTACTCCTCGCCGCTCGCCCCACAACAGGCTGGCCGCGATGGCTGCGCCGATGATGACGGTAATGACGCCGACGCTGAGCAGCGGCGGGACGTGAACCACTCCATGCAGAAACATCTTCAGCCCCGCGAAGGCGAGCACCAGGGCAAGCCCGTAATGCAGGTACGAAAGGCGCTGCACGTACTGCGCAACGACAATGTAGAGTGCGCGCAGGCCAAGAATGGCCCAGACATTCGAGCTGTAAACCACGAAGGCATTGTCGGTCATTGAGAATGCCGCGGGCACCGAATCCACCGCGAAGAAGATGTCGGTAATTTCCAGCGCAATGAGTGCAATCAGCAGCGGAGTGGCGACCAGCTTGCCGCTCTCCCGCCGGAGGAAGCTGCCATCCTTCACCTTGTCGGTCACCGGCAGGTGACGGCTCAACCAGCGCACCGCAGGGTT
>JAWWBT010000177.1:0-3351 GCA_033720815.1 Gammaproteobacteria bacterium | reverse complement strand
GGCACCAGGTGTTGATGCATCCGATTCACTGGATGGCTCCCTCGAAACGGTACTTCTTTCATTCAACGGCGCGCAGCGGCAGCAAATGGCTGACGTCGATCCTCGACAAGGCAACGCACCTGGAAGCGCGTCACGAGTACGCCCTCAATCACCAGTGGGTCGATGGCGAGGCGATATTCAGGAAGCATACCGGGCCTGGATTCCGCGACCTGCAGTTCGATCGCGGCCGGGTCGCGGCACTGCTGGGTGACTACCGGGAAATCATCGCGGACAGGAAGCTGGACCAGGCCGAGGTCAATGTATACCTGGAGGAATTTCGTGATGTGCTGCAGCGGGAGTTCCCCGACTGCGAGGAATTCCAGCTGGTGCGAGATCCGGCCAGCGTCGTGCGCTCGATCCACGATCGAAACTGGTATCAAGCGGCCGTCGATGGCAATCACAAGCAGCCCCGGGCGGGAGACTGGCAGTCGCTGGACGCATTCGCGCGTTGCTGCTGGTACGTGCGCGACGTGCTGGAGAACCTGGACGACCTCGAGCGTCGACGCATGAGGCTTGAAGACATCAGCAAGGGTCCTGCTGCACTTGGCGAGGCGCTGAAGGCGCTGGGCATTCCTTTCTATCCACGCCTGTTGCAGGAAAGCGATTTCGAAGCCAGCAATCGACACAAGCGCTGGGTGCTTGGCGAGTACGCCGACTGGCGATTTCGCGACCGCTGCGTGTTCCAGGCGATACTCGGTTCGGTGCGTCGGCGCCTGGGTTACCCGCGCCTGCAGAACCGGCTTGTATCGATGGTCATGGCGGCCATCGGCAAGTGGCTGGTGCGTCGCTCATTCCGCCTGCCGACGGAGGTGGGCGAAGCGGTAACTGCATTCGACCAGGCAGTCGACCTGGAGGTCGACGCGACACGCCATTTTGCCGTTGGCGGCAAGCTGGAAATTGATGGTGATTCCCGGCGTTTTGAAACGTCTGGCGAGCGCAATGCCTTGTTGATCGCGGGTGGCAGCCGCTGGGGCAAGGCGACTAGCAGCTCGGCCTGGCCGGTCGAACACGGCATGCATTTGCGAGCGGTACTGAAGGCTGGGGTAAGCTCCGGAAGGGAGGCCCGCCTGTACCTGCTTTATATCGATGGCGAGAGGAATGTCATCGAGCGGAAGCTGGCCGGGTACGTGAGGAGCGACGCAGAAACCATCGAAGTCATCGATCGGCCGCCGTCGCTCGCCGAATTTGTCGATGTCGCGCTGTTCATCGCCATGGAGGAGCAGCCAGCAGAACTCCATATCCAGTCATTGAAACTCGCCTGGATCAGCAATCGAGAGAACAGACCATGAAATACGATCTTTATGACAACCCGCAGGATGCGCTCGAAGCCACGAGCGAGTTCTATGCGAACCAGCAGGGCTTTCAGTACACCGAGGAGCTCGTCGAGAAGTGGATCTCGCAGCACATCAAGGTGCCGAAGAAAGGCCGGGTACTGGACCTTTGCTGTGGTGACGGCATCTGGTCGCGTGGCTTCCAGATCGTGAATCCCGAACTGGAGCTTTACGGCATCGACATTGCGGCGGGTGGCATCGAGAAGGCGAGAAAGCTGCTCGGAACGGACGATGCGCACTTCGTGGTCGGCGATGCGGAAGCCGGCTTGCCATTCGAGGACGGGTTTTTCGACCTGATATTTGCGCGTGGTCCCGGACTTTACAACCAGCATGACATGAATCGCGCTGCCACCATCAAGGTGATCGAGGCCTGGCACGAGAAGCTTTCCCCAAGGGGAGTCTTCTACTCCATTTTCGCCTCCAATCCCAGGAAGATGGGGACGTACACGGACATGGAAGATGCCGTGCTGCCCTTCAATCGCAGCCCTCGCAAGACGGAAGCTGTCGATTTCTCGGGCGGCAAGTATCACCACACGGTGACGTCGTTCCTCGAGCCCTTCTGGAATGCAGATGGCATCAAGATCGTCCGGTACATGTTCTTCAACAATCTTCACTATCTTGCTACGACGCGCAAGAAGCCGGAGTAGCCTGCCGGCAGGCCCGCGCGCCTGGCGCGTTGTCCTCGGCGAGGATTCCGCTGCCGGTCGGGCTTGCCACAATCTGGTCAATGACGAATGTGTGGAATAGTCGGTCAAATTCATTACGGAGAGTACTCCCGGCCCGAGGCCGAGCGGCGCGCTCTGTCGATGGTGCGAAGCCTGCATCATCGCGGTCCGGATGCCGAGGGTGTCATGCATTCGGGGCCGGCAGTTTTCGGTCATGCGAGGCTGAAGATCGTCGACCTTTCCGACTCGGCCAACCAGCCGATGAGCAATGCTTCCTGCATGCTGGTCTTCAACGGGGAAATCTACAACTACAAGGAATTGCGCGAGGAGCTCTCCGGGCACTACGCATTCGAAACCAGCAGTGATACCGAAGTCATCCTGGCGGCCTACCAGCAATGGGGCGAGGAGTGCTTTTCAAGATTCAATGGCGACTGGGCCCTGGCGATTTTCGACGGATCCAGGCAGCGACTGTTGCTGGCCCGGGATCGATTCGGCATCAAGCCGATCTATTTCCACCAGGCGGAGACGTCGCTGCTGTTTGCTTCAGAGATTTCGGCGCTTGTTGCCGGTGGAGTCATCCCGGAGATTTCCCGTGATGCGCTGCTGATGGCGATGCGACTCAGAAAGAACGAATTCCACGACAGAACGCTCGCCAGCAATATCCATGTCGTGCGGCCCGGGTGTTTCATGACGGTCGACGCAGATGGTCGATCGACCGAGCATCGCTACTACGATGACAGCATTCTCGCTGGAGGCGGGCAAGCGGCGTCGAGTCATGACCTGCTCGAGCAATTCGACCATTTGCTCGTGGATGCGGTGGCGCTGCGCTATCGCGCCGACGTGCCGGTCGGTGTTTGCCTCTCCGGCGGGCTGGATTCGACCTGTATCGTTGCGGCGGCCCGGCGGGCCGGCAAGGAAGTGGTGACCTTCTCGGCGGGCTTTCCGGGCGAGGCGGCGGACGAGTCGGAATACTTCAATGCCGTGAATGCGCATTTCGGCAACGAAGCCGTCGTCCGGACAAGCTATCCCGCAGGAAACATCCTGGACAGCTTCGAAACCCTGGTGCATCAGCAGGACGCTCCCCAGGGATCACTGGATACCCTGGGTCGATGCTTCGTCCTGGACGATGCCGCCCGGCAGGTGAAAGTCGTGCTGGACGGCCAGGGTGGCGACGAGATATTCGGCGGCTATGGCGCCTGCTACAACCTCTCTCGGCAAATGGCGGATGAGCGGGGCTTGGTTCCCCTGGACATCGACCTCTACAATCGGAATGTTCACAAGAATCGTGAAAATCCGGATTTCAATGCCTGGTTCGG
>JAWWBT010000176.1:0-3382 GCA_033720815.1 Gammaproteobacteria bacterium | reverse complement strand
GGCCAGTAGGACCAGTCAGCCGGGATCGGCTGAATTCTCGCTTGGGATACCTGCTTCTCCATCGTGGTTGCGTTATCGTCTGGGAATAACCCGAACCGAAGGAGGTTCCCATGCGCCTGTTGATCCTGATTGCCACGCTCGCTGTCTCCGCGCCAGTCCTGGCCAAGCCCACCCTGGTCACTGAAGAGCTTCCGGCAGAAACGCGCCAGGTCCTCATCGAGGAGATGCAGGCCATAGCTGCCGCGATGGGACGTATCCACACCGCAATGGTGACGGGAGATCATGCCGCCGTCGCGAAAGAGGCTGCCGAGATCAAGGCCAGTTTCGTGCTGAAGCAGAAACTCACCAAGGAACAGCGTCACCAGATTCACGAAATGCTTCCGCAGGCCTTCATTGCGATGGACCGCTCGTTCCATGAGCTGGCCGGCGAGCTTGCACGTGCAGCCGAGCAGGAAGACACGAGCGCCGAACGCGCTACATTCGAACGCATGAGCGAAACCTGCCAGGGATGCCATGCCACGTTTGCATCAAAACGATTCCCCGGCCTGGAGTAACGGATTTCATGATCGTCATCCTTCGCCTTCTTGCCATTGCACTGGTCGCGCTGGTCGTCGTTTACGGCATCGCGAAAATATTCTTCTACCTCAAGGCTCGCAGTTACTGGAGCAGGCAATCTACCGAAGACCTGGAAGCCGCTATTGACATCAAGCCTGAATACTTCCATGCCATCGACGAACAGTCGCTCGCCGTGCAGCAGTTCAAGGAGCTGGTAAAAAAACGCGACTGGCGCGAGCTGCGTCGCGAATGGCCTACGCTGCGCAAGGCCTTCATCGCGCTGGAGCGCAATGAAGGCACCGGAGGGCCACCGCGTGTTGATGACTACTACAGCCGCCTGCCGCTGATTACCCGGCTGCTCGAAAAACGCAGCAGGCAATCACCCACAAAGGCCTGATCTGGCGGGTTTTTAACGATAATTGATGGCTGCAGATCGAAACCGTTGGATGCCATCGTCGAGGCCCAGGTCACGTCATTCCTCGAGCGTTTTTGCTAGCATTACCAGTGGTTGAACCGTGCGATCACGACATCGCATTCATCACCGAAAACATTCGGGAGAAGAGTCATGTCGAATCCGCAGGTAAAACAGCTCCGCGAGAGCTACAAGTTCGGTATCCGTGCGAAAACCCTGGTGGTGCTGCTGGTTGCTGCCCTGATCGGCCTCGGCATCAGTACGGCCGTGTATTTCTACGCGAGCCAGAAAACGTCGCGGCAGCAGGCGATCGAGCACCTCAAGACCGCTACCGAAATCCAGGCCGACAGGCTTGAGCAGTTGCGAGGCAGCTACTTCCAGCGACTCGAGCTTCTGACCAGTCGCACTCAGCTACGCCTTTCCCTCAAGGACTTCGCAGTAAATCCTCAGGATGGCGATGCACGCAACCAGGTCGAGCGCATTCTCGGCGATGCCGTGCGCGCCAATGATGATTTCCTCGTGCTCCATCTCTACAGCACTTCGGGTAATCCGATCCTTTCGGTAAAAGGTGCGGATGTTGCGAGCGCGTCCGAGAACTTGCCGTTTGAAACCATGCCGAACGGGCAGGACATCCACCTCATCGAACACTCCGGTGACTCACGGCTCCTGTTTGGTGGGCCCTTGCGGCTGGAAGGTGAAACGCTGGGTTACCTGGTAGTAGAGGCGGGCGTAGGCCAGATCAATGACATCGTGGATACCTACTCCGGCCTTGGCGAAACCGGTGAGACCATTGTTGCGGCAACCACGATGGATGGTGACGTCGACGCCGTTGTGCCGTTGCGGTTCGATGTTGACGGAACTGAAGAGTTGACCATCCAGCCGGCAAAATCCGACGAACTTGTCGTGCATGATTTCGTTGACTATCGCGAGAAGGAAGTCATTGCCATCGAGCGTGCCATTTCCGGTTCGGACTGGATCGTCTTCGTTAAACGCGACAAGCAGGAGATCTTTGCCGAATCGCGCGAACTGCAGAAACTCATGCTTGTTGCGTTGCTGGTGGCTACCGTCGTTGTGCTGGCCTTGGGCATCTATTTCTCGGGCAGCCTGACCCGGGCGCTGGTACATATTTCTTCCGTGGCTCGAAAGATCGCGAAGGGCGACCTCGCCCGGCGCGTGAGCATCCAGCGTGAAGACGAGATCGGTGACCTTGCAGTCAGTATCAACACCATGACCGACCGCCTGGTCGACATGAATGCCAACCTTGAGCACAAGGTGGAGCAGCGAACGCAGGAATTGCACGAAGCCTATGAACATCTTGAAACACTGAATAGCGAGCTTGAGGTATTGGCGCGCAAGGACAGTCTCACCGGTCTTGCCAATCGGCGCGCATTCGACGAAACCTTCGAGCGGGAATGGCAGCGCGCCATGCGGGAGGAAAACCCGCTGGGCCTGATGCTGATTGATGTCGACTTCTTCAAGCGTATCAACGATATCGCTGGTCATGAGGCTGGCGACCGGGCACTCGAAAACATAGCTCGCCTGCTCCAGGGCCGGGTGCAGCGCGCGGCGGACCTGCTGGTTCGATATGGCGGCGAGGAATTTGCGGTCATCGCGCCGAACACGGATACGGCTGGCATGCAGGCATTTGCGGAGTACCTGCGGGCGACGGTGGAAGCCTATGCCGGCCCCCACCCGGCACCGGAGATCGACAACACCACTGTCAGCATCGGTGTGGCGTCGATTGTTCCTGGCCAGGGTGAAACCAGCGACGTTCTCTTCGAGGCCGCCGATGCCGCGCTGTATCGCGCCAAGGAACTGGGGCGCAATCGCGTCTGCACGGGAGGCGCCGAATAGACCGCCAGCGAACTGCAACCTCAACCAGGCAATGCGTACAGTTCGTGGAATCCCGCCTACACTCAAGCTCAAGGGGTAAGTCGCCCCGCCAGCACCGGAGTGGGGCATGCTCGGTTTCTTCAGCAAGGCGCGTTACCGCCTGGTAGCGGGCGATGGCCTCCCGAAATACCTGCGCTATGCCATCGGCGAGATCGTTCTCATCACCGCCGGTATTCTCATCGCGCTGGAAATCAACAACTGGAATGAAGAGCGCATCGAGCAGGCGCAGGTGCATTCCTATGCGCGCTCGCTGATCGAAGATCTCAAGGCCGACCAGGGCATGCTTGAAAGGGTTCGCAACCAGGTCGAGTGGGTTACCGACCGCGGAGTAGCCATGTCGGGCTATTTACGTGGCAAGTCGCTGGGCGACGTCGATAACACCGTCATGCTCGCCTACACGCGCCACGTTACCTACACGCCATACAGCTGGAACCGAACCGCGCTGGAACAGATGAAGGCATCCGGTGCCTTGCGCCAGATGCGCAATGTCGACCTTGCCACGCGCATCGCGGCCTACGAAGC
>JAWWBT010000175.1:0-3461 GCA_033720815.1 Gammaproteobacteria bacterium | reverse complement strand
GATGCCGATCTTGCAGCCGTCGGCGAATTTCGCGTCGGCGCCTTCGCCGGAGACGCGCCGGCCCGGCGTGATCACGCCCGGGCAGTTCGGGCCGACTAGCTTCGCGTTCGGGTAATCCTTCAGCGCGTGCTTGACGCGGACCATGTCGACGACCGGGATGCCCTCGGTGATGCAGATGATGTTCTCGATGCCGGCATCGGCGGCTTCGAGAATGGCATCGGCCGCAAACGGCGGCGGCACGAAGATCATCGACGCATCGGCGCCGGTTTCCTTGACGGCATCGCCTACGGTGTTGAACACCGGGCGATCGAGGTGCGTGTCGCCACCCTTGTTCGGGGTCACGCCACCAACGAGGTTGGTGCCGTAGGCAATCGCCTGCTCGGAATGGAAGGTGCCCTGCTGGCCGGTGAAGCCCTGGGTGATCACCTTCGTTTCTTTGTTGATCAGAATACTCATTGCTTATGCTTCCTGAATTCGGTGAGTTCGTTTAGGGCTTACTTGGCGACGGCGGCAATGATCTTCTTCGCCGCGTCGGTCAGGTCATCGGCCGGCTGCACGGCGACATCGCTGTTCGCCAGCAGCTCCTTGCCCTTGTCGACGTTGGTGCCTTCGAGGCGCGCCACGACCGGCACGTTGACACCGACTTCCTTCACCGCGGCAAGGATGCCCTCGGCGATCAGGTCGCAGCGGACGATGCCGCCGAAGATGTTGACCAGGATGCCCTCGACGTCCTCGTTCGACAGGATCAGCTTGAACGCCTCGGTAACGCGTTCCTTCGTCGCGCCGCCACCGACGTCGAGGAAGTTTGCCGGCTCGCCGCCGTGCAGCTTGATCAGGTCCATGGTCGCCATTGCAAGACCGGCACCGTTCACCATGCAGGCGATGTTGCCGTCGAGCTGCACGTAATTCAGCTCGTGCTCGTGGGCGATGTTTTCCTTCTCGTCTTCCTGCGTCGGGTCGCGCATCTCGGCGAGGTCCTTGTGACGGAACATCGCGGAGTCATCGAGGTTCACCTTCGCATCCAGCACCACCACGCGGTTGTCGGTGGTGATGATCAGCGGGTTGATCTCGACCAGCGAGGCGTCCTTCTCGACGAACATGTTGTAGAGGCCCTGCACGACCTTGCCGAAATCCTTCTGCTGTTCCTTGGTGATGCCAAGGCCGAAGGCCATTTCGCGCATCTGGTACGGCATGAGGCCGGTGGACGGGTTCACGTGAACCTTGAAGATCTTTTCCGGGGTCTTCTCGGCCACTTCCTCGATGTCCATGCCGCCCTCGGTGGACGCCATGAACGTGATGCGGCTGGTGTCGCGATCCACGACAACCGAGAGGTAGAGTTCACGCTCGATGTCGGAGCCGGCTTCGATCAGCAGCTGGTTGACCGGCAGGCCTTCCGGACCCGTCTGGTGCGTGACCAGCGTCATGCCGAGCATCTTTTCGGCAGCCTTCTTGACGTCGTCGATGGTCTTGCAGAGTTCGACGCCGCCGGCCTTGCCGCGGCCGCCCGCGTGTACCTGGGCCTTCACGACCCAGAGGTTGCCGCCCAGTTCCTCGGCTGCGGCTGCAGCGGCGGCGGCGGAATCAACCACCTGGCCGCGGGGAACGGGCATGCCATAATTCGCAAAAAGCTGTTTGGACTGATATTCGTGAAGATTCATGGTAATCCGCGTGTTGGAGGGCCAAAAATGAAGCGCGTATTTTGGCGGAAATGGCGCCAATTCGCAAAGATTGGCCCTTCCGGATACGCTCACGGAATTGCCAACGGATACCGACCCTGCCCCATGTACCGCACGGAACCGCCCCAGGGAAAGGAGATTTGCGCGTGAGCCAGGCCACCGAAAGCCCGTCATCCGCCCTGTTTGCGCTCGTCAGCATCGCTGATTCGGACCTTCGTTGGCGGGTCCTGCGCCTGCTGAACCTGTTTCGCACGATCTGGTCAGGGCTTTTTGCGGTACTTTTTTACCAGGACGCGGCAGCCATGTTCGGCTCGGTGCACCCCCTGGCGTACGAAATTACGGCATTTTCCTACTTTGGCCTTGCCATAGCGTTCAGTTTCACGATCCAGGGCCGCAGCCCATCCCTTGTGGTTCAAACCTATGGCCAGCTCTTCATCGACCTGGCCGCACTGATCATTCTCGCTCACGCCTCGGGGGGGCAGCTGAGCGGACTCGCGAGCCTGTTGTTTGTCGTCGTAGCCGCCGGCTCGATCCTCATGCCGGGCAGGATTGCCGTGCTCTATGCCGCCATTGCCACGATTGCGGTGCTGGTCGAGCAGTTCGTTGCACACCTCGAAGGCTTCACCGAAGCGTCGGCATATACCAGCGCGGGCATCACCGGGTTCATCCTTCTCGGTACCGCGGTACTCGGGGCGCGGGTCGCGCGACGCTACCGGGAATCCGAAGCGCTGGCAGAACGCCGCGGGCTCGACCTGCAGAACCTCTCGCTGGTGAACGACCACATCATCCAGAACATGAAGACCGGCGTGGTCGTCATGGATGCGAACGGAATCATTCGCCAGCTCAACCGGCCAGCCGCAAAACTGTTCGGGCTACCGGAAAAGTCCCGTAACTCCCGCGTTGCCGATTCGCGCAAGCTCCAGGACATCCTGGATCACTGGGAAACCCATCCGGACGAGGCCATTCCCAGCGTCGGGGATGGGGCAGGCAATGTATTCCTGCCGCGTATCCAGGAAATTCGCGGGGACCGCCGCAATGGCCTGATGCTCTTGCTGGAAGATGCCCAGATTGCCGCCGAACAGGTGCAGCAGATGAAACTTGCTGCCCTGGGCCGGCTGACCGGGTCTATTGCACATGAAATCCGCAACCCGATCGGCGCGATATCGCATGCCAACCAGTTGCTCGCAGAAGCCGAACTTTCTGCGGGAGACCGACGCTTCGTGGAAATCATCGGCAAGCAGACCGAGCGAGTAAACGAGATCATCGAAAACGTACTGCAGCTGGGCAGGCGCGATGAACATCATCCGGAGCAGCTGGAACTGACCGGATGGCTGCGCGACTTCGTCATGGAATACTGCGATACGCACGGCCTGCCGCTGGAGACTATCGACATCGAGGGAACCGCGGAAGACACCATGGTGCGGATGGACCCGAGCCACTTGCGCCAGATCCTTTCCAACCTGCTCGATAACGCTCGTGTTCATGCCGAGCGAGGGCCGGAAGGGGAAGTGGCGACCTTGCGCATTACCCAGGACCCGAACCGTAACCAGGCCTGGCTCGATGTCGTGGATTTCGGGGCTGGCGTTCCCGACGAGATCGTAAACCGCATCTTTGAACCCTTTTACACGCATTCCCGGAGCGGGACGGGGCTTGGGCTCTTCATTGCACGGGAATTGTGCGAGTGCAATCATGCATCCCTGCTGTACGGGCAGGACGGTGACGGCTACAGCTGCTTCCGCATTACATTCCAGGATGAACCTTCATGGCTGATGTAAACGCCGCAAG
>JAWWBT010000174.1:0-3466 GCA_033720815.1 Gammaproteobacteria bacterium | reverse complement strand
CGTTGCAGGACTTCTTCGAGCTCGGTGCGCAGCTGCTTGATGATCTGCTGGCTCTGAGCGGTATCCTGCTTGGCGGTGTCGCCGGAAAGCTGCTGCCGGGCACCGGTGATGGTGAAACCCTGGTCGTAGAGCAGCGCGCGGATCTGGCGGATGACGATGACATCGTGGCGCTGGTAGTAGCGGCGGTTGCCGCGGCGCTTGACGGGCTTGAGCTGGGGGAATTCCTGCTCCCAGTACCGCAGGACATGCGGCTTCACCCCGCAGAGGTCGGAGACTTCACCGATGGTGAAGTACTTCTTCCCCGGGATGGCTGGTAGTTCGTCGTTATTCCCCGCTTCCAGCATATGCCTCTACCCTCGCCTTGAGTTTCTGACCCGGACGGAAGGTCACCACCCGACGGGCGGTGATCGGAATTTCCTCGCCGGTCTTGGGATTGCGGCCAGGCCGCTGGTTCTTGTCCCGGAGGTCGAAATTTCCGAAACCGGAAAGCTTGATCTGCTGGCCGGCCGCCAGCGCATTGCGGATCTCCTCGAAGAAAAGATCCACAAGTTCCTTGGCTTCCCGCTTGTTGAGCCCCAGCTCCTCGAAGAGGGCTTCGGCCATCTCTGCCTTGGTCAGTGCCATTGAGCTAGTCTCTTAGCTGTGCTCCCAAGTCTTCGCGGAGCTGCGACGCGACGCGCGCCATGACAGCCTCTATGTCATCTTCAGTAAGAGTGCGCGAAGAATCCTGTAAAATCAAGCTTAAAGCGACGCTTTTTAGACCGGAATCTACTCCCTTGCCCCGGTATACGTCGAAGATCGTGACATCCTGCAGCATTTCGCCTGCCGCCGCTTGAACCGTGTCGACCAGCGCCTGCGCTGGGGTTTCTTCCCCAACCAGCAGCGCCAGGTCGCGGCGAATCGCCGGAAAACGCGAGATTGCCTGGTTTTCAGGCACACGGCTGGCCCGCAGTGGGTCCAGTTTCAACTCGAAAACCAGCGCAGACTGCGGCAGGTCGAGGAATTTCACGATTTTCGGGTGAATCCGGCCGATCCAGCCCAGTTCCTCGCCATCGAGCAGCAGTTTCGCGGACTGGCCGGGGTGCAGCGCCGGATGCTCGGCGCGTTCGGCACGCAGCTCGCCGCCGCCCATGCCGACCAGCGCCTCGACGTCGCCCTTCAGGTCGGCGAAATCGACCTCGCGGGCAGCCGTTCCCCACTGCAGCGGGAAGGTATCACCGGAAACCAGGCCGGAAACAACATTTTCCTGAATGATTTCATCGCCTTGCGGAATAAACCTCAAGCCAGTCTCAAACAGGCGCACCCGGTGTTGCTGGCGATTCAGGTTGTGCTGGAGCGCGCCCAGCAGCCCGGCCCACAGGTTCAGGCGCATGTGGGTCATGTCGTTGGTGATCGGGTTGGCCAGCGGGATGCCGCTGTCGCCGGTCAACTCGCGCTGCAGCTTTTCGTCCACGAAGCTGTAGGTCACGGCTTCCTGGTAGCCGCGCTGCACCAGCACATCGCGCAGGCGACGCAGGGCCACCTCGGCCTCGGGCACCGGTTCCATCGGCTGGGTCGAGGGGTACTGCGCCGGCGGAATATGGTCGTAGCCGTAGATGCGGCCGACCTCTTCCACCAGGTCTTCCTCGATCTCGATATCGAAGCGCCAGCTCGGCGCGGTGACCTGCCAGCCCTGATCGACCGTGGTCGGTGCCATGCCCAGGTTCGTGAGGATACGCTCGACATCCTCGGTTGGGATGGAGATACCGAGCAGCTTGTCGAGCTTTTCGCGGCGCAGCAGGATCTCGTTGCGCGCCGGGGCATTGGATTCGGAAACGGTCTCGACGACCGGCCCGACCTGGCCACCGGCAATTTCCTGCAGCAACTGCGTCGCACGTTCGATGGCGCGGCGCTGGCCAGCCGGGTCGACGCCACGCTCGAAGCGGTAACCCGCATCCGTGTGCAGGCCTAGGCGACGTGGGCGCCCGTTGATGGTGGAATTATCAAAGTAGGCACATTCGAGGTAGATATTCGCGGTGTCGTCCTGCACCCCACTGCCCTCGCCGCCCATGATGCCGGCAACGCCGAGCAGGCGTTCACCCCCGTTTTCACCAGTGGCAATCACGAGCATGTCCTTGTCCAGCTTTGCTTCGCTGCCATCGAGCAGCGTGAGCTTCTCGCCGTCTTTCGCAAAGCGGACAACGATGCCACCGCGAATTTCGCGCAGGTCATAGCCGTGCATCGGCTGGCCGTATTCGAGCATCACGTATTGCGTGACATCGACGGCCGGGCTGATCGGACGGATACCGGCACGGCGCAGGCGCTCCTGCATCCACAACGGCGTTTCCGCTGTCGTATCGATGCCCTTGATGACGCGGCCAAGGAATACCGGACAGGCTTCCGGAGCTTTCACGTCGACATCGATGGCATCGGTGATGTCCGCCTTCACGGCACCGACCTCGGAAAGTTGCACCGGCTTCTGCACCAGTGCGCTGACATCACGCGCTACACCGATCATGCCGAGGCAGTCGCCGCGGTTCGGTGTGATCTCGATTTCGATGATGCTGTCTTCACCGCCGAGGTAATCGGCCAGTCCCTTGCCCAGCGGCGCGTCGGACGGCAGGTCCATCAGGCCGGTATGGTCTTCACTGAGGCCAAGTTCACGGGCTGAACACAGCATGCCGTGCGATTCGACACCGCGCAGCTTGGCCTTCTTGATCTTCGTGCCGTCCGGCAGCCTGGCACCCGGCAGGATCACCGGTGCCTTCATGCCGGCACGCACGTTCGGCGCACCACAGACAACCTGGTGTTCTGCGCCATCGCCGACGCTGACCTTCGTCACGTTCAGCTTGTCGGCATCCGGATGCTTCTCGACCGACAGCACTTCGCCGATGACGATGTCCTCAAGCGGCGGCACGGCCGCTTCCACGGCGGCGACTTCCAGGCCAGCTAGGCTGAGGCGATCCGCAATCTGTTGCGGACTCTCCTCGAGCACGACGAATTCCTTCAACCATTGGTAACTGACTTTCATTCTTTATCCCCTGTGCGATTCCCGAAGTCCGGAGCGACGTGTAGCCGCGCTCAGACGAACTGCCGAAGGAATCGAAGGTCGTTGTCGTAATTCAGGCGAATATCCTTGATGCCGTAGCGGAGCATGCCCAGGCGTTCAACACCCATGCCGAATGCCCAGCCGGTGAACTCGTCGGCATCGATGTTGCAGGACTTCAGCACGTTCGGGTGCACCATTCCGCAACCCAGGACTTCGATCCAGCCGGTCTGCTTGCACACACGGCAACCCTTGCCTTCGCAGAACAGGCAGGAAATATCGACTTCCGCACCCGGCTCGACGAACGGGAAATACGAGGGACGGAAGCGCACTTCCAGGTCCTGCTCGAAGAAATTCTGCAGGAAGGTGGTGAGGATGCCGCGGAGGTGCGCCATCGACACATCGCGATCGACCAGCAGGCCTTCAACCTGGTGGAACATT
>JAWWBT010000173.1:0-3493 GCA_033720815.1 Gammaproteobacteria bacterium | reverse complement strand
CCGTCATTTTTCGAGGATATCCAGTTCCTGCTGATCGGCCCGATCTGGCTCCTCGGCTTCATTTATCGCAAGGCGGGATTGCCCTACTGAGTGAGCAGGGTCCATGCCGGCGGTCGAACAACCGATTCGCCACGCCATGAAAAAACCGCAGCACTCGCTGCGGTTTTTTATGCCGGAAGACGCGAGAGGATCATTCCTCCTCATCGTCGAAACCGGCCTCCTCACGGAAGCCACCATGCCTTGCGGCAAACGACACCGCCTCAGCGACGGCCTCGTGGATCTCGTTGCTGAGCGGGTCCGGTACCAGCTCGTTGTCCGGCGACATCAGGGCGAGGGTTTCCGCAGCGGCAAACAGCATGTCATCCGTGAATTCGCGCGCGTTCGCTTCCAGCGCACCCTTGAACAGGCCCGGGAAGCCCAGCACGTTGTTGATGCCCTTGCCGTCGGCGGCGAATGCAGCACCCGCAGCCAGTGCCTCGCGGGGTTCGATTTCCGGATCGGGATTCGACAGCGCGAGAATCAGCTGGCCTTCGCGCACCATCTCCTTCTTGATGAGTCCCTTCACGCCCGTGGTGGCAACCACGATGTCTGCCTTCTGCATCAGTTCCGGCAGGCTTGCGCGCTCGCCACCCAGGCTTTCGAGGTGGTCCATTGCGGATTCGGAAAGGTCTGCGCCGACCACACCTTTCACGCCATAGGCGAGCAGCAGGCGTGAAATACCCAGGCCGGCAGCGCCGAGACCGATCTGCCCGACCACACAGTCGCGCAGGTGGCGACCGACGCGACGGGTCGACGAGAGCAGGGCCGCGAGCGCAACCACCGCCGTGCCGTGCTGGTCATCGTGCAGCACGGGAATATCAAGATCCTTCTTCAACTGCTCTTCGATACCGAAGCAGCTCGGGCCGGAGATATCTTCCAGTTGGATCGCGCCGAAACTCGGCGCAATATTCCTGACCGTATCGATGATGACCTGCGGGTCCTGTGAATCGATGAGGATCGGCACGCCATTCAGGCCCACCAGGCGAGCCAGCAATGCTGCCTTGCCTTCCATCACCGGCAGGCCCGCGACCGGGCCGATATTTCCAAGGCCAAGAATCGCCGTGCCATTCGTGACGATGGCCACGGTCTGCTGTCGGCTGGTGTATTTCGCGGCCAGCTCGGGCTCCTTCTGGATCGCGAGGCAGACGCGGGCCACGCCGGGGGTGTAGATATCGCGCAGTTCCTGCAGCGTTTCGATCGGGACCCGGGATTCCGTGCGGATCTTGCCGCCGATGTGGCGGTTGAAGACGCGATCGGATTTACCCAGTAATTGCGCATTTGGGAGCGCTGCGATGCGCTCGCCGACGTTAATATAGGCGTCCTCGTCCATCTCCAGGGTGATTTCCCAGAGGGTGCGGTCCTGGTCGCGACGCACTGCATCAAGATTCTCGACCACCAGGCCGCATTCGCCGATCACACCGAGGATCTTGGCGAGGCTGCCGGGCTTGTGCTGGGATTCGACCAGCAATATCTCGGGGATTTTCAAGGTATTCGCCCTGTCGTTGTTACTTCTTCACGGGAATGTGCAAGTGTGGCGCGACTACCAGCGAGGAGCAAGGCAGGTTGCTATAATGCGCGGTCGCCCGACGCGGGCAACGACATTTTTCGAGTCGAGAGACTCATTGCAGGAGAGATCTATGATTCGCGTCCCGGCAGCATTGCTGCTCTCCAGCCTTCTTGGCCTGGTTGCCAGCGGCACGGCGCATGGCGCCGAGGAAACAAAGGTGCTGGACTTCCAGTACATGGTCACCCTCAGCAGCCAGACGACCCTCGAGAACAATGACTTCTTCGATCGCGGCGCGTTCAGCCCGGCGGCGGCAATAAACCCGCGTGACGCCGAACCCGGCAGCGGCTTCATTCCATCGAAGATCATGGTGGTGGCCTGGTCGTCCGACAGCGAACTTCACGTGGTTGACCGGGGTGAAGATGCGGAATCCACTGCAGACGATCTTAATCTTGCGGACGATGAATACGAGATCTTCATCAAGACGCTCGAAACACGCATCTCCAACAACACCGTTTTCGAGTTCACCGACGAGTTGCGGATCTCCAGCATGGGCCCGGACGACGAAACCGACCCGGTGGAGCGCGCCCGTTACCAGGCCTTTGCGCCGTCAGTGGCGTACAACCCGGAATCCGACCAGTTCCTCGTGGTCTGGTACGGCGACGACAATACCGCGCCACTCGTTGATGGTGAATACGAGATCTGGGGTCGGCTGATCGGTGGTTCGGCAACGGCAGCCGACCTTGTCGACAATGAACCGTTCCGCATCACCATCACCGGTCCGGAAGGCGAAGCCGATCCGGTTGAGCGCGCCCGTTACGCCGCAATGGATCCGAAAGTGGCCTACAACCCGGCAACGGGTGGCTACATGCTCGTCTATCGCGCCGACGATGCGAACATTTCGGCCGCATCCGGTGGAACACTTGCGGACGACGAATTCGAAATCCTGGCGCAAATGCTCGCCGCCGACGGCAGCCGCGATGGCGCGCCGATTCGCGTTTCGACCATGGGTGACGATTCCGAGACAGACCCCGCCATTCGCGCCGAGTACGATGCCGTCGCGCCAGAGCTGGTCTACAACCCAATCGCGGGGCAGTTCCTCGTGGCCTGGCAGGGTGACACCAACCTGAATGGCCTCGTCAACGACGAGAACGAAATCTACGTGCGCGGCATCAACACCGACGGCACCATGCCAAACCCGCAGCAGCGTGTTTCGGCGATGGGCCCGGATGGCGATGCCGCGTTTGACGCGAATGCGCCAACCCTGGCCGTGAATGCCGACAGTGGCGAGTACCTGGTTGCCTGGTCCGGTGATGACAACACCGCACCGCTGGTGGACGAGGAATTCGAGATTTTCGGTCGCCTGCTCAACACCACTGGTGTGCCTGCCAATGCCGCGTTCCGCATTTCGACCATGGGTGATGATGCGGCTACCGACCCCCAGGTGCGCGCCAGCTTTGACGCCATCACGCCGAGCGCTGCCTATCACGAAGGCTCGCAGCGCTACCAGGTCTCCTGGAGCGGCGACGACAACACCGCGCCACTGGTCGAGGGCGAAATGCAGGTATTCGGCCAGGGCGTGAATGCCGATGGCAGCCTTGCGGGCTCGCGTTTCCAGCTCAGTGAGATCAATGAAGCCGGTGAAACCGCCGCCGAACGCCGCCAGAATTCCGCGCGCAATCCACTGGCGATTTTTGCTGCCGGTACCGTCCAGCATTTCTTCGAGGCGGATGACCCGGGCCTGAGCAACCCGGATACCGGCGAATCAGGCGGGCATTTTGAAATCTTCCTGCGCCGCGCCTCCTCGGTAACGGCAACAGTACGTGCCGATGTCCCGGAACGCGCAGAGAGTTCCGATGGCGCGATCCGTAGCGACGTCCCGGAACCGCTCGAATTTTCCTATGTAGTGACCAACGATGGTCCTGACACGCTGGTCAACAATTCCGTCTG
>JAWWBT010000172.1:0-3625 GCA_033720815.1 Gammaproteobacteria bacterium | reverse complement strand
CGCTTCACTGACCTTGTTCACGGTGAGCAGGAATACCGCAGTGACGAGATCGGTGATTTCATCATTCGTCGTGCCGATGGCACGCCGTCCTTCTTCTTCTCGAATGCCATCGATGATGCCTTGATGGGCGTCACCGACGCATTGCGTGGTGAAGACCACCTTGGCAACACGCCGCGCCAGCAGATGCTGCTGGAAGCGCTGGGCCTGCGCGTGCCCGGTTACGGTCACTTTGCGCTGGTGCAGGACAGCGACGGCGGGGCGCTGTCAAAGCGACTCGGCTCGCTGGGCATTGTCGACCTGCGCGCCGAGGGTTACCTGCCATTGGCGGTGGCGAATTACCTCGCCCGGCTGGGTCATTCCTATGCGGTAGAGAAATTCCGCACTTTCGCCGAGCTGGCCGCGGATTTCGATCCGCAGCGTTTTGGTCGGGCTCCCGCGAAATACGACAAGACGCAGCTGGATTACTGGCAGAAGCAGGCGGTGCATCGCCTGGCTGATGACGACTTCGCGGCCTGGGTGAAAGAACATGACGCCGCAAAACTGCTGGATGAGCTGGTGCCGGACGAACAGCGTGCACTGTTCATGGCGACCATCAAGGACAACGTGGTTTTTCCGCGCGATGCGCTGGCACTGGCGGAAAACCTCATGGCCGAAAAGGCCGAGCCGCTCCCCGGGGCACTGGATGCAATCCGTGAGGCGGGTATGGAATTCTTTGCCACTGCCGTCGAACTGTTGCCCCAGCACGATGATTTCAAGGGATTTGCCAAGGCTGTCGGCAAGGCCACGGACCGCAAGGGCAAGGGCCTTTTCATGCCGTTGCGCGCGGCACTGACGCGCATGGATCACGGCCCCGAGATGGCGCGGGTTTTCGACCTGCTGGGCCAGCCGGTTATGCTGGAGCGTCTCGCGACCGCACGAGAACTAGCAACGCACTGATACCGCACTGGAACACGAGATGACCGAACTGACCGTCTACAACTCGCTCACGCGCAACAAGGAACGCTTCGAACCCCTCGAAGCCGGCAAGCTGCGGATGTACGTGTGTGGCGTTACGCCCTATGACTTCTGCCATGTTGGTCACGCGCGTTGCTATACGGTCTTCGATACGGTGCTGCGCTACTTCCGTGCGCGCGGATACGACGTGACCTACGTGCGCAACATTACCGACATTGACGACAAGATCATCCAGCGTGCGAACGAGAACGGTGAGGGCATCGATGCACTTACCGGTCGTTTCATTGATGCAATGTACGAGGATTTCGATGCGCTGGGCATCGCGCGTCCGGACATCGAGCCGCGCGCAACCGAGTACATGGCCGAGATGATCGACATGATCCAGCGCCTGATCGATAACGATGCGGCGTACGCTGCGGACAACGGCGATGTGTATTACAAGGTTCGCAGTTTCGATGGGTACGGCAAGCTGTCGGGCAAGAACCTCGAAGACCTGCGCGCCGGTGCGCGTGTCGATGTCGACGAGGCGAAGCAGGACCCGCTGGATTTCGTGCTGTGGAAAGCCGCAAAACCGGGTGAACCGGCCTGGGATTCGCCCTGGGGCAAGGGCCGTCCTGGCTGGCACATCGAATGCTCTGCAATGTCGGAAGCGACGTTGGGCAAGAGCTTCGATATCCATGGCGGCGGCATGGACCTGAAATTCCCGCACCATGAAAACGAGATCGCGCAGAGCTGCGGTGCGCACGATGGAGACTTCGCGCGCTACTGGGTGCATAACGGTTTCGTGAACGTGAACGAGGAGAAGATGTCGAAGTCGCTCGGCAACTTCTTCACGATTCGCGAAGTGCTGAAACTGTACCGCCCGGAAGTACTTCGCTTCTTCCTGCTGTCGAGCCACTACCGCAGCCCGTTGAATTACACGCAGGACAATCTCGACAAGGCCAAGGGCAGCCTTGAACGCCTGTACCTTGCGCTGCGAGGTGATATTGCAGGGCCGACCGAGGAATTCACGTCACGCTTCAATGCGGTGATGGATGATGATTTCAATACGCCACAGGCCATCGCGGTGCTGTTTGATATCGCGCATGCCATCAACACGGCCGATGATGATTCGCGCAGGGCATCGCTTCGCGGCGAATTGAAAGCGCTCGCGGCATCGCTGGGACTGCTGCAGCAGGATGCGGAAAGCTACCTGCGAGGTGGTGAAAGTGATGATGCCCAGCGTATCGAGGTGCTCATCGAAGAGCGCAACCAGGCGCGCAAGGACCGGAATTTCGCCCGTGCCGATGAAATCCGTGACCAACTCGCAGCGGAAGGCATCCAGCTCGATGATGGACCGCAAGGAACGACCTGGCGCCGGGCCGATTGAGTAGCCGTATCACGTAACGAAAAAAGCCGCCTTGTGAAGGCGGCTTTTTTCATCGTATCGGGATGTTCGCTCAGTCGTGCTGGCGGGCGGAATCCAGTGTGTTCACCAGCAGCATGGCGCGGGTCATGGGGCCTACGCCGCCAGGTACCGGGGTGATCCAGGCCGCGCGTTCGGCAGCGGTGTTGAACTCGATGTCTCCAATAAGCTTGCCGGTCTCGGTGCGATTGATGCCGACATCGACCACCGTCGCGCCCTCCTTGATCCATTCGCCTTTCACCAGGCCCGGCTTGCCGACCGCGACCACCACGATATCCGCCTGCCTCACGAAATATTCGAGATCCTCGGTAAAGCGGTGGCAGACGGTAACCGTTGCGCCGGCGAGCAGGAACTCGAGCATCATCGGTCGACCGACGATATTTGACGCACCGACGATGACCGCGTGGCGCCCCTTGAACGGTTCGCCGATGGATTCCAGCAAGCGGATCACGCCAAACGGGGTACAGGGGCGAAGCTGCGGAATGCGTTGGGCGAGCCGTCCGACGTTGTGCGGGTGAAATCCATCCACGTCCTTGTCCGGGCGGATGCGCTCGATCACCTTCACGCTGTCGATCTGCCCGGGAAGGGGAAGCTGTACCAGGATGCCATCGACGGCGGGATCGTTGTTCAGCGAATCGATCAGCGCCAGCAGTTCGTTTTCCGACGTTTCTTCAGGAAGGTCGTGCGAGAAGGACTCGAACCCGACTTCCTCGCAATCGTTGCGCTTGTGCTGCACATAGACCTGCGATGCCGGGTCGCTACCCACCAGGACGACCGCGAGTCCGGGCGCGCGAAGTCCCTGTTCTCGGCGGGTGTCTACCGCCTTGCGGATATCCTTGCGGATGGACTTGGCCAGGGCCTTGCCGTCGATCAGTTTTGCGCTCATCTGCTCCCTCCCGTCAGAGGCGCGGAATTGTCGCATGCGCATGGAGGGGCAACAAGCGAACCACCCAGGTGCAAGCCACGCAAATCACGGGTTTGCGGCAACGCGTCTGCTAAAATGAATTGACGATGCAGGGGCAGATCCGTATTATTCGCGGCTCTGCGCGGGATGGCTGCCCGTGCGTCTGATGCGGGGCATAGCGCAGTCTGGTAGCGCATCTGCTTTGGGAGCAGAGGGTCGGGGGTTCAAATCCCTCTGCCCCGACCAGTTTTCATGGAAGATCAGGCCCGGCGGAATCGTCTGCGCCCGTAGCTCAACCGGATAGAGCATCGGCCTTCTAAGCCGAGGGTTGCAGGTTCGAGTCCTGCCGGGCGCGCCACCCT
>JAWWBT010000171.1:0-3673 GCA_033720815.1 Gammaproteobacteria bacterium | reverse complement strand
TGGAGCAGGAGGCAATCAGGGCGAGGAAAGCCCCGAGGATGCAGCTACACCGGAAAATGCTGCAGACGGCGACGGCGAGGCGTGAGTGAAATGGAATACCAGGGTGGGTGTCACTGCGGCGCAGTGCGTTTCAGGTTTACCGCGCCTGACACGCTTCCGGTTGTGAATTGCAACTGTTCGATCTGCCGAATGACCGCGTTTGCTCACGTATTCGTTCCGCATGCCGAACTCGTATTCGATGCGAAAGGCGACCTTTCCGAGTACACCTTCAATACCGGCAGTGCGAAGCACTGGTTCTGTTCGCGGTGCGGCATCAAGTCCTTCTACCAGCCCCGCTCGCATCCCGAGGCGTATAGCGTGAACCTGCGTTGCCTCGACAATTCCGAAAGGCTCTCCATAACAGAAACGGATTTCGATGGTGCCAACTGGGAGGCGAATATCGATGTGCTCAAGGCTCCGTCGCGCTGAACGCCTTTTCTGCCTGTTTTTACTGTTCGTGCCAGCCACACTCATGGCAGGCCCCGTCGAAGATATAGAAGGTCCCGCACCAAGCTCGGACATTTCCCTTCCCGAGCCGGATGGTGAGTGTGACTTCACCCAGGAGGAAGTTCGGCTGCGCGATCTTCTCCTGTCGCATCCCCGTCAGCAGCGCAGCGAGTTGCATTGTGATCCATTGCTGATGGAATACGCCATGATGCGCGCGCAACAGATGGCGTCACGGGACGAGGTGTCGCACATCGGGCCCGATGGCCAGGGCCCGAACGAGATGCTTCGTGAAATGGGTTACGAACTGCCCGACTACTACGTTGGCGGACGCACCAATAACATCGAGTCGATACTTGGCGGTGAAGAAAAGGCCGAGCGCACCTGGGAAATGCTGCTGGAATCACCGGCTCACCGTGCCCACCTGCTCGGCGAAGGACGCGTTTACGCCGCACAGCGACGTTTTGGCGTAGCCCACCTGTTTGATCCGAACAGCGCGCACCGGCATTACTGGGTCATCGTCATCGTGGAGCCGCGCGATCCCAACCAGAAACCCATGGTCTGTTCGCCACCCCCGACAATCTGCGTTACCTGGTAAAAAGGCCATAGGGCTGCGTGTTAGACTGGCATCACCTACGCCACACAGGTGACTGAATGAGCGACGAACGCCGCTATCACGATACCTCCCAGGACGATACCCGCCTGCGACTCCGAAACCTCAAGCCTGAAGATCACGAAGGGCTCTGCCGGTTGATGGAAAAGGCCTATTCCGGCCTTGACGATTCGGTCTGGTCGCGCGACGAATTCATCGCCCAGTTGAACCGTTTCCCGGAAGGCCAGTTGTGCATCGAGGACCATGGCGAAGTCGTCGCCGCCGCATTGACGCTGATCGTCAACTACTCGCGCTTTGGCGATAACCACACCTATGACCAGATCACGGGTGATGGCTACTTCACGACGCACGACCCGAACGGTGATGTCCTGTATGGCGTGGACGTGTTCGTCGATCCCGAGTATCGCGGTATGCGTCTCGGGCGCCGTTTGTATGATGCGCGCAAGGAGTTGTGCCGAAGCCTGAACCTGCGAGCCATCATTGCGGGTGGACGTATTCCGGGCTACCGCAAGTATGCGGACAGCATGTCACCCGAGGAGTACATCCAGCAGGTCCAGGCCAGGGAGATCTACGATCCGATTCTCAGCTTCCAGCTGGCCAATGATTTCCAGGCACGTCGCATCATTCCGAACTACCTGCCGGACGACAAGGATTCGCACGGCTACGCGACCGTACTCGAGTGGAGCAACATCCATTACGAGGAAAAGGACCAGCCGGTCGTTGCGGCCCGCAAGACATCCGTTCGTGTGGGCACGGTGCAGTGGCAGATGCGCCCGATAAAGTCCCGCGAGCAGTTGATGCAGCAGGTGGAATTCTTTGTCGATGCGCTTGCCGGGTACAACGCGGACTTCGCCGTCTTCCCGGAATACTTCAATGCGCCGTTGATGGGGCTCTACAACGAGTACTCACCACCGGAAGCAATGCGCATGCTGGCGGATCACACCGATGAAATCTGTGACCAGCTGCAGGAGCTGGCGGTCAGCTACAACATCAACATCATAGGCGGCAGCATGCCGGTCTACGAGGAAAACGGCCTGTACAACGTCGCTTTCCTTTTCAGGCGCGACGGCAGTCGCGAGATGCAGTACAAGCTGCATGCGACACCGGATGAAAAGAAGTACTGGGGTACGCGCGGCGGCAATCGCGTGCGAGTCTTTGATACAGACGCGGGCCGCATTGGCATCCTGATCTGCTATGACTGCGAGTTCCCGGAATTGCCGCGTCTGATGTCCGACCAGGGCATGGAAATCCTGTTCGTGCCGTACTGGGTAGATACCAAGAACGGTTACCTGCGCGTGCAACGTTGTGCCCAGGCGAGGGCCATCGAAAACGAATGTTACGTGGCAATTACCGGCAGCGTTGGCAACCTGCCGCGTGTCGAAAATGCGGATATCCAGTATTCGCAGTCTGCAATATTCACGCCGGCGGATTTCGCCTTCCCGCACGATGGTATTGCGGCCGAATCGACGCCAAATACCGAAATGACGCTGATCGTCGATCTTGACCTGACCAAGCTGAAGGAATTGCGCGACGAGGGTTCGGTGCAGAACTATCGCGACCGCCGTCGCGACCTGTACCAGATCCGCTGGTTGCCGGACGAGATGTAGTTCATCTGCCGCGGATCATGTCCGCGGCCTTTTCTGCGATCATGATGACGGGCGCATTGGTATTGCCGCTGACAAGCGTCGGCATTACCGATGCGTCGACAACGCGCAAGCCAACGATACCGTGTACCCGCAATTCATCATCGACGACCGCCATGTCGTCATTGCCCATGCGGCAACTGCCAACCGGATGGTATACGGTTTCCGCCTTGCGGCGGATGAACGCATCTATTTCTGCGTCACTTATGGCATCACTTCCCGGGAAGATTTCCTTGCCGCGCCAGCTTGCGAAAGTGCTTGCCGAGAATATCTCTCGCGCAATCCGTACGCCTTCCCGCAGCACTGCAAGGTCACCATCAGCCGACAGGTAATTCGGGTCGATTCGTGGCGGCGAGTCGGGCAGGGCATCGCGCAACCGGATGCGCCCATGGCTGGAAGGTCGCAACTGGCAGGCATGAATCGTCATTCCCTGGCCCGGCAGCCTGTTGCGCCCGTGGTCGTCCAGCAGGGCGGGTACGAAATGCAGCTGGATATCCGGCCGCTCTTCCGCATATTTCGATTTCACGAAACCGCCTGCCTCGGCCGCATTCGTCGTACCGATGCCACCACCAGTCAGGAAGTATTGCAGGCCGATCAGTGCCTCGCGCAGGAAACCCATGTCATAGGTCTTCCCCTTGGTCACTTCTACCAGCGTGCAGATATCGAGGTGGTCCTGGAGGTTGCGACCAACGCCGGGCAATTCGTGTCGTGGTTCGATGCCCGCAGCACGCAGGTCGTTTCTTTCTCCGATACCGGAGAGCATCAGCAGCTGCGGTGAATTGATGGCACCGCCGCTGCAAATCACTTCTGCATTCGCTCGGAACTGTTGGTGCTGTCCACCATGCTGGACCTCGACGCCAATGGCGCGATGACCATCGAGGAGGATTCGCTCGGTGAGCGCGCCCGTCAGCACGGTGAGGTTGTGGCGGGATTT
>JAWWBT010000170.1:0-3769 GCA_033720815.1 Gammaproteobacteria bacterium | reverse complement strand
GCCCGCGAAATGGCCCGACTCGGTGCTGCGACGTTCACCGAAACTTTCGGCCACCTCTATTCTGCAGGAGACCTGCAGACCTTCCTGGATGAATCACATTCGGAAGAGGCCTGGGCCGCAAAGCTCTCGAATCCTGCGATGGGTATCTGGCTTGCGGAGCTGGATGGCGAGCTCATCGGCTTCATCGCCGTTGGTCCCTGCAAGCTGCCGGTCGAATCACTCGAACCCGATGCCGGCGAGATCCAGCAGCTCTATGTGCTGAAGGCGCATCACAATCGCAGGCTGGGTTCGCAGCTGATGGACGTTGGTCTCGAGTGGCTCAGGCAGGAAGGTCGCGAGCCGCTGTATATCGGCGTGTGGTCCGAGAACCTGGGTGCGCAGCGATTCTACGGTCGCTACGGTTTCGAGAAGTTCGCCGAGTACGGATTCCCTGTCGGTGAGACGGTGGACCGCGAATTCATCCTGCGGCGCACCGAGTCTCCGTCCCGATGAATTTCAGTATCGATCCGCATATCGAGATACTCGTCCGCTCTGCAGTGATCGGTGTCTTGTTCCTTTTCTGCATCGTCTACCCACGACGCCCGGTGAACGCGAAGGACGCAACGCTGCTGGCAACTGCTGCCTGCGTTGCGGGCTACATGGTCCTGAAAATGCCAATGCTCGCGCCGGAAACAGGCCTGCTTCGAGGAATTCTCCTGGCCCTGGCAGATGCAACGCCATTTTCTGTCTGGGCAGCGGGAATGGTGTGGCTTCGCGAAGATTTCCGGTTTCCAGCGCCGATTCGCGTGTTGGCAGTGGCCTGGGCGGCGTGGCATTCATGGTTTTTCATCGTGGCGCAGGGCCAGGGTGTTTATCACGTTGTCAGCCATGTCATCGCGATCCTCCTGATGCTGCACCTGGCGTACACCGCCGTGTCCCAACTTCAGGATGACCTCGTCGATACGAGGAGAAAGCTTCGAATTACTGCGGCCGTGATCGCGAGCGTGTTCATTGTCTTCATTGCCACGGGCCAACTGCTGCCAGGCTGGATTGATCCCGATCTCGAGGAATTCGCCGGCGCCATTTTCATTCTTTCCAGTGTCACGCTGGTAGCGACGCTATTGTTACGAAGCCAGCGAGCGAATTCCGTCGAGCCGGCTGGGCCATTACCCGACCCAAGTGTTGCCGATGACTTGCCGCCAAGAATGGCAACGCTACTGAAACAACTTGATGCCTTTCTCGCAAAAGGTGGATACCTGCAACAAGGTTTGACCATCAAGAGCCTTTCGACCGAGTTGGCCTGCCCTCAGTATCTCCTGCGCAGGTTGATCAACGAGCATATCGGTTACCGGAATTTCAGTGCATTCCTCAATGCCTACCGGATCCCGGATGCGTGCAAGCGCCTCGCGACTTCAGCGCATGAGCCAATACTCAGTATTGCGCTCGACCTGGGTTACGGATCCATCGGACCGTTCAACCGGGCATTCAAGGCCGCGACCGGCACCACTCCTACCGAATATCGCCAGTCCGCCCTGAATCGCTGATCATTCTCGGAATCGGCCAGTATTCTTTCGGAATCGGCGAGATTGATTCGGTCTCAATGCCAATAATCCCCACACGACGTCGGCGATTTACGCCGGCACGGCAAACCAGATGGGGAATCAATCATGAAACATACCCTGCTCACTATTGTCTTCCTGTTCTTATCGCTGCCCGCTTACGCTGCAATTGAAATCGGGACGGGTTCTGGCTCGTTTACCATCGCCGGTGGCGAAGGCCGCGAGAATCGACCCATCGAGGTGCACTATTACCGGCCGGAGGGTCTTTCCAGGAGTGCCCCCGTCCTCATGGTGATGCCTGGCGCCGGTCGAAACGGTGACGATTATCGCGATGCCTGGAAAGAAGCGGCTGACCGTTATGGCGTACTCGTCCTCTCGCCGAGCTATGCAGAGAAATACTATCCGGAGTACTGGAGCTATAACCTTGGCAACATGCCGTCATCTGTCACCCTCGATCTGAGCGTCACGCTTGATACTGCTCCGGATGCCTGGAAATACTCCGAATTGCTTGAGACCAGCGGGAATGGCGACAGGCTTGATCGCCTCGCCGATGAAAGCGGGTTGCTGTATCGACTTGGCCTGTTATCGCTTGCCGGGATGCTGAAGGATACTGACGTTGCTGCCGGTGAGGTGATCGTCAACCCGGATCGCACAGCCTGGATATACGCCGACTTCGACAGGATCTTCGACGTGGCCCGCCAGTCACTTGGCCTTGAGACATCACGTTATGACCTGTTCGGACATTCTGCCGGGGGTCAGGTACTTCACCGCTATGCGCTCTTTCACCCCGACAACCAGGCGAATCGCATCGTTGCTGCAAATTCCGGCTGGTATACATTGCCGACATTCCATGAAACCTTCCCTTATGGACTGGATGGCACCGGAGTGACACAAGGAGAGGTCGCACGCGCATTCGCTTCAAAGCTTGTCGTGTTTCTTGGTGAGCGCGATGATGAGGATGAAACCCGTGGCAGCTTGCGCAGCACGCCAGAAGCTGACCGCCAGGGGCCGGGGCGACTCCAGCGCGGCCAGTATTTCTTCGAAACTGCAACTGCAACCGCCGAGCGGATGGATACGGCCTTCAACTGGACGCTGGAGGTAGTGACAGGGGTCGGGCATGACTATCGACGCATGGCGGCTGCCGCTGCCGTTCACCTGTATGGCGAACAAGACTGAAGAATGAAAAATCGGGAAATGTGCCCGAAGAGTTCATGTTGTTTCGGGTTCGAGAAATCTCGCGATTACAACGTCCCGGTCGGTGAGACCGTCGACCGGGAGTTCATCGTGTGCTGCCATTAGACGCTTTCAGTTTCCTTTCGGCGCCGCAGGTAGACAAACCAGTACACCAGGGCCACAAGCACGCCCCCGCCGATGATGTTGCCGATTGTCACTGCAGAGAGCACCACAGCGAAGTCGACAAGCGACACACCGATAGCTGTTCCCGACGCCAGCTCGATCATTGCCGCGCAGGGCAGGTAGAACATCACTGCAATCGCATGCTCGAAACCCATTGCATAGAACGCGACCACCGGTGGCGTCAGTGCGAGGATGCGATCGGTAGTAGTCCGGGCGCTATAGGTCAGCCATACGCCAAGGCATAGCAATGTATTGCCGAGTATTCCGAGGAAGAAGGCCTGCATCACACCGAGCCCTTCGATGCGATCGGCAGAAGAAAGCAGCGAACGCCCCACCTCGCCTGCGAGATCGTGTTGCTGCCCAGCCAGCACCATCATTGCTGCGGTAAGAACCGCGCCACCGAAATTGCCCATGAAAACGAGGCCCCAGGCGCGTAACAGGCCTCGGGTTGCCAGGCGTCCGTGCGCCCAGGCCATCACCATCATGTTGTTGGTGGTGAAGAGCTCTGCGCCGCCAACCAGCGCCAGGACGTAGGCCAGCGAAAACGCGAGCCCGCCTACCAGTCGCTCGAAACCGGGTGAAACGGCTTCTTCCAGCCCGACTACGACAGTCGCTGCGAACGTTGCGCCAAATGCAATATAGGCACCAGCCATTGCCGCCAGCACCAATAACGAGACCGCATTCTGCTCGGCCTTCTCGAAGCCGATCGCCTCGGCGTGGCGTGCCATCTCTTTCGGCAACACGGCATCAACGCTGCTGTGCGGCGATTGCGAATTAACGGACGTCTCATGGTCTGTCACGGCAATTACCCCTCTGCTGGGCTGGCTACAGCCGAAAGCCTAAGACGGAGTGAATCGCGTCGTCCAGCAGGGATG
>JAWWBT010000169.1:0-3814 GCA_033720815.1 Gammaproteobacteria bacterium | reverse complement strand
TTTTTGTTCCCTCCTGCCCATATTGCATTGCACTAAATGGTGACAAATTGCAAAGAAAGCCCATAACCACGGGCTTTTACTCCAAATACGTGATTCTCTAATGGTGAGGCATAGGTGACACTGCGCGTGGGCCAAAAAACCCTCGATTTAGATGAAGACCGCCCCAGAAAAAGAACAAGGGCAGCGTGGTCGAGAGCACCGGCCACGGAATTGGAGGAAGAATCACTCATGGATGTGGAACTGATGGGCAAATCGAACCGAGTACCGAATCGTAATGGCAAGGCTGCACCGGAGCTGTCGGTCGAACTGCTGGGACTGTTCGACCTGATGAACGTCGGGCTGGTTGTCCTGGATCGCCAGCATCGCGTCGTGTATTCCTCCGCACCGGGCGAGGCGGTAATGGAAGATTCCGATGAAATCAGCCTCCTCGATGATCGATTCCGGCTTGCAAGGCAGAATTGCCAGCAGTGGCTGGATGACATGCTGGCAAAGTCGCCGCGCGACATGGAATCCGGGCGCGTTGCCGGTAACCTCTTCCTCCGGGGCGGTCGTGGCGAGACACCGCTGCTGCTGAGCGTACTGCCGCTCGCGCACGTTGACCTGTTCGCCCTGATGATCATCGAACCCCGCCACGCCGCAGAAGCGGCGGTGGAAGCCGCGAGTCTCTATCGCTTCACGAATGCCGAAAAACGCCTGCTCGGTGAATTGTGCCTTGGCCGCAGCCTGACGGAAATCGGTGATGAATCCACGCGCAGTTCAAACACCCTGCGCTCGCAGCTTCGCTCCATGTTCCGCAAGACCGGTACCAAGCGCCAGGGCGAACTGATCGCCCGCATGTTGCAGCTTGGCCTGGTCCGGCAGCGGATGCCCAACGAAGACTGCTGATCGTTTCGCGCACTCCTGTCGCATCGACCCGCATCAAGCGGGTCTTTTTTTGCCTGGCGTTCACGTGCGAAAAGAAAAGGGCCCGCACAGGCGGGCCCTTTCGTACTTCAGTTGCGGATGGGTCAGTGGTCGACGGCCGTGCCGGCGCCACGCGGCACGCGAATGTCCTCGACCATGTGCTGGATGTGTTCCGGCGGTGGCGCGGTCAGTTTCGATACCACGCTGGCGACAACGAAGTTCAGCAGCATGCCGATGACGCCGATGCCTTCCGGCGAGATGCCGAAGAGCCAGTTTTCCGGAACGTTGGCCGCGAACGGTTCAACGAACACACCCTTGAAGTACACGATGTACCCGGCAGTGAACACCAGGCCTGTGAGCATGCCCGCGATGGCACCCTCGCGGTTCAGGGTCTTCGAGAAGATACCCATGATGATCACCGGGAATAGCGACGCCGCTGCCAGGCCGAAGGCAAATGCCACGACCTGGCTGACGAAGCCGGGCGGGTTGTACCCTAGGTAACCGGCCACCAGCACCGCCACTGCCGCCGCGATTCGACCGGATAGCAGTTCGGCCTTTTCGCTCATGTCGGGTACGAAAATACCCTTCATCAGGTCATGCGACACGCCGGCGGAAATCACCAGCAGGAGGCCTGCAGCCGTCGACAGGGCCGCCGCAATGCCGCCGGCCGCAACCAGGGCAATCACCCAGTTCGGCAGGCTGGCAATTTCCGGATTGGCCAGCACCATGATGTCGCGGTCAACGCTCAGCTCGTTGCCTTCCCAGCCGCGAGGCTGTGCCACGCTCTGGACGAAGTCCTGGTTGCCATCGTTGTAGTACTGGATGCGCCCGTCGTCGTTCTTGTCCTCGAATACCAGCAGGCCGGTGTTTTCCCAGGTGCGGAACCATTCAGGGCGATTCTCGTACTGGAGGGCTTCCTCGGTATTCTCGACGCCCGCCGGATAGATCGTATCCATCAGGTTCATGCGTGCCATCGAACCCACTGCCGGGGCGGTGGTGTAGAGAATGGCAATGAACACCAGTGCATAACCGGCCGACTTGCGCGCATCACGCACCTTCGGGACGGTGAAGAAGCGCACGATCACGTGCGGCAGGCCAGCCGTACCGACCATCAATGCCAGCGTGATGGCAAAGATGTCGATGGTCGACTTGTTGCCCATGGTGTAGGCGTTGAAGCCGAGTGCCTGCACGGTCGAATCAAGCTTCTCCAGCAGGTACACATCCGAACCCGCCATCGTCGAACCGAAGGCGAACTGCGGGATCGGATTATTGGTGAGCTGGAAGGAAATGAAGATTGCCGGAACCGTGTACGCGAAGATCAGCACGCAGTATTGGGCCACCTGTGTGTAGGTAATGCCCTTCATGCCGCCAAGCACGGCGTAGAAGAACACCACGCCCATGCCGATCAACAGGCCGGTAAGGATTTCCACTTCCAGGAAGCGCGAGAACACGATACCGACACCGCGCATCTGCCCTGCCACGTAGGTGAACGAGATAAAGATGAGGCAGATGACCGCGACAATGCGTGCGGTCCGCGAGTAATAGCGGTCACCGATGAATTCCGGCACGGTGAACTTGCCGAACTTGCGCAGGTAGGGCGCAAGCAGCAGTGCCAGCAACACGTAACCGCCGGTCCAGCCCATGAGGTAGACGGAACCGCCGTAGCCCAGGAAGGCGATGAGGCCTGCCATGGAGATGAAGGAAGCCGCCGACATCCAGTCCGCACCGATGGCCATGCCGTTGGCAACCGGGTGCACACCCTTGCCTGCGACATAGAAATCGCCGGTCGATTTTGCCTTCGACCAGATGGCGATACCGATATACAGCGCGAACGTGCCGAAGACGGCGATGTAGATCCAGATCTGCAATGCATCCATTGGTCCGTCTCCTCAGTCTTCTTCGTGGAAGTCGAACTTCCGATCGAGCTTGTTCATCTGCACCGTATAAATGACGATCAGCGCGATGAACACGTAGATGGACCCCTGCTGAGCAAACCAGAAGCCAAGACCCCATCCAAAGAACTGGATGTTGTCCAGGGCTTCCTTGAAAAGGATGCCGCAGCCGTAGGAAACGATGAACCAGATGGCGAGCAGGGTAGCGAGCAACTTGATGTTCGCTTTCCAGTACTCGGCGTTCTTGCCGTTCTGCACACTCATGAGACTCTCCCTCTCGTTGTTTGGAGATGCAGTGAATGTAGCAACGGGGCAGTAGGGCGGAACTCCTACTTTAGTCTTAGCGAACTACAGCAGGTCCCGTGAAAAGCGGCTTGGTGGCGGCCCCGGCTGGTGAACCGGTTTGCCGATGATGATTAGACAATGGTATTAGAACCCCTTCGGTAATCCGGAGACGTCCAGTGATCGACGGTGCCTGGTTATTCCTGCTGTGTGTCGGCTATGTGGCGATCCTGTTCGCCATCGCGTGGCTGGGCGACCGTAATGGCGGGTCGAGCAGCGGTAGTGAGCGGCCATGGATCTACGCGCTTGCGCTCGGCGTGTATTGCACCTCGTGGACGTTCTACGGGGCTGTCGGATCCGCGGTAAACGGTGGGTTGTCATTCCTGCCGATCTACCTCGGGCCGATCGTGATGTTCCTGTTTGCGACCGGCTTGCTTCGGCGGATCGTCATCATTACGCGTCGCCATTCGATCACGTCTATCGCGGATTTCATCGCCTCGCGTTATGGCAAGGCACGTTCGCTGGCGGTTCTCGTTACGGTAATTGCTGTTGTAGGGACGGTGCCGTATATCGCCCTGCAGCTTAAAGCGGTGTCGATGAGTTATGACCTGGTCGTGGTCCCTGAACCGGGCCTGCTCTTGCCTGGCCTCGACACTGCACTCTTTACTGCCATAGGCCTTGCACTCTTTGCGGTGCTGTTCGGTACCCGTCGACTGGATGCCTCAGAGCATCGCCAG
>JAWWBT010000168.1:0-3844 GCA_033720815.1 Gammaproteobacteria bacterium | reverse complement strand
ATCCGGATCAGGCCTGCAGCAGTGACTCCAGCTGGCTGATCCTTGCGATATCAAGCAGGTTATCGGGAATGTTGCTGTACGACAGGTCGGCACCTTTCCGGCGCGCACGACGCTTCCACTCCAGCAGCAACGCCACGGTCGCGCTGTCGCTCTTCTCGAGCCCCGAAAGGTCGATGGTGCAGGCTTCCCTACCCTTGGCGAACAGGGCGTCAGCGGCGCTGACAAGTCCTGTCACGCTCTCCAGGTTCACTGCACCGACGAGGCGCGGCGAACCTTCCGTTTCCAGTCGCGCGTCGCTTGCTGCCATGTTTCAGCCCTTTGCCACGTCAGATTCCACACCGACGTCTGCCTTGCCTTCGCGCAGGCGCTCGATCACGGCGTCGATACCCTTCTGCTCGATTTCCGTATTGAAATCGGTGCGGTAATTGCGCACGTAGGAAATGCCCTCGATGATCACGTCGTAAAGCTTCCAGCTGTCGCCGGTCCAGCGCAGCGTGAACGCCACGGGAACACTCTGGCCGTTGTCGCGCTTCACTTCGGTCTGCACGATGGTGCGGCGCTGGTCTATCTCGCCACGTAACGGCAACACGTTGAAACTCTCGTCAGTAAACTCCGCGAGGCCGGAGGAATAGCTCTTCACCAGGAAATCGTAGAAGGCATCCTGGAATGCCTCGCGCTGTTCCTCGCTTGCAGACCGCCAGTGGCGCGCCAATACCAGTCGCGAGATGTAGTCCACATCCACGTGCGGCAACAACGATTTCTCGATGATGTCTTCCGCCACTTCCTGGTTATTGCGAATTTCCTCGCGCTTGCCATCAATCTGCTGCAAGACGTTTTCAGCCGTTTCGCGCACGAACTTTTCCGGGTCGGTCGGCTCGGCGGCCTGGGCGGCGAATGCGAGGCCCAGCGTGAAGAAAGCGGTCGTCAGGATCTTGCGCATCATTCGTTTTCTCCCGAAGCGGAATCAAACAGGTACTTGCTGATCAGGTTTTCCAGCACGACGGCGGATTGCGTAAACAGGATCTCGTCGCCGTCCTGCAGGTATACCACATCGGCACCGGGTTCCAGGCCGACGTACTTCTCACCCAGCAGGCCCGCCGTGAGGATCGATGCACTCGAATCAGCAGGCAACTGGTCATATTTCGCATTGATGGACAGGGTAACCACCGCGTCCAGGCGTTCCGGATCGAAGCGGATATCCGTGACGCGACCAATGGTCACGCCGGCCATCGTTACGGGGGCGCGGGGCTTCAGGCTACCGATATTCGAAAACCTCGCCGTGACCTCGTAACCATCGCCGTTCGTATAGGCCTCGATATTCGTCGTCTGCGTTGTCAGGAAAATCAGTGCCAGCAACCCGAGCACGATGAAAATGCCGGTCGCCAGTTCAACACTCTTGCCTTGTCCCATGACTTACCTTCCTCGATGCGGCCTGCTCAGATGAGCAGCGCCGTCAGCATGTAATCCAGAACCAGTACCGCCATCGCGGTAATCACGACTGTCCGCGTCGTTGCACGGCTCACGCCCTCCGCCGTCGGGTAGGCGTTGTAACCTTCGTAAACGGCCAGCAGGCCGGCAGCAGCGCCGAAGAACACGCTCTTCATCACGCCACCCAGGACATCTTCATAGACGTCGACATTCTCTGGCATCGGTGCCCAGAACTGGCCGCCATCCAGGCCCATGATCTGGACTGCAACGAACCACGCGCCAAGCAGGCCGATCAGGTTGAAGATGCCGGTCAGGAGCGGCAGCGCGATGAAGCAGCCCAGGAAGCGCGGCACCACCACGTAACGCATCGGGTCGACCGCCATCATTTCCATGCCAGCCAGCTGCTCGGTGGCCTTCATCAGGCCGATTTCGGAGGCCAGCGCGGTACCTGCCCGGCCGGCAAACAGCAGTGCCGTCACGACGGGGCCGAGCTCGCGCACCATGGCGAGCACGGTCACTGCACCCAGCGACTGCTCGGCACCGAACTTCGCAAGCGTGGTGTAGAACTGCAGGCCCAGGACCATGCCGACGAACAGGCCGGCCATCATGATCAGCACCAGCGAATTCGCACCGACCTTGTAGATCTGCGCCATGATCAGCCCGGGACGCAGCAGCGAGGCCGGCGTCGCCGCAAGGATCTTGCCGAGGAACAGGCCTGCAGCGCCGAAATTGCGCAGGAAATCCGTGAGCTTGTTCATGCGTCGTCTCCCTCGCGCAACATCTGCTGTTCAAGGTCCGGCGCCGGGTAATGGAATGGAACCGGACCATCGGCCAGGCCTTCCATGAACTGCTTCACCCACTCCGAATCACTGTCACGCAGCTCGTCTGCAGTGCCCTCGCCCACGATCTTGCCTTCCGACAGCAGCACGAGATGGTCGGCAACCGTGCAGATTTCCTCGATGTCATGCGACACAACGATACTGGTGAGCCCCAGTGCATCGTTCAGCAGCTTGATCAACCGGACGATGACACCCATCGAAATCGGGTCAAGCCCGACGAACGGTTCATCATAGAAGATGATTTCCGGATCCATCACGATCGCACGTGCCAGTGCAACACGACGCGCCATGCCGCCGGAAAGCTCCGAAGGCATCATGCTCCAGGCACCGCGCAGGCCGACGGCCTCGAGCTTCATCAGCACGAGGTCGCGAATCAGTGTTTCCGGCAGGTCGGTATGTTCGCGCAACGGAAAGGCTATGTTTTCGTAGACCGAAAGGTCCGTCAGCAATGCGCCGTTCTGGAAGAGCATGCCCATCCGCTGGCGGAGCGCATACAGCGCTTCCCGATCAAGGTCCGGCACGTTTTCGCCCCAGATCTTCACCGTGCCACGATCCGGCTTCAGCTGGCCGGTAACGAGCCGCAACAAGGTGGTCTTGCCGGTACCGCTCGGACCCATGAACGCCGTGACCTTGCCAGCATGGATATCAAGATCCACGCCATCAAAGATCACCTTGTCACCGCGGCGATAGTGCAGGTCTCGAATTTCAATCAGGGGTTCAGTCACGGGATCACGTCTTCCTGTGCCAGATGCAACAACGCCCCATGGAGTGCATGGGGCGTTGCCAGTGTGCCGTTATCAGGCGGCGTTTTCCATCTCGGTACTGTAATCGCCCTCGTGGGCCAGGCCATTCAGCTTGGCGCGCTTGAGGAACGCCGCCTGCGCGGCAGCGACATTCTCGTCCTTGCCACCCCAGGCCTTCAGCGCCGGTGCCTGCAGGGCACGGCCGTAGGAGAAGGTCAGTTCCCAGGGAAGGTCGCCCATCTGGTTCATCAGGTTCAGGTGCTCGGTGGCAAGCTCGTCGCTCTGGCCACCCGACAGGAACGCGATGCCCGGCACGGCCGCCGGCACGTAGTTCAGCAACGTCGCGATGGTGCGCTCGGCCACTTCTTCCGGTGAGGCCTGTTCCTTGCACTGCTTGCCGGAGATGACCATATTCGGCTTCAGTACCATGCCTTCCAGCGCAACGTTCTGCTTGAACAGCTCGTCGAACACCGTCTTCAGCACGTAGCTGGTCACGTCTTCACAGACGTCGATGGTGTTGTCGGCGTCCATCAGCACTTCCGGCTCGACGATCGGAACGATGCCGGCTTCCTGGCAGAGCGCCGCGTAGCGGGCCAGCGCGTGGGCGTTGGTTTCGACGCAGGTGTTCGACGGCATGTCTTCACCGATGGTGATGACGCCACGCCACTTGGCGAAACGCGCACCCAGCTCGTAGTACTCGGCCAGGCGCTCACGCAGGCCGTCGAGGCCTTCGGTGATCTTCTCGCCCGGGCAGGTTGCCAGGTCCTTCGCGCCCTTGTCGACCTTGATGCCCGGCACAACGCCGAGATCGGCCAGCAGCTTCGGGAACGGGGT
>JAWWBT010000167.1:0-3911 GCA_033720815.1 Gammaproteobacteria bacterium | reverse complement strand
GAAGTTCTCCGACTACCACGACGCCATCGAGCCGCTGCAGAAGATCCCGTCGCACCGCGCACTGGCGATGTTCCGCGGCCAGCAGGAGGAAATCCTGTCGCTTCACCTGGTCGTCGATGAACTCGATGAAAACGGCAAGGTGAAGGCCGAAAGGTCCATCGGCGAAGTGATGATCGCGAAACATTTCGACATCGAGGACAAGGGTCGCGCCGCCGATGCCTGGCTGCTCGATACGGTTCGATGGACCTGGCGCGTGAAGCTGCAGTGGCACGTCGAAATGGAAATGAAGAAGCAGCTGCGCGAAATCGCCGAAGAAGAAGCCATCAAGGTGTTTGCCACCAACCTCAAGGACCTGCTGCTCGCTGCGCCTGCCGGGCCGCGTGCCACGATGGGCCTGGACCCGGGCATCCGCACCGGCGTGAAGGTCGCCGTGGTCGATGCCACCGGCAAGCTGGTCGATACCGCGACGATCTATCCCCTGCAACCGCGCAATGACTGGGACGGTTCGATCGCCACGCTTGCCGCGCTCTGCGAAAAGCACAAGGTCGAGCTGATCGCGATCGGCAACGGTACCGGTTCGCGCGAAACCGACAAGCTCGCCGCCGACCTGTTCAAGCGCCACCCGGCGCTGAAGGCCAACAAGATCGTGATTTCCGAAGCGGGTGCGTCGGTGTATTCCGCCTCGGAAATCGCCTCGCGCGAATTCCCGAACGTGGATGTCTCGCTGCGCGGTGCCGTGTCCATCGCGCGTCGCCTGCAGGACCCGTTGGCCGAACTCGTGAAGATCGAACCGAAATCGATTGGTGTGGGCCAGTACCAGCACGATGTGTCGCAGGTCCAACTGGCGCGCACGCTGGATGCCGTGGTGGAAGACTGCGTGAACGCCGTCGGCGTTGACGTGAACACCGCCTCTGCCCCGCTGCTGTCGCGCGTTTCCGGTCTTGGCCCGGGGCTTGCAGAGAATGTCGTGAAATATCGCGACGAGCATGGTGCGTTCCGGAATCGTCGCGAGCTGCTGAAGGTGACGCGTCTCGGCGACAAGGCCTATGAACAATGCGCGGGCTTCCTGAAGGTAATGAACGGCGACAACCCGCTGGATGCGTCCGCCGTACATCCCGAGGCCTACCCGGTCGTCGAGCGGATCATCAAGGCGACCGACCGGGATATCCGCAAGCTGATCGGTGATTCCGCCTTCCTGCGCGGCCTCGCCGCAAACGATTTCACCGACGAGAAATTCGGTGAACCGACCGTGAAGGACATCCTCGCCGAACTGGAAAAGCCCGGTCGCGACCCGCGTCCCGAGTTCAAGACCGCCGAGTTCAAGGACGGTGTGAACGAGATGAAGGACCTCAAGGAAGGCATGCAGTTGCAGGGCGTGGTGACCAACGTCGCCAATTTCGGCGCCTTCGTCGACATCGGTGTTCACCAGGATGGCCTGGTGCACGTTTCGCAGCTCGCCGACCGCTTCGTGAAGGACCCGCGCGAGGTCGTGAAGACCGGCGATGTCGTCTCGGTGAAGGTGGTCGACGTCGACCTGAAGCGCAAGCGCATTGCACTGACCATGCGTTCCGGCGATGCCAGCGACGCGAAGGAAAACGCGAAGGCGTCGAAAGGCCATGGCGGCGCTGGAAAATCCGGCGGTGGCAACAAGCCCCGCAAGCCACGGCAACCTGATATCGCCAACAACCCTTTTGCCGAGGCACTGGCCGGCCTCAAGAAGAAGTAAGCCGCTGAATGGAAAAGCCCCGCGAACGCGGGGCTTTTTTCCAGGTGATTGCTGCGCCATTAAACCGCCCTTTCACGCATTAAGCTTGCAAGAGGACAGCCGCACGACCGGCTGAAAGGAGAAGCTCATGTTCAAGCAATTTGCGGGGATAATTCGCCTGGCAGGACTGGCGTTCGTGGCTGTACTGGCTTTCTTTCCCGGGAGTGTCGGCGCAACACATCCCGAGACACGGATAATGGTCGTTGGAAGCTTCCATTTCGGCGGTTCGGAAAGCGATGGTGTCAGCGTCACCATGGGCAACATGCTCAGTGAAGGGCGCCAGGCGGAAATCCTGGATGTAATTGAGCGACTGGAACGATTCGCACCGACCAAGGTGATGATCGAAGCTGAAAGCAGCAAGCAGGCGCTGATCGACGAACAGTACGCCGCATACCGTGAAGGCCATCGCGAACTCGCCGCAAACGAACGCGACCAGCTGGGCATGCGCCTCGCTTCAAGCCTCGACCACCCGCGCGTCTTTGCCGTAGATCACCAGCAGCCGATGGACTTTCCCGCCATGATGCAGGCCGGCCAGCACAACGGACAAGGCGACATCCTCGAATGGTTCGGCAAGGCCATGCAGCAAGTCGAAGTCGACCTGAAACAGGCGCAATCCGAAGAGCGCAGCCTGCTCGACGCACTCCGCTTCCACAACGGCGACTGGGCAATGCAGGGCAACAGCCTTTACCTGAAACTCGTACCACTCGGCACGGACGACAATCCCATGGGCGCGGAAGTCATCGGCAACTGGTACGGACGCAACCTGAAGATCTTCGCCAACATCACACGTCACCTTGAGCCAGGTGACCGCGCTGTCGTCATCTATGGCTCCGGGCACCTTGCACAACTGGCGGAGTTCGTTCGCCAGCATCCTGACTACGAATTCGTATCGGCGCTCGAGTATCTCGGCGATTCCGACACGGACTGAACCCGGTCGCAACCGCGCTTCAAGAAGCCCCGCTTTCGCGGGGCTTTCTTCGTTCAGCCCTTGAGAATTTCCCGCGCGGCGTTATGCCCCGGCGCTCCGGTGACGCCGCCACCGGGATGTGTCCCGGAACCACACATGTAGAGTCCTTTGATCGGGCCACGGTAATCCGCATGGCCGAGCATAGGGCGAGCGGAATACAGCTGGTCCAGGCCCAGGGCGCCATGGAAGATGTCACCACCAACGAGACCGAATTTCCGTTCAAGGTCGAGTGGTGACAGCGACACACGACCAAGCACGGATTCCTTGAAGTTCGGTGCGTAGGCATTGACGGTGTCGATCATCAGGTCCGCCACTTTTTCCTTCTCTTCATCCCAGCTGCGGCCATCCGGCAGCTCGGGCGCGACGTGCTGGCAGAACAGGCTGGCGACGTGCTGCCCTTCCGGCGCGAGTGAATCGTCCATGGTCGAGGGAATCAGCATTTCCACGATCGGTTTCTGCGACCAGCCCTGCTGTTTCGCATCGATGTACGCGCGGTCCATGTAATCCAGTGACGGCGCGATGATGATGCCGGCGCCGTGATGCGCCCCCTGTTCAGGCTTGCAGGAAAACTTCGGCAGCTCGCTCAAGGCGACGTTCATGCGGAAGGTGCCGGAACCACACTTCCACCCACGCATGCGCCTGACGAAATCGCCATCAAGGTCGGACGCATCGATGAGATCGAGGTAGAGCAGTTTAGGGTTGAGGTTGGACACGACCTTCTTCGCGTCGATGACTCTGCCGTCCACGAGCGTCACGCCGCTGACGCGACCATTCGCCACGTTGACCTTACTTACTTCTGCATTCGTGGTGATTTCCACGCCACGCGTTTCTGCTTCCTTGCGCATCGCCTGCGTGATCGCACCCATGCCACCGATGGCATGGCCCCAGGCGCCTTTCTTGCCGTTCACTTCACCAAAGACGTGATGCAGCAGCACGTAGGCCGAACCCGGCGTGTACGGGCTGGCGTAATTGCCGACGATGGAATCGAAACCATGCAAGGCCTTGATCGGATCGGACTCGAACCACGAATCGAGCCAGTCGCCTGCGGATTTGGCAAACAGGTCGAGCAGGTCACGGCGCTGTTCCATATCAAGCTTGCGGAAACGATTGCCGACCTTCAGCGCGGAAACGATATCGCCGATACCGCCACCCACATTCGGTGGGGTTTCCAGCACCAGG
>JAWWBT010000166.1:0-3917 GCA_033720815.1 Gammaproteobacteria bacterium | reverse complement strand
GCAGGGGTGCACGGGGCTGCAACGGTGGTGGCGGTCGAAAAGCAGCCGTTGTCGGTTCCGTAGGAGCCTGTAGCAGCTGAATACAGGTTGCCTTCGAGCGCGCTGCCGTTCGCGCGAATGCGATCGAACATGTCGGCGGCAAGCACGATGGCGCGGGTGCGTAGCGCAGCACTCCCGTTGTCGCGAAGCGAACCGAGGTGGAGGGCGGCGATACCCATCAACCCTACGGAGAGGACGAAAAAGGCGATCAGGACTTCAATCAGTGAATAGCCGCAATTGCGGCGACATGCGGTACCCATGCGCGACCTCCTTGTCGGCGGATGAGGACACTTCCTTGTTGGCCTGAAGGATTATCGGCGGAATGAGATTCCGCAAGAGCAGGAGGCGGGCGCCCGGACTGGTGGCTCAGTTGCCGCGATGAACGGTCAGTCCGGCGACGGCTTCGAGAGCGCGGGTGAAATCGTTGGCCGGCAGCGCCGCAAGCAGCTTGCGGGCCTTCTCGGCTTCGGCCTCGGCGCGCTGGCGGGTGTAATCGAGCGCGCCGGTATTGTTGATGGCGGCCATGACATCGTCGATGCGGTCGAGGCCACCATGCTCGATGGCATCGCGTACCAGATCGCGCTCGGCATCGCTGCCTTTCTCCATGACGCGGATCAGCGGCAGTGTCGGCTTGCCCTCGGCCAGGTCGTCACCCAGGTTCTTGCCGAGCTCGGTTTCATCCGCGGAATAATCGAGCACATCATCGATGAGCTGGAAGGCGGTGCCGATGGCGCGACCGTAATCCCGTAGTGCAGCAAGCGTCTTCTCGTCGCTGCCGGCAAGCAGGCCGCCGATTTCGCAGGCTGCCTCGAACAGCTTGGCGGTCTTGCGGTCGATGACGTCGAAATACCGCTTTTCATCGGTATCCGGATCGTTGACGTTCAGCAGCTGCAGGACCTCGCCTTCCGCGATGCGGTTGGTGGCCTCGGCAAACACGCGCTGGATGGCCATGTCCTCGGCGCGCACCATCATCTGGAAGGCGCGGGAGTACAGGAAATCCCCGACCAGCACGGACGCTTCATTGCCCCAGACCGCATTGGCGGACTCCATGCCGCGGCGCATGTCGGAGGCATCGACCACATCATCGTGGAGCAGGGTGGCGGTGTGAATGAATTCCACGACAGCGGCGAGGCCGACATGGTGTGTCCCGGAATAGCCACAGGCGCGGGCCGCAAGCAGCACCAGCATGGGGCGGAGTCGCTTTCCGCCCGAGTTGATGATGTAATGCCCGAGCTGGTTGATCAGCACGACATCCGAGGCGAGCTGTTCGCGGATTTCGCGGTCCAGCGTGTCGAGATCGTCGCCAATCAGGCTGCGGATGTCATCCAGGGTCATTGCCATGGTCTCGGGTTTTCCATGTTCGGGCCATGCTCTGGCACGGTTCGGGGCAGAAAGGCGGCATCCTATGGGGACCCCCCGATGCCGTCAAGCCGCGGTGCCCACGAATGCCGCGACCGCCGCAAAGCCTTGCAGGGCGCGGATTCCGGCCGCTGTGGAAAATCCCGGAAACTGTTTGACCTGACCGGCTACCAGCAGTAAAATACGCGCCCTTTGCGGTGTTCCGACTAAAGTATTCTGGAGAGACGCGATGTACGCGGTGATTGAAACCGGCGGTAAGCAGTACAAGGTCGCTGAAGGCGACGTGATCAAGGTCGAGAAGCTCGACGTCGACGGCGAAGCCGTGGAATTCGACAAGGTGCTCCTGATCTCTGACGGCGCTGAAAAGGTCGTTATGGGCACGCCTTTCGTTGAGGGCGGCAAGGTGTCGGCCAAGGTGAAGAGCCAGGGTCGTCATCGCAAGGTCGAGATCATCAAGTTCCGCCGCCGCAAGCACAGCATGAAGCGCCAGGGTCATCGCCAGCCGTTTACCGAGCTGGAGATCACCGGCATCACCGGCGCCTGATTGAGGAGTTGAAGGACAATGGCACATAAAAAAGCTGCAGGTTCTACTCGTAACGGTCGCGACTCACAAAGCAAGCGCCTTGGCGTGAAGATCTTTGGCGGCCAGGAAGTGAAGGCCGGCAACATCATCGTTCGCCAGCGTGGCACCAAGTTCCACGCCGGTCCGGGCGTTGGCCTCGGTCACGATCACACCATCTTCGCCACCGCGAATGGCAAGGTGAAGTTCGAGACCAAGGGCAAGGAAGGTCGCAAGTTCGTTAGCGTGGTGGCTGAATAAGCCGCAACCGCAACACGACTCGAACGACGAAAAGCCCCGCTGGTCGGGGCTTTTTTCGTATCTGAACGAGGCTGGAACATGAAATTCGTTGATGAAGCCACAATCAAGGTCATCGCAGGCGACGGCGGCAACGGTGTCGTCAGCTTTCGCCGCGAGAAGTACATCCCCTTCGGTGGGCCGGATGGCGGCGATGGAGGAGATGGTGGCAGCGTCTGGCTGGTCGGCGACGAGGGCCTGACCACGCTCGCGGATTTCCGCGTGACCCGGACCTACCAGGCCGAGCGTGGCAAGAATGGCGCCGGCTCGAACATGACGGGTCGTGGTGGCGAGGACCGCGAGGTCCCGGTGCCAACGGGTACGGTTGTGCGTGATGCGGATACCGGCGAGCTGATCGGTGACGTGACCGAGCATGGCCAGAAGCTGAAAGTCGCCCAGGGTGGCTTTCACGGGCTTGGCAACACGCGTTTCAAGTCCTCGGTGAACCGTGCGCCGCGCAAGGCGACCCACGGTACCCCGGGCGAGCGCCGCACGCTGGCGCTGGAACTGAAGCTTCTCGCCGATGTAGGTCTGCTGGGCCTGCCGAATGCGGGCAAGTCGACGCTGATCCGTGCCGTATCCGGTGCCAAGCCGAAGGTGGCGGATTATCCGTTTACCACCCTGTACCCGAACCTCGGGGTCGTGTCGGTCGGCTACGGGCGTTCGTTCATGATGGCGGATATCCCGGGCCTGATCGAGGGTGCGGCAGACGGCGCCGGGCTGGGCATACAGTTCCTCAAGCACCTGCAGCGTACCCGCGTGCTGCTGCACGTGATTGACGTCGCCCCGCTCGAAGGCACGGGTGACCCGGTGGCGGATGCGAAGAAGATCCTTGGTGAACTCGAGAAATTCTCGCCAGAGCTGCGTGACCGTGAGCGCTGGCTGGTGCTGAACAAGGTCGACCTGCTGGCGCCGGAAGATCGCGAGGAGCGCGTGAAGGATATCGTCGCGGGCCTGGGTTTCGAGGGTCCGGTGTACGAGATTTCGGCTCTTGCCCGTGAAGGTACGGAGCGTCTCTGCCAGGACATCATGGTCTACCTGGAAGAGAATCCGCGCGATGGCAGCCGGCCTGCCAGCGAACCGGAAGAGGGTGAGCCGAGCGCCTGACCCCTGCTGGCGCGGCGACGGTCTCGCCAGCCAGTGAAACGGTCAATAAAAAAGCCGGCCCGGGAATCCCGGGCCGGCTTTTCTGTCTTTCAAGCGAGCGCCATTTCCAGGCGCTGCCGTTACCCCATTGCCTTTAGGCGAGGTCGCGGACGCGCTTGTTCAGGCGGCTCTTCAGGCGAGCAGCCTTGTTCTTGTGGATCAGGTCCTTGTCGGCCATGCGATCGATGATCGGCAGCGCGGACTTCAGCGCTTCATTGGCCTGCGACTTGTCACCCGAATTTGCAGCGGCGACAACCTTCTTGATCTGCGTGCGCATCATCGAGCGCTGGCTCGCGTTCTGCTGGCGGCGCATCTCGTTCTGACGGGCACGTTTTTTTGCCTGGTTGGAGTTAGCCAAGGTCTTTCTCCTGGAATTCTTCGCTTCTCGACTCCGGAACGCCCCCTCTGGGGTCCCGAAAGGCTGCGTATCATCCGGATTTTGGCGCCTGATGTCAATGTTTTCGCCACCAGAATTGCCATATACAGGCGTTATCCGGCCACCTGGAGTCACCGGGCT
>JAWWBT010000165.1:0-3955 GCA_033720815.1 Gammaproteobacteria bacterium | reverse complement strand
GAGGCGTGTGGGGTTCTTGCTGGAATTAGCGAAGGAAACATGCACCAGCAGTAGGTGAAGCATCAACCAGATAATCCGATGAGATGCCGGTCTGTCTCACTCTCATGCAAAGGTAAGATCAACCATTTAATCCGCTTACCCGCTTTTTTCATGAGTAGATCCTTCTTCTTGTTGCAGATGTTTAAGGGTCGGTAAATCGACCGCTGCGGATTATACGGAATACGAAGCAGAACTGTCGTGCGATCCGAAGCAATGCTAAGACTGGAAATTCTTGGAAAAGTTGCACGACAAGGTACCGCAACGAAAAATATTCTTGCCGGCAGCAGATTATGTTGAGTCGATGACTTCGCCATGCGTGAACGCGCGCAAGGAACATGGCTTGTGGGCAACGTAAACTCGGCTGTCCCGAACATTTGCCTGATGGGATGCCATGCGGAGTTTCCTGAACGAACTCAAGCGTCGCAGTGTGTTTCGAGCCGCAGCGGCGTACTCGGTTGTCGCCTGGGTAACCGCCCAGGGTTCGGCTGTCGTATTGCCGGCCTTTGATGCCCCCGACTGGGCCTTGCGCACGGTCATCATCCTGTTGTTCGCAGGCCTGCCAGTAACCCTGTTGCTCGCATGGATTTACGAGCTGACCCCGCAAGGCCTGCGGCGTACCCCAAAAGGCGACGATAGCCGTGTCGAAGATCGCACGCCGCGCGTGCTGGATTCGATCATCATCCTTGGCCTGGTGATAGCGGTGATCTTCACCGGCCTCGCGCGCGATGCATTTACCGACGGTGCGGACTGGCTCATCAAGACGGCCGGCGCACCCGTTGCCGAGCAGGAAACGAGGCAACGGCTTGCCGTGTTGCCGTTCCATTCTGCGAACACCGACCTGGCATCCGAGCGTTTCAGCCATGGCCTTGCCGCAGACATCGCGCTTGGCCTGCAGCATGCAACGGATGGCGGCGTGATCGGCATGGCCTCTACCGAGCGTCTTGAAAACCAGCCAATGGAAACGCGCGCGATTGCCGAGCTGCTCGACGCAGACTGGTTGCTCGAGGGTACCGTTCGTCGCAATGGCGATAGCGCAACCATCGATGTGCAACTGCTGCAACCCGCTGCCGGTGAGCAGGTGCTCGCGGTTTCCTACGATGTGCCATTCAGTGAATTGCTCGATGCCCGCAACGATATTGTTCGTCGCGTGCTTGATGAATTACCGGCAGGGCTCCACGGCAAGGGTGAAATGACAGCCGAAAAAGCGCCTGTCGAAGAGGGGAGCCCGCTGGCACCGGTATATGCCGAATGGCTCGGCATGCTGGGGCGCCTGCGCCACGCAACACCCGAAGACCTAGCGGCAGTGCAGGGCAGTGCGGCCGAGCTTGCCGGCAAGGCGCCGAAAGCCGGTGCCTTGCGCGCGGCTCATGCGCGCGCACTGGTGGTAGGAAGCATGCCGGATGGCGCGGAAGCCTACGTCGGCAAGGTCGAGAAGGCGCGGCGCCTGCTTGAGGAAGCCATGACGCTCTCGCCGAATTCCTTGCGTGTCCAGCATTGGCGTGCCGATATCGAAAGCCGCCTGTCGCACTGGCAGGGCAACACCGCCGATTACCAGCGCATCAATACCAGCCTGGATCATGCACTCGAACTCTACCCCGGCAGTCGTCGCCTGCTGACTGCACAGGCCGAACACGCGCAACGTTTCGGTGACTACCCGCGTGCGGTCCAGCTTGCCCGCCGGGCGCTCGCGCGTGACCCCTTGTCGATGTCACTTCATCGTGTGCTGGTTGAATCGCTGGCGGCGCAGGGTCGCATCCAGGAAGCAACCGACACGCTCGCCAACATTCCGGATGTGGCCAATGGCGCAGAGCTGGTGAAGGAGCTCGAGCTGGCCATTGCCATGCAGGCGGGCGATCCGCGCCGCGCACGCAAGGCGCTGGAAGAACTGGCTCCTGCGGGTCGCGAGCACCTTGCCGAACAGGTGCGCGTGTTAGCGGCACTCGGTGACACCGATGCCATCACCGAGCGCCTCGCAGCCCTCGATGGTGAAAAGGCCGAAGACTGGCGCACGCTCTGGCAGGCCGCCGTGCAGGGCAATCACGCCCAGGCATTCACCACCGCGCGTCGGCTGCTGAATGCCGGCGAACCGTCGGCCGCGCGCCGCCTCGGCACGCTTGCCGTCCAGGCAGGTGACAACCAGGCGGCACTGGAAATCTTCACGCCACATTTCGGTGGCTGGCTCGAAGGCAGTGGCCCGCTGCGCGGTGCGGTCGCGCTGGAAACCGCACCGTGGTTCGCGCATGCACTTCGCGCAGCCGGTCGCGAGGTCGATGCCAACCGCGTGCTCGACCGTCACCTGGCGGGTGTACTGCTGGTGGAAACCGAGCTTGCACCAGCCCGGCGCGACCTGCTGCTCGCTGCCAACCTGCTCGAGCGTGGCCGCAAGCAGGAAGGCCTGGCGCGGCTCAATGCATCGCTCGGCAACGGTTTCGATATGGGTTGGGGGTTCTACTGCGAATTTGCCGCCTTGCCGGAAACCGTGTTGCTGCAACCGTTGAAGGCGAGTGGAGAACTGGCCCAGCTCGCGCAGCAGATTGCTGCGCGCAGCGAGGCATTGCGCCCGGCGGCGTGAGCGGCGGGTCGTGCTAATCCAGTTTGTCGAGGAGAGCCTGGCAGGCCTCGCGCGCCCATCGTTCGTAGCCCTGGGGGCCGGGGTGAAAACCGTCGCTCGCCATGTGTGCCGGTTCGGCATCGCGGCCCATGTCCAGGTGCGTCACCCAGTCATGCTGAGCGGCGAGCTCGCGCAGTACGTCATCCAGCATCCTGGCGCGAAGCCCCATGACCTGGCGTAACGGAAACGGCAACGCCGGGAACCGGTGCATCGGTGGCACGCTGGTCAACAGCACGTGACGCACCGAAAAGCGGCGGGCGAGGAGATCGAGCAAGGCCTGCTGGCGTTCGCGAAAATGTGCCGGGCTGCGTCGGCCCGTTACATCGTTCACCCCGAGTGATACCACGGCCACGTCGAATGCCTCGGCGGGCTCATTCTCGAGCATGCGAATTGTCGCGCCGGTCGTAAGGCCGGTGCGCGCGATGACGCGCCACTCGACACCTGCCTGCTCGCCAAGCCGCGCCACAAGCCGGCCACTCAAGGCTTCTTCCTGGCTGGCAGCGCCAACACCCGCCGCGGCGGAATCACCCGTGACCAGCAGGTGGACTTTCGGCGAGCCAGGTATGTTGCCATGTCGCGGGCCGGGCGGTTCGGGAAGCCGCGGGGTATTCTCGCGAACGCGTTTCCCCTGCCAAAGCAGCAGCGGTGCAAGCAGGGTTTCAAGAAAAGCGAGCATGGCATCCTCCGTGATTCATGGTCACCGGTGAGCGCCAGCGGGGAAGGGCAGCGTTAAGCGGCTTCCTGGCGGGCCATCTCGTAGGAACGGCGGACCCAGTGGGAAAGCTGCTCGCGGGAAATGAAATGCGGGTGGCTGGGCGAGGCCAGTACTTCTTCCTGCACCTTTATCCATTCGCCGACGGCAGGGAAGCTCGCCTTCTCGACAGCCGGGTGCGCCAGCAGTTTCTCGCGTTCTTCCGGCGGCGGGCGGAAGGTCACCGCCACCGTCCGCTTGTTCTCCAGCCGGAACAGGCAAAACATCGCCTCCCCGAAGCGGAAGACCAGCTCGTCTCCCCACATCAGGTCGTGCTCGACCCCCTCTGCCTTGTGGCAGAGGTCGACGAGCCACTCGAAATGGTCTGGCGGTGCGTCAAACATCGGCGAATAGTACCTAATTTCACGTGTTTATGTGAAATGCGGCCTAATCATCCCAAGTGGCTCAGGGGCATCCTGACTAAAGGCGAGCTTGCGTGGAACGATAGCGTTCTGCTCCCTCTCCCTTCGCGGGAGAGGGCAATTTGTCGGCGAGCCAATGTTTCCGTCATTCCCGCGAAGGCGGGAATCCAGACCTTGTTCCCTCTACCCCTG
>JAWWBT010000164.1:0-4008 GCA_033720815.1 Gammaproteobacteria bacterium | reverse complement strand
CGTTCCGTCTGTGTCGGCACACGCAATTGCCAGCTGCGCGTAACGCTCGCGCTGCGGTCGGTTGCCGCAATACCATTGACGAGTGCGCGCGATTCATCGCGCTTCGACAGCCAGCGCATGCTCGACCCCTGTGGATCGTAGTCCATCAGCGAGGTCTGGAAGCCCTGCGCGGCATAATACGCTGCAAGGTTGGTTGCGATTGTGCTCTTGCCACAACCACCCTTGGTATTGAGTACGATGATCTTCTGCATCGGCTCGCCGGTAAGTCTCGATGCCCAGAGGATAGCGCAAGGCGCATCCGGTAACATCCATCTGGACGATGCGTCGCCACAATGAATTATGTCAGGTGTGATCATGATCACGGATTGCCGTCCCGCACAAGGAGACAGGAATGCTCGATGAGTTCGGCCAGCCACAGCGCGAAATGACGCCCGGACTGGTATTGACTGGCGGCGGCGCGCGCGCGGCCTACCAGGTTGGCGTGCTGAAGGCGATGGCGGAATGGTTGCCTCCGGGCGCCGATAACCCCTTTCCGGTCATAACGGGTGCATCCGCCGGTTCGCTCAATGCCATGTTGCTCGGATCTCGCGTCCAGGATTTCCGTTCCGGCGTTGCGCACCTCGAGCGCCTCTGGAGCAATCTCAGCGTCGACATGGTGTTCCGGACCGACACGAAAACCATGCTGAAGACCACGGCGCAGTGGCTGGCCTGGCTGGTGATGTTGCGAAGCCCGCGCTTTGCGCCAAAGGCATTGCTGGACAACTCGCCACTGCGCAAGGTTCTTGAAAGCCACGTCAACATTGCCCGGGTCCAGCAGGCCATCGACTCCGGCAAGCTCGATGCACTGGCGGTTACTGCATCGGGGTACAGCTCCGGTCGGTCGGTCAGCTTCTTCCAGGGCCGCCACGGACTGGTTTCCTGGTCGCGCACACGCCGCGACGGGAAGATGACCGAGTTGACGCTGGATCACCTGATGGCATCAATCGCCTTGCCCATCATTTTTCCGGCCGTGCAGCTTGGCGAGGAATACTTCGGCGATGGTTCGATGCGACAGGCAGCGCCGTTGAGCCCGGCAATCCACCTTGGCGCCGATCGCTTGCTGGTCATCGGCATGCGCAACGAGGACGTGCGCAGCCGGCGGCGTAATCGCCGTGCCGAATACCCGACCTTCGGCGAGATTGGCGGGTACATCCTCGATTCCCTGTTCATGGACAGTCTCTACACGGATATCGAGCGCATGCGTCGCATCAATGAGCTGGTTCGGCAGCTCGGTGGCAAGCCTCGCGGTGCCGTCAAGCCATTGCGGGAAATCGACGTCAGCGTGATGGTGCCCAGCGAGGATATTCGTGACATCGCCTTGCGCCACCTTCGCGAATTGCCGCGAACGCTGAAGATCATGCTCCGCCTGCTCGGTGCAAACCGCCGCCGTGGCAGCCAGTTGGTGAGTTACCTGTTGTTCGACGGAGGATATTGCGGGGAACTGATCAGGCTAGGCTATCGCGATGCGAATGAGCGGCGGCTGGTGCTGGAGCCTTTCGTGCCGGGTGCGGCGGAACACCGCCGGAGAGAAGGGGAGCAGCCCGAGGGGGATGGAGAAGCGGCCGCAGAATGAGGGAGGTGGTGATCAGAGCAGGTAGATTGTACCCAGTCCCAGGAAGGCGAAGAACCCCACGACATCCGTAATCGTGGTCAGCACGACGCTGCCGGCCAGCGCGGGATCGATGCCCATGCGTTTCAGCAGCAGCGGGATGCCGACACCGGCGATGGCGGCGATCAGCATGTTCAACGTCAGTGCCAGCGCAATGATGGCGCCGATATCCCAGCTCTCGAACCACATGGCAGCGATGAACGACACGACCGCGGCCCATCCCAGGCCGTTCAACGTCGCAACGGAAATTTCCTTGAACAGCAACAGCCGGGCATTGGATTTTTCCACCTGCCCGAGTGCAAGGCCGCGAATGATGATCGTCAGCGTCTGGCTACCGGCAATACCACCCATGCTCGCCACGATCGGCATGAGTACCGCCAGTGCCACAACCTGGTTGATCGTGCCCTGGAAAAGCCCGACGACCCAGGAAGCAAGGAAGGCCGTCGCGAGGTTGATGCCAAGCCATACTGCACGGCGCCGCGCACTGGTGAATACCGGCGCGAACATGTCGTCTTCCTCGTCGAGGCCCGCCATGACCATCAGCGAGTGTTCGGCTTCGTCGCGGATGACGTCGACGACGTCATCGATCGTGATGCGACCGAGCAGTACACCTTCGTGGTCCACTACCGGTGCGGACACGAGGTCGCGATCCTCGAACAGCTTGGCCACCTCGCTGGTCGGTGTCTCGGCGTCGATACCCTTGATCGTCGTGTCCATGATTTCGGCCACGAGCGAGGAGGGGTCATTTGCCAGCACTCGCGTCAAGCTCAGCGTACCCAACAGGCGCCCGTAACGGTTCACGACGAACAGGCGGTCGGTGTCTTCCGGTACTTCTTCCATCATGCGCAGGTAGCGTGCAACGACCTCTAGCGTTACATCCGGACGCACCATGATCGGGTCCGGGTTCATCAGGCCGCCGGCGCTATCCTCCGGGTAGGCCAGTACCGAACGCAGGCGTTCGCGGTTCTGTTCGTCCATCGAGCGCAACAGCTGCTTCGTGACCTGCTCCGGCAGGTCTGCAAACAGGTCGGCGAGATCGTCGATGTCGAGGTCTTCGGTCGCCGCGAGCAGTTCCTGTGCATCCATGCCGCGAATGAGGCCCATGCGGACCTCATCATTCACGTGCAGCAGGACTTCGCCATCGTCTTCAGCGTCAACAAGCTCCCAGACGATTTCACGCTCGGCAGGGCGCAGCGATTCCAGAAGGTGAGATATTTCGGCGGGATGCAGGGAGTGCATCATCCGCCGCACGGAACGCAGCGTGCCGCTTTCCAGCGCCGAACGAATACTCTCCAGTCGGCTGGAGGCGCTCGGGTTGCTGGTGGCGGTTGATTCGCTCATCGAGTTCCGGTTCCGTGGTGGGTTCTGCGCGTGCCGGGGCACGGTAAACGCTGCACGCAGTGTAGCGGCTGTGCGCTTGGGCTGTCCATTGGACGGGCGCGGTGCAACTGTCAGGTGGCGGCGAGGGCCAGGTCGAGCTGGTGGATATCGAGAAGTTCGTCCAGCGAGGAATGGCGCACGAGAACGCGTTCGTTCTGCTTGCCGAACCAGGCACCAAGGCGCTCGGCAACATAGACAGAACGGTGACGACCGCCGGTGCAACCAATGGCTACGGTGAGGTAACTGCGATCGGCTGCCTCGAAGCGGCGCAGCCAGCGGGAGAGGAAATCGCGAATATCGTCGATCATTTCTTCGACGCTTGGCTGTGCGTCAAGGTAATCCTGTACGGGGCCATCGCGGCCAGTCAGCGGGCGCAGGCTCGAATCCCAGTGCGGGTTCGGCAGGCAGCGCACATCGAAAACGAAATCCGCATCGCGTGGGACACCATGCTTGAAGCCGAATGACATGAACATCAGGGCAATGCCTGCAGCATCCGGATTTGCAGCGCGCAAGCGCTTGCGAATCATCTCGCGCAGGTCGTGCACATTGAGGTGCGTGGTATCGATAACCAGGTCGGCGCAATCGACAACTGTCGAAAGTACTTCGCGCTCCTCGCGAATGGCATCCAGCAGGCCTTCTTCATTGCCGGCCAGTGGGTGCCGTCGCCGTGTTTCCGAGTACCGGCGGACCAGCACGTCCTCATCCGAGGTCAGGAACAGGACTTCACAGCTGACGCCCTGGCGCCGGAGGTCATCCACTACGCGCGGCAATACCATCAGGTCGGCTTCGCCGGCGCGTGCGTCGATACCCAGCGCGATGCGCCGGTCGGTACCACGGCCGGCACTGACTTCTTCCTCTACGTACTGGCTGAGCAGGCGGATCGGGAAATTGTCGATACTGGTATAGCCGACATCCTCGAGCAGGTGGAGAGCCACCGTCTTGCCCGAGCCCGACATGCCACTGACGAAGATGATTTCCAT
>JAWWBT010000163.1:0-4011 GCA_033720815.1 Gammaproteobacteria bacterium | reverse complement strand
ACGATGCAGGTTGCAGACCTCGTTCGCGATGCTGACCTGCTGCCCTGGGTGCAGAAGGTGGCCGAAGAGTTGCTCGACCAGCAACCGGATATTGCCGCGAATCTCGTGCAGCGTTGGCTGGCAGATGCGGCCCGCTACGCGCACGCCTAGCGGGTTGCTCAGAATTCGATCACGTTGCCGGCAACGATCTGGTAACTCTCCACCCCGGCATCGCGCGTCATTGGCGTGACGATGGCGAGGTAGTAGGTATCGGCAAAGGCGGAACGCAGGTTGCCGATGCGCAGTCCGATACCGACATCCGCAAACTGCCGGCTCCAGTCACCATCCAGCCCCCGGATCCTGCCCGCTTCGGCAAAGGCCGTGTAGCCGATCTTCAGCGTGTCGAACAGCACCATGTCGGTCACATAGCGGTGCTCGGCGTGAAAAATCCAGCGCTGGTCACCAACGCGAAAATGCTGCGGGTAGCCGTACATGCCGTCAATCCCGCCGAGGTAGAGTTCATCTTCCGGGTCTGCACGCTCGCGTGAATCCATTTCGAGGTGCAGTACCCAGGTCGAGCGCCCCTTCGTCGAGTAATAGGCATTGATGTCGAAGTCGACGTATGCGGCTTCCCAGCGCTTGCCACCTGGTGTATCGCGGTGCCGACCGGACATTTCTGCACGATATTGCACCAGGCCGTAGTCGCCGAATTCCGTACCGTTCTGGATCCAGATGCGGCCAAACTCGCCGCGCGTGTTGCTGTTGCGTTCCTCGAATCGACCAAGTTGCAGGCGGCCGACAAAACCGAGGTTGTAGTCTTCCGACTGCTCCATCGCTCGCAGGTTGCGGAAGCTGGCAAATTCATCGTTGAAGCGTTCCAGTGCAAGGTACGGCCCCTGGATATCCCGACCGGCTAGATTCGGTGACGGGCGCAGTGCAGGGTTGTCGGCAACAACATTGCTGAATTCCATCAGGTCGCGCTCCCAGCCCAGGCCGCCTCGCCAGCCCGCATCGACGTCCAGGTCGAACAGCTGGCGTACTTCGTAACGGCTGCTACGGATCGATTGCTGCGCGCGATAGGCGGTTTCGCCGGCATTGAAGAATTCCAGTTCCTGGGTGGTGTCTTCGGCAGCAACGATGAATGCCAGGTCCTGGTCGAGGCGGCGGAAGGGCTTTTCCAGGTGGTAGCGATTGCCCTTGCCGTCGGAAAGGTTGCGGTACTCGTAGCTGAACGTGATTTCCGAACCGAACAGTGCCGGGTCGTCATAACCGAAGCTTGTTTCGGTGCGCGTGAGGTCTTCGCTGCGGCTGAAGGATATGCCCTTGCCGGTGCCGAGGAAGTTACGTTCCTGGAGGCCGATTTCGCTGGTCGATTCACCACCGGCCGTGCCTGCACCTATATAGAACTTGAGTGTCCACGCATCACGGGCGCGAACGACGACATCCACCCGGCCATCGGTGCAGCGGACAGGGTGTATCGCGGCGTCCTTGAGGTATTCCAGTCCTCGCAGGACGCGTTCGGCCTCGTAGATCGCACGCGCTTCAACACGGTCACCACTGTTGACCGTCAACAGGTCGGCGACTGCATCTTCCCGCGATTCGATATGGATGCCATTTGCAAGAGACTGGTACCACTTGAGGTCCTCGGCGACATAGACGTCGAGAACTTCAATGCGCATCTCGCCGAGGCGGTAACCGGCCTGTTCAATGGCTTCCCAGCGAGCCTGGCCGCTCCAGCGCTCGGTTGCATCGCCCGCAGGCGCAGGGCAACCGACAGGGGTCGGTACCGGGCCGGTTGGTGGCGCGGCGAAGACATTGCCGGTGAAAAGCAGGAGGGGCAGGATGACGGTGCGAATGGTCGAATTCTCCGTGGCCGGGTACGAAATTGCGGCCATCGGCTTTCAACGACCGTCAATTGCACTTACATTACGCCACACTATCAGGACTGGTGACGCCTTGAAGCCGCTAGCGGCGGTCAATCATCGCGATACCGTCACGAAATTCCACATTGGCAGGCAGCAGGAGCCCGCATGTCATCCGTTCATGAACCCGATTGGCAAGCATCCGATGTGGCAACGCCCCCGGCTGCGCTGCGCGACTGGTTGCTGGAACCGGGTTCACTCACGCAACGTATCCGCGAGCATTGCGAATCGGGTTTCCATCTCGATGTGTTGCGTGAAGCCGTGGCGCGAGAAGAGGAAATTCCCGCCGCCTGGTCGGCCGGCGGGTTCCCGCCTCGCCTGCGCGAAGTGATGCTGAACTGTAGCGATACGCCATTGGTGTTTGCGCGTACCCTGATACCGGATCCGGCTACGGTGAATGATCGCTGGTTGCTGGAACTTGGCGATCGTCCCCTGGGCGACGTGCTGTTCCAGTCGGGCGGCGAGCGCGAGGACGGTTTCGAGCTCGCGCAGCTGGACGGTTCCACCGAACTCGGTCGTGCGGCGCTTGCTCATGTTGAATCCGGTAAGGTGGATGTCACCACGGTCTGGGCGCGTCGTTCCTGGGTCCGCCTGCATGGAGAGAAATTGCTGATATGCGAGTGTTTTCTGCCTGGCCTGACCTGAGGCCGATCATCCGCAAGCGCTGGAAGGCCTTCCTGAAAAGCGACTTCGTGACGAAGACGCTGCCCTTCCTGTTCGACCGCGTGCAGCAGTATGGCTACCTGATGCGGCTCGACCGGCAGATCGGTACATTCCTCCTGTTGTGGCCGACCTGGTGGGCGCTCTGGATTGCGGGCGACGGATTTCCGGATGCGAAGATCTGGGTCGTCTTTACATTGGGCGTGTTCGTCATGCGTGCGGCGGGCTGCATCATCAATGATTTCGCCGACCGCAAGGTCGACGGCCATGTGAAGCGCACCAAGGCCAGGCCGATGGCGACCGGCAAGGTCAGTGAAGCAGAGGCGCTGAGCCTGTTCGTGCTGCTGCTGCTGATCGCGTTCCTGCTGGTTTCGACCATGAACCGCCTGACGATCTACCTGTCCTTCGGCGGCGCGGCGCTCGCATTCATCTATCCCTTCATGAAGCGTTACACGCACCTGCCGCAACCAGTGCTGGGCGCGGCATTCGGCTGGGCCGTCCCGATGGCGTTTGCCGCACAGACGGGTACGGTGCCGCCAATTGCGTGGCTCATCTTCATCGCTACCGTAATCTGGGCGACGGCCTACGACACCATGTACGCCATGGTCGATCGCGATGACGACCTGAAGATCGGCGTCAAATCCACTGCGATCCTGTTCGGCGACCAGGACCGGCTCATCATCGGCATCCTGCAGGGTCTGTTGCTGCTCAGCCTTGTGCTGGTCGGCATCCGCGCAGGCTTCACCAGCACGTACTTCTACGGCCTGGTGTTCGCTACCGTGATTGCCCTCTGGCAGCAGTGGCTGATCCGCAAGCGCAAGCGCGACGATTGCTTCCGCGCCTTCCTCAACAACAACTGGTTTGGTGTGTTCGTCTTCGCGGGCATTGCGCTGGATTACATCTTCCGGGCCGCTGAAGTCATTCGGTAAGCCCTGCCCAGGGCTGGTCAATCCGGCCTGGGGTGCGAGCCAGCACCCAGGCATCAACACGCTGTGCGCCAGCCTTCAGTAACACCCTCGCGACTTCCTCGAGGGTGGCCCCGGTAGTCGCCACGTCATCGATTATCGCGACATGGCCGGGGAAATCGCTCCTCGCCACAAAGGCATTGCGCAGGTTGCGTCGCCGTGCCTTGCGATCGAGCCCTGACTGCACATCGGTGTATCGCACCCGCTGTAGGGATTTGTTTTCGATCGGTATCTCCAGTGCTTTCGACAGCGCTCCGGCTAGGAATTCGGACTGGTTGAAGCCGCGTTCACGCTCTCGGGCCGGGTGCAGCGGCACCGGGAGCAGGGCCTCCGGCCGGCCGATGCTCCGCGCGGCCATGGTCTCTGCAAACAGGCTCGCCAGCAGCCGCCCTTCAGCCATGCCGCGCTCGAACTTGAAGCGCTGGACCAGCCGGTCCATCGGGTAGCGATAGCGGAAAACTGCCGTGGTGGACGTCATCGGCGGT
>JAWWBT010000162.1:0-4062 GCA_033720815.1 Gammaproteobacteria bacterium | reverse complement strand
GTCAATGCAGCGACTAACAACGAAAGCAACACGGTGTACGTGAAGAAAGAACGCTTTCGAAATCTCCCCGCAATCGGCAACAGGAAGAGGGTTACAGTGAAAGCAACAATCAGGGAAACCAGGGCACCACGGGTTGAGGTCAGGAAAACGGCATAAATCGCGGATACTGAGGCGAGAGCGTGCAGTCTTCCCGGAACACCCCTGGCAACCGCTGCGGCAGCCATATTGAATGCTGCCAGGGCCGCGCAGACATTGCCGAACACGATACTGACGGTCGGCCCGCTCACTCGATAGCTGCCCATGCCATTCCATGCATATTCGACCAGTGCAGAAAATCCGCAGAGGAAACCTGCCAACGCCAGCGCAGTGCCCGCCATTTGCGCATCCCAGCGCAAGCGAGCAACGAGAAAAATAACGGGAACGGCTAGCAGCAGGCGAAGATCGCGCCCAAGCACGCTTTCGCCAAGTTCCGTCTGGCCACCAAGGAAAAACGACAGAAGCCCATATGCCCAGTAGGCGACCAGTAGCCACGCGAACGTCTTTTCGCCGGCAGCGAGTTCGCGCCGAGGCCACTTCATGGTTGCAAGCGCCGCGATCAGGAGAAGACCGTGGCCGGTGCTCATCACTTCCGGGATCGCCACGCCTCCAGCAATGAACAGCGCCACCAGAGGCATCGGCCAGTCTCGGCGCCAGCTTGCCTGTTGGAAAAACCCTGCGACGTTCATTGTCGCTCCTTGCGGCGCAGGAAGATCGCCGGCAACAGTAATGCGAGAGCCGCCCACCACGCCGAAACATTCATTCCGCCGTGCCTGGGACTCGTTCCAGCAACTGACGAAACAGCATCAAATCCGGGCAACCTGTTGACAACCTTTCCATTGGGTTCCACCAATGCAGAAATTCCCGTATTGGTTATCCGCAACAAGGGCCTGCCGTTTTCCACGCTTCGCATTCGTGCAATCTGGAAATGCTGCTTCGGGCCGATCGAATCGCCAAACCAGCCGTCATTGGAAATATTGACGAGCAGCTGCGCTTCATCAGCACCGTCGGCGACTTCACCACCAAACACGGCTTCGTAGCAGATCATCATTGCGACGGTGAGGTCGTCGGAAACCTTGAGTGCGTTACTACCTTCGCCCGCTTCGAAATCGGAGTACGGCAGGTTCATCAGGCGCAACCATTCGCGCACGAAATCCGGTACCGGAAAATACTCACCAAACGGCACAAGATGTCGCTTGTGATAAAAGCGACGTTCTTCACCACCGAGGACGACCGCGCTGTTGTGATAGACCCTGCGCTCGGCATCGTAGGTAAGGATGCCCGTGATAAGGCGCTGGCCAGGACGCAGGAGTTCGCTTTCAATCTGGTCGAAGTAGGTATTTTCGACCTGATTGTACAACGCTGGAATTGCTGCTTCCGGCCAGATGATCAGGTCAGCCTCATCGATGACTTCTTCTGTCAGCCGCCAGTATTTCTCCATCGTCGGGATGCGATTCTCCGGCAACCATTTCTCGTCCTGCGGCACGTTACCCTGGACGAGCGCGACCCGGATCGTCTCTCCAGTCGGCTCGGTCCATTGCACACCCTGCAGGAGATAACCGCCAAAGATAACGCTTGCGACGATCAAACCTGCAACGGCGCGCAGGACCGGCGAAGCGGATACAGCAACACGAATCGCAGCCGCAAGCATCACGACGGCCAGCGAGACCAGGAAGACGCCACCAAGCGGCGCGTAACCCACGAGCCAGGTGTCGACCTGGCTGTAGCCCATCGAGAACCAGGGAAACCCGGAAAGGAACCAGCCGCGCGCCCATTCGATCAATGTCCATAGCGCGGGAGCTGCCAGGAGGTAGCGTCGCCAGTCTGTCGCCGGCCAGTATCGATTCAACAGCCAGCCGAACAGTGCGTAATATCCCGCCATGATCGCAGCCAGGCCGAGCATGAGGAAGATCGCGAGAATGACGGGTACACCACCGAAGTCGTGCAGGCTGATGTAAAGCCAGTGCGTGCCGACGGCGAACCATGCAAAACCGAATGCAAAACCGAGCCAGGCGCCCCGACGAGGTGACTCGCCTTCAAGCAGAAAGAAGAACAGTGGCAGTACAACTACCGGGATAAAGACAAGGTCGAACGGCGCGAAGGCAAGCACATTGACCGCGCCTAGCAGGGCCGCCAGCAGTAGACGAATGCGGAAATTGCCGAGCAGTGCCAGCAGGCGACCGTTCATGAGGAAACCCTTAATCGTTATCCGCGTTGGCTTCTGCCGGCGGCAGGACGGTGACCTCGAGGAGGTGGAGGCGACGGTTGTCAGCGCGCTTTACCCGGAACATGAAACCATCGATCTCAACGGTTTCGCCACGCTTGGGCAAGTGCCCGATCGCGCTCATCACCAGGCCGCCCACCGTGTCGTACTCTTCGTCGCTCAACTCGCATTCGAAGAACTCGTTGAAATCCTCGATCGGCGTCAGCGCACGCACGGTGTATCGCTGGTCGTTGTGCTTGAGGATTTCCGAATCTTCCTCGACATCGTGCTCGTCATCGATTTCACCGACAATCTGCTCGAGCACGTCTTCAATGGTCACGAGACCCGCAACGCCACCGTATTCGTCCACGACGATTGCCATGTGATTGCGGCTGGAGCGGAACTCCTTCAGAAGGACGTTCAGGCGCTTGGACTCGGGAATGAAGGTTGCCGGGCGCACATACTCGCGCACATTGAAACCACCGGCCGGGTTCTCCACCCAGTACCGCAGCAGGTCCTTCGCCAGCACGATGCCCTGCACTTCGTCGCGCGATTCGCCAATCACAGGAAACCGCGAATGGCCCGACTCGATAATGATCGGTAGCACATCGTCGAGACGCGCATCGCGCTCAATGACGACCATCTGCGAACGCGGGATCATTACATCGCGGACCTGCATGTCGGAGACGTCCAGCACGCCTTCCAGCATGGCCTGCGCATCGGCATCAAAGATTTCGCGGCTTTGCGCCTCACGCAGCAATTCCACGATGTCGTCACGGTCCCGGGGCTCGCCCGTGAGGGCCTGGCCGATGCGGCCTAGCCACCCGAGACCGCTGCTACTGCTCGATTGGTCGTCAGACATGCCTGTTCAATGCTCCTCGACGCATTCTTCGTAAGGATTCGGATAGCCTAAGCGGGCCAATATCGCGGTTTCAAGCGACTCCATGGCCTCTGCTTCCCTGTCTTCAATGTGATCATGGCCCAGCAGGTGCAGGCTGCCATGAACCACCATGTGGCACCAGTGCGCTGCAAGCGTCTTGCCCTGCTCTGCCGCCTCGCGCTGCACCACCGGAGCGCAGATCACCAGGTCGCCCAGCAATGGCAGCTCGACGCCATCAGGCAATTCGGCCGGAAACGACAACACGTTGGTCGGCTGGTCCTTGCCGCGGTAGTCACGGTTCAGCGCCTGGCTTTCCGCCTCATCGACGATGCGCAGGCTGAGCTCCACGTCTTCGCGGTCCGGAACGGCCGCTGCTATCGCCGCAGTGGCCCAGGATTCAAGGTCGGAAAAGGCCGGGACGGTTTCCAGCTCAGTGGCCAGCTCGGTGGCCAGCTGGACATCAAGTTCGAGATTCATTTTTCGGTGTCCGGCCCGGCGTCCTGTGACTTGTCATCCTGTCGGGACTTGCGCCGCGGCGCGCCACGCTCGGGTTCGCCGGCGCGCTCGTAGGCAGTCACAATCCGCTGCACCAATGTATGGCGAACGACATCGCGCGCGCTGAAGAAGGTGAAGCTGACGCCATCGATATCCTTCAGCACTTCCACGCCATGACGCAGGCCGGAGGTCTGGTTGCGCGGCAGGTCGATCTGCGTGACGTCCCCCGTCACCACTGCGCGCGAACCGAAACCGATGCGCGTCAGGAACATCTTCATCTGCTCGACGGTCGTGTTCTGCGCTTCGTCCAGCAGGATGAAGGATTCATTCAGCGTGCGACCGCGCATGAATGCCAGCGGTGCAACCTCGATCACATGACGATCTATCAGTCGCGCCACCTTTTCGAAACCCATCATCTCGTACAGCGCGTCATACATCGGGCGCAGGT
>JAWWBT010000161.1:0-4217 GCA_033720815.1 Gammaproteobacteria bacterium | reverse complement strand
GCGGTGGCTACAATGCCCTGGGCACGGATGGCGTTGACCTTCTGCATGTCAGGCACGAGGGCCTCCACGCTGGCCGCGTCGGGAAACACGGCGAGAATCTTGTCGCTCTCCGGATCATCAAGCTGCGTGCGCAGCACCTCTTCCGGTTGCGCGCCGAGCGCGGCGGCAACAACGCCACCATCTTCCCAGGGCTGTGCAGGCCGCGACGGGAAATCCATCCACAGCATGCCGTCTTCACGACGCACGCCCAGCTCGCCGCTCGCCGTTTCGAACGTCACGCTTCCGATTTCCAGTTCAAGACGCTCGAAAATCACGAACGCGCTGGCAAGCGTTGCATGGCCACACAACTCCACTTCGCGGCCGGGCGTGAACCAGCGAAGGTGATAGCGGCCCTCACCGAGACGGACGAGAAAGGCGGTTTCGGAAAGATTGTTTTCGCGGGCTATCGCCAGCAACGTGACATCGTCCAGCCATTCCGGAAGTGGCATTACCGCGGCGGGGTTACCTGCCAGGGGTGAAGAGGTAAACGCATCAACCTGGTAAATGGGCAGGTCCATGATCAATTCTCCTCGTTACGCTGCCAGGCAATTGCCTGCAACAGGGGGCCATGTAGGTAGGCGTTGGTCGCCAGGGCATCGCGCATTCCGAGATGGACCGGATTACCCGAGAGCGTCGTGAAACGTCCACCGGCCTCTTCCACGATCAGCGAAAGCGCGGCGACGTCCAGGATATTCAGGTCGGATTCGATGACGGCATCGATACTGCCTCGCGCAAGCAGGTGGTAATGATAGAAATCTCCGTAACCGCGAATCCTGTTCACCTCCCGGACCAGGCTCCCGAAGCGGTTCCATGCGGGTGAAGCCGCCAGGCTGGCAAGGTTGCCCGTCGAGAGTGCCGCATCCGCAATGCGGCTGATGGAACTGCAACCGATGCGTTCACCATTCAGCCAGGCGCCCTCGCCACGCACCGCCCAGGCAATTTCATCAAACAGTGGTGCCGACGACACGGCGACGCGAATCTCGCCATCAACCATCAGCGCAATCTGCGTCGAGAAGAACGGATATCCCCGCACGAAGCTCTTGGTGCCGTCGATCGGGTCGATGAGCCAGAGGCATTCCGCATCATCATTATCTCGTCCGAATTCCTCACCAAAGAATCCATGTTCCGGAAACCGCAGGCCCAGCAACTCGCGGATCACCTGTTCGGATTCGCGATCTGCCAACGTCACCGGCGTCGCATCTGCCTTGGTTTCGACAGCCACTCCAGCAGCGTAATGGCGCCGGATTACTGCAGCGGCAGCCTGCGCAGCATCGAGAGCTGCCTTTAACCATGTCTTTTCCGGATCGCTCTTCACGCCGACTCCATATCTGTCTGGATGTCCAGAGTAGGTCAAGCCCCGCTTTACGCCAAGCGCCAACTTGACTTGGGCACCGCCCGAACCGAGAATGCCCGTCGCTACAGGTGACCTCGGAAGAGGTTAAACGGGAAGCCGGTGAGTCTGCGTGACGATTCCGGCACTGCCCCCGCAACGGTAATCGGGTAACAGCCTGTCATTACGCCACTGGAGTCATCCGGGAAGGCGACAGGTCGGAGTTTCCTCCACCCGTAAGTCCGGAGACCGGCCTGCAGCCTACATGCCGATACTGCGGAGGGCGGTATCCGGGTGCAGGCCTGTACTGTCTCCCTGTTGTCCTCCCCGAATCGGTGCAAACCCGATAAGAGAAATTTGTGCTGCGGGAGAGCAGCGCAGGGGGAACACATGACATTCAATCGCTTCTCGGGCGTCGCCTTCCTGGCGCCGGCCCTTCTACTTGCACCTCAATACTCGCACGCTGCTGACGACGAAGCGGATCTTGAGCGCGTCGTTGTCACCGCAACACGTACCGAGCAGTCACTGGACGATTCACTCGCATCAGTCAGCGTCATTACGGCAGCAGACATCGACCGCCTGCAGGCCCGTAACCTGATCGACCTGCTGGAAGGCCAGGCGGGAATTACCGTTGCCAATAGTGGCGGACCGGGCAAGCTGACCAGCGTATTCATGCGCGGTACCAGTTCGGATCATGTGCTGGTTCTCGTGAATGGCATGCGCTTCGGCTCGACCACCGCCGGCATCGCGGCACTTCAGGATATTCCGGTCGACCAGGTCGAGCGTATCGAGATCGTTCGTGGCCCGCGTGCGGCGCTGTATGGCTCGGACGCCATTGGTGGTGTCATCCAGGTTTTCACCCGCCAGCCTGAAACAGGCCTGGCGGCCAATGCCGAAGTCGGCGCCGGCAGCTTCGGTCGGCGCGAGGCCAGCGTAGGTATCGGCGAACGCTTCGAAAAGAGCTGGTACCGCGTGGATGCCGGTCATGTCACGCTGGATGGCTTCGATTCCTGCGTGAATTCCGGTACCGCGGGCTGCTTTGCCAATGAACCGGATGATGACGGCTACGACAACACCAGCGTTTCCGGTCGCGTCGGTCGCGAGCTGGGTGAAACCGGCATCATCGAATTCGATGCGTGGCAGGCAGAAGGCGAAAATTTCTACGACGGCTTCTTCAATCGCACCGAGTACGAGCGTAGCGCCATGAACCTGCGGATCTCGGGAGAGGTCATGGACGCACTGGACCTTGAATTCCGTGGCGGTCGCAGTAGCGACGACTCGGTGAATTCCGGTCCTTTCGGTTCCGGCTACGTCGATACTGCCCGCGACGAGGCCAGCCTCCTGGCAAATTACTCGCTGGAAAGCCAGGTCATCAGCCTTGGTATCGAATCACGCGACGACCAGGTCGATAGCGATACCGCCTACGATGAAACTTCGCGCCGTACGGATGCCGTATTCACGCAATGGCAGTTCGATGCCAGTGACTGGTCTGCAGACGTTGCTGCGCGATACATCGACGACGAGCAGTTCGGGGGAAAGACGACGGGTTCGTTTGGCCTGGGTCACGATATCAGTGACAACTGGAAGGCCTGGCTCTCCTACGGCAGTGCCTACCACGCGCCCACATTCAACGATCTCTACTTTCCGGGCTTCAGCAATCCCGACCTCGAACCGGAAACCTCGCACTCGACCGAAATCGGCCTGCGCTACGACAATGGCTACCAGCTCGACGTCAACCTTTACGAGAATCGTCTTGATAACCTTATCGAGTTCGACTTCGCGACCAGCATGCCGGTCAACGTAAGCGAGGCACGTATTCGCGGTCTCGAAGTCCGCTGGCTGTGGCGCAACAGCGACTGGCGGATTTCGGCGGACATGACCCTGCTCGACACCGAAAACCTGTCCGGCTTGAACGAGGGCAACGAGTTGCCACGCCGTGCGGACCGCTCGCTGCGACTCGAGATCGATCGCAGCCTGGGAGAGTGGTCGCTCGGAGCCGGCCTGAACGCCGTTGGTCGCCGTTACGACGACCTCGGCAACACGACGGAACTGGCGGGCTATGCGACGCTGGACCTGCGTGCGAGCTGGATGCTGAGCACCAAATGGGAACTGGCCGCGAAACTCGGTAACGCACTGGATCGCGATTACCAGACCGTGAACGGCTACTTCCAGGCAGGCCGCAACGGCCAGCTTTACCTGCGCTACAACTATTGATCGGGAAGGCCTCGCCCGCTGGCAGTCGGGGGCGAGGCCGTCCAGAATGCAGGATATCGAGGGGCACTACCCCGGGAGAGACAGATGGGTAATCGACTCAGCAAGATCTACACGCGCACCGGAGACGAGGGAACGACCGGCCTGGGCGATGGCACGCGCGTGCCCAAGGATGACCTTCGTGTCGAAGCGTACGGTACGGTAGACGAGCTGAACAGCGCGGTGGGCATGATCCTCGCCGAGAAGGTTCCCGACGACATCATGGCCGTGCTGGATGAAATCCAGCACGAGCTTTTTGACCTGGGCAGCGAGCTTTGCATGCCGGGTTACGAAGCCATCAAGGACGAACACATCACTGCGCTGGAAGATGCCCTGGATGGATTCAACGCCGAGCTGCCGCCGCTGAAGGAATTCATCCTGCCTGGCGGTGGTCGTGCCGCCGCGGCCTGTCACATGGCGCGTACTGTCTGCCGTCGTGCCGAAAGACGTGTATTCACGCTGGCGCAGCGCGACGAGATCAATCCCGCCGGTCTGAAATACCTGAACCGCCTTTCCGACCTGCTGTTCGTGATGGCGCGCGTACTGGCTCGCCACGAGAACGGCCAGGAAGTGTTGTGGCGCAGTCGCCGCACGAAAG
>JAWWBT010000160.1:0-4269 GCA_033720815.1 Gammaproteobacteria bacterium | reverse complement strand
GAAGATGAACAGGGAAAACGCGCGATGCAGTGTGCCGTGCGCGTCGTGCGCATCTGCCTTCGACGCGGTACCGATCTCGTTGTCGTTTTCGTCAACGAGTATGAGTTTTTCCGATTCGCTGGAAACCTTTTCGTATCTTGCCTGCGTCATTGGTCCGTTCGATTCCCGCTGCCACTGAGGGTGCAGCTGTTGATGCTTCGGCAAGGCGCAAGTGCCGCCAAGCACCGGAGTTTATAAGCAATAAATGAGGATGCGAGGCTGCGCTTGCAACACAGCCGAAGCGCGACAGATGCGACCTCAGCCGCCGACACTCACTTCCATCGCCTGGTAACCGGCATCCCGCATCGCATCGATGATCTTCTGCGGGTTATCCGGGGCCAGTGCAATCATCGAACCACCGCCGCCACCGCCGGTCAGCTTTGCACCAAGCGCACCGTTGTCGCGCGCGATCTGCACCAGCTCCTCGATATCCCAGCTCGACACCTGCAGGGCATTCAGCAGGCCCTGGCAGACGTTCATGAGGTCACCGAGCTGTTCGAGATCATGGTTACCGAGGGCCTTCACGCCTTGCAGCGTCAGCGCATCGATCTCGTTGAAGATGCGTTCATAGAGCGACGTGTTGCGTTCCCACTGCTGGCGCACGCGGGTCACCATCTTGTGCGTCAGTGTTTCGCGACCGGTAATGCCGACCACGAAATTCACCGGCTGCGGAATCTCGAGGAATTCCTGCAGGCCCGGGCTGCCCTTCCTGAAGAGCAGCGGACGACCATAGGTCGCCATGGTGTTATCGATGCCGCTCGGCGTGCCGTGCGCAACCTTCTCGCATTCGAAAGCCAGCGCATTCACGTCGTTATCCGAAAGACCCAGCGAATAGTGTCGGTCCAGTGCACGGATGGCCGCAACGGCCAGTGCAGCTGAACCACCCAGGCCCATCGCCCGTGGCACGTTCGGGAAGATCTCGATCTTCATGTCACGGTCTTCGAGACCGAGCTTTTCAAGGATCAGGCCGAACTGCTTCTGGAACGCCTGGCGCTGTTCCGGATTTCTCGGCAGGCGTTGTTCGACGCCCCAGCGCGGAATAATGAGCTCGACGCCCTCGCCCGCTTTTGCATCGGCAACCTTCGACTGGATCGCCAGCGGGATAGGCGCAGCAATCGCATGGCGGCCATAAACCACCGAATGTTCGCCCAACAGGATGATCTTGCCGTAACCGGCGGCGAGCGTTTCCTCTTCTGCGGCCGTCCTGTCTTCCGACTTTTCCTGCTGTGCTTCCGGTACACCTTGCGACTGCAATTCCTCGATGATCTCGCGCGCCTTCCAGGTCTTGATCTCGCCAGACTCGACCAGGCGATCGACCACGATGTCGAAGATGTCCGCGGTCGCACCGGCAGTGATCGCGACACTGCGCGCATGCAGCGTCATGTGGCCCTGCTGGATACCTTCGGTGCTGAGTGCACGGATCGCGGAGAAATTCTGCGCGAGCCCGACAACGGCCATCAGCTCGGCGAGTTCCATCGCGGATTCGACGTTGACCAGTCGCTGGTTCAATGCCACAGACGGATTCGACTGCAGCGAACCGCCGACGATACCGACCTTCAACGGCAACTCGATTTCTCCGACGAGGTTGCCCTCATCATCCTTGTACCAGCGCGTCAGCGAGGAATAGCGACCGCTTCGCGCAGCCCATGCATGACAGCTTGCCTCGATGGCGCGCCAGTCATTGCCGGTAGCCAGCGCAACGGCGTCGACACCGTTCATCACGCCCTTGTTGTGCGTGACCGCGCGGTACGGGTCCACCGTGGCGAATTCGTTCGCGATGATGATGCCATCGCGCACCTGTTCGCCATCGAAGCCACCCTTCGCGAGCAGCTTCGTCGGGATGACGCATTTCGCACGTGCCAGCGAACGGTCGGCAAGATTGGAAAGGATGCGCAGGAAGACCTTGCCGCCGGTGATGTTCTCCACCAGCGAGGCGACGCCTTCGCACATGGTGTTCACGAGGTTGGCTCCCATCGCGTCACGCGTGTCGACCAGCAGGTGAACCACCAGCATGTCGCCCTTGGTGTACTCGCTCGGGTGAATGTGAACTTCAAGGTCCTTCGCACCACCCCCGCGCGCCACCATTTTCGGGTGCAGCGAATTGGCGAGGTTCAGGATTTCTTCCTTGCGTTGCAGGATTGCGGCCTGCGCCTTGGCAACATGCGGAACTTCGACGACCTGGACCTGGCCGATGAGGATCGGGTCGGTGCTGCTGGCTTCGAAGCCGCCCGCATTGCGAACCGTCTTCGCTGCGGAGGACAGCGCAGCGACAATCGACGGTTCTTCGACCGTCAACGGCACGACGTAATCCTTGCCGTTCACCAGGAAATTCAGGCCCAACCCAGTCGGCAGGCCCATCACGCCGATGACGTTCTCGATCATCTTGTCGGCGGCATCGACATCGAGCACCGCCTTGCCGCTGGACAGGGCCTCGTAGTCGTCCTTGGTGAGCAGGCCGCGCTCGCGCATCACGCGGACACGGTCTTCCACCGACATCTTGTAGAAACTGGGAATTCGCGAACGATCCATTCTGCCTGTTGCCTGTCCTGTTCAGTCCGTCGTCACGTGCAGCCCGCGCGCCCCGAACCGCAAAGGCATTGTGGCGTAACCGGCTGACGAAATTGAAGATTTTACCGCTTCCAGCACCCGCTTGTCGCGCACAAATGCCAGCCCGAAGTCGCCACCTCCCGCTCCGGACGGCTTGTAGGCGCCACCAGCGGCCTCTACCGCCTCGCGCAGCGCCAGGTGAGCCGAGTTCCAGATCGGCAATTCCGCCGCCTCACCCAGCGCCCGCAAGGCCCCGCCGAAATCACCAATGGCCTCGAACAGCGCCTCGGCATCGCCATTGCTGGCGGCCAGCGCTGCTTCCTCGGCCTCGGCCTCAAGCACCTTCATGCGGGCGAGGAACTCCTCCGGATCGCGCGCCTGGAAGTCATCCACCGCCGCCAGGAAATCCGCCGTGGATGCGGCCTCGCCGGTCCATATGGGCAGGATTTCCAGCGAGTCAGGCAATGCAACCGGCGCCGTAATGCGCGGTTCACGGCGATACAGCAACACGCCACCGCTGAGTGCGGCGGCAAGGTCGGCGCCACTGCCGCCGCCCTGCCAGGCGTGGTGGGCAGCCTGCAACTGGGAGAAGGCCTCGGCTTCTTCCGGCAAGCCACCCGTGGCGGCCCACAAGGCACCCATCAGCGCGGTCAATGCGGCGGCGCTGGACCCCAGGCCAAGCTTCGTATCCTTGATGAAGAAACCGGACGTATCGATGCGCAGTGCAGCGCCCGTTCCTGCCAGCATCCTGCGGCGCGCTTCGGGCAACGCGTCGAAGCCGGCCTCCAGCAACTCGACCGGCTCATCCTGCCAATCGATGCCGCCTGCAGAAATTCGACAGCGCCGACCGCGCGGATCGATCGGCAGCGCCTCGATAACCCACTCGTCGCTACTGCCGAGCCGGAGTTCGCAGCGTGCCCGCACATCCACGGCGGCGACCAGTGCCGGCGCGCGATCCAGTACTGCATATTCCCCGGAAATCAACAACTTGCCAGGCGCTGAAGCGTGTATGACCGTACTCATGCCAGTATCTCCACGCCTTTACCCAGGCCAGCCGCAATGATCCGCTTGACTCCCGGCGCCCCACCCAGCACTTCCGCAACGCGTGCCTCCGCCTCGGGCAGGCAGACAGCCTTTAGCTGCGGGCCGGCATCGATGGTGAAGAACACCGGCGTACCGGCCGCGCGCAGCGTGCGCACCGCCTGCATCGCTGCCAGCGTACCGGCATTCCAGTAGACAACGCCGGGGCGTGCTGCCTGGGCGGAAGCGTGCATCTTCAGGCAGGAAAATTCGCTGACGTCGGCCAGCTTGTCGAAATCTCGGTCCGCGACGGCCGCTTCGGCTTCGGCAAGGTCGGCTGGCTGATCTGCCACCCAGCGTTCGAAATACGGCGAGGTTTCCTGCGTGAGCCGCATACCGTCGGTGGAACCCGTCGCCTTGGCAGCTTCGTCGGTCACCGCAACGAGGACGCGCAGTGGCCAGTGACCGGGCCCGAATACAGGCTCGGCAAAACTGTCGCTGCCATCTGCTGCATCGCCCCGGTGCCAGCGCACGTAGCCACCGAAGATCGAGCGCGCGGCCGAACCGGAACCGTCCCGCGCGAGCATGGAGAGCTCGCGGTCGTCCAGCTCCAGGCCGTAGGCGGTGGCTGCCGCCTTCGCCAAAGCCGCGAAACCGGACGCG
>JAWWBT010000159.1:0-4271 GCA_033720815.1 Gammaproteobacteria bacterium | reverse complement strand
CGTAAACGTCCACTTGTAGTTACCCGCAACGCGGCCAATGGTCTCGTCGCGCTCCGTGCCATCTGTCAGCTCGCTCTGGCGCGCACCCGCACCGATTTCGAGGTCCAGCAACTGCGAATCCGTTTCCAGCACGCGACGACCGTAACCGACCGCCTCGGTAGTGCGCTTCTCGAAACCGCTGAATTCGTCCTGCTCCCACGCCAGCGTGGCAAACAGGTAGTTCTTCTCACCGAACTTGCGGTCTGCCTTGTAGCCCGCCTGGTAATTCTCTGCGGTGGTAATGTTGTCTTCTTCCGAACGAATTCCCGAGAACATCGTCGCGTGACGCCACTTCTCGAGATCCCAGCCCATCACCAGCTTGCCGTTGAAGCTCGACGTATCGGTATTGCCGGACGATGCGAGGTAACCCAGGGTCAGGCGACCTGCAAAAATGTCTTTTTCACCACCCTCGGGGACTTCCGTGTCGGACAGCGCGTCGAAATCACCCCAGACAGAATCGGCGATCGACGGCGCGGGCAGCAGCAGCGAGGCGATCAGCGCGCCCCGGAGTGCGGATTTCATTCAAACCCCCGGAATTTCAAGGAATTTTTGCGCCGAGACCTTAGAGGCAGCGCACGAAAGTCGGTATTATAACGGTTCCAGCCGTGGTGACCTATGCCCAACCAGGAAAATTCACAATCCGCATTCGAGAATTTCCCGCTGGCCGATGCCGACAGCTGCGTGAAGTGTGGCCTGTGCCTTCCTCACTGCCCGACCTACATGGAAACCGGCATTGAGGGCGACTCGCCGCGTGGGCGGATTGCCCTGATGCAGGGACTGGCGCAGGGCGCGCTTGCCGCTGAAGGACGCACGACCGCACACCTGGACGGCTGCCTGACCTGCCGTGCGTGCGAAACGGTATGTCCAGCTTCGGTGCCCTACGGCAAGCTCATCGACCAGGGGCGCGCCGGGCTATGGAAAGCCGGTCATCGGCCGGGGCTGCGCTGGCGACTGCTGGCGTGGTGGCGCCGTAGCCCCGCACGAATCAACACCCTGGGCCGCCTGCTACGACTCTTTTCCGCCAGCAGGCTGCGCAGCCTGCTGCGTCGATTCCCGTCACGGCAAATACGCCGCCAGGCAGGGCTGGCGGGCCCGGCGGGTCGCTGGCCGGTGACAGGACTCCATCCCGCAACGGGCACACGGCGTGGCCGTGTCGGGCTGTTCCTCGGCTGCATCGCAAGGCCACTGGATGCCGATGTCGCCACAGCGACGATCGAAATCCTCAATTACCTGGGTTTCGATGTGAACCTGCCGGCCAACCAGGGCTGCTGTGGCGCGATGGACCAGCACGCCGGCGACCTCGACTCCGCCGCAAGACTGCTGGCCGACAATGAAACCGCCTTCGTCGACGACGAGATTTTGCTGACGACAGCAAGCGGTTGCGGTATCCAGCTTGCAGAGCATTCGGCCCTCGCGGTCCGGGATGCCGCCGATTTCATTGCCGACGCACTCGCCAATGCGCTGCGCGAGCATCGGGTGCAGCTCCGCGAAAAGAGCGAACGAATCCTTGTTCATTCTCCGTGCACCCTGAAGCAGATGGGAGCAACGACTGGCGTGTCGCGCCTGCTCGAACAGTTACCCGGGGCCGAAATCGTGGCCCTGCCCCACGCGCACTGCTGTGGTGCAGCCGGTGCCTACCTGTTCGAACAGCCGGAAATGTCCGAGACACTCGGTCGAGCGACCTGGGCGGTCGCTGAAACCCAGGGCGCGGATGTGCTGGCCACCTCGAACGTCGGTTGCGCACTGCAACTGCGCGAAATTGGCGCCGGTGAAAACCTGCCGGTCTGCCACCCGCTGCAGCTGCTTGCCGCGCGACTTCTGTAAACGCCATGCCAGGACACGCGGTATAATGCCTCCATGAGAAACCTGAGCCCCATCGACAGACTCATCGCCAGCGCGGACAACGCGTTGCGCACCGTGCACTCGACCTGGATCGGACGGTCCGGTCGCGCAAACCCGGCCGGCAACATCCCTGACACCCTGCAGGACGAGGCAGAGCGCCGCCACGCCGCAGGGCTGATGCGCGTGAACCATGCCGGTGAAATCGCCGCACAGGCGCTCTATGCCGGCCAGGCGCTCACTGCTCGCGATGAGGCGACGCGTCGCTCAATGGAACAGAGTGCGGTGGAAGAGGAAGACCATCTCGCGTGGTGCGAGGAACGCCTGCAGGAACTGGATGCAAGACCCTCGATGCTTGCACCGTTCTGGTACATGGGCTCGTTCACGATCGGTGCGCTTGCTGGCGCGGCGGGTGACAAGTGGAGCCTCGGTTTCGTCTCGGAAACCGAACGCCAGGTCGAATCACACCTGGACTCGCACCTCGAGCGCATCGCCGAGCATGACCGCCGTAGCCGCGCGATCATCGAACTGATGAAGGAAGACGAAATCCGCCACGGCCAGAAAGCGCGCGATGCCGGCGCCGTGGAATTGCCCGATGCGGTGAAAAAGGCAATGGGCCTCGTGTCGAAAGTGATGACGACGACGGCCTATCGTTTCTGACCAGCCGCCACACACGAAAAAGCCGCGACAGTGTCGCGGCTTTTTTCATCCAGGCAAGGAATGTCTCAGTCGTTGTCGACCGCGGTATCGCCTTCCTCGGAGTAATATCCACGCTTCACGTTGCGACCGTAGAAGATCTCGCGCATCTCCTTGAATATCCGCTCTGACAGGTCAGCCTGTTCCTTGTCGTTCAGCTCTTCCACGCCCATGCCGAACAGGTAATTATCCAGGTCAGTTTCCCGCAGCATCATCTTGGTGTGGAAAATGTTCTCGCCGTATACGTTCACATCGACCATGTGGTACTGCTCTTTCGTGTCCTCGGCGAGGTAATTCTGAATCGAGTCGATATCGTGATCGATGAAGTGCTTCTCGCCATCAATGTCACGCGTGAACCCACGCACGCGGTAATCGACCGTGACGATGTCGGACTCCAGCGCATGGATGAGGTAGTTCAGGGCCTTCAGCGGCGAGATCTTGCCGCAAGTCGACACGTCGATGTCCGCACGGAATGTCGAGATGCCGTTATCCGGGTGCATCTCGGGATACGTGTGAACCGTGATATGCGACTTGTCCAGGTGGGCGACGACGCTGTCCGGCAGCGGGCCGGGAGCTTCTTCGGTCGCGCCTTCGAGTTCGGCGGCTTCCAGCGGCTCTTCGGAAATCAGGATCGTGACCGAGGCGCCCTGCGGCTCGTAGTCCTGCTGGGCAATATTCAGGATATTCGCGCCGATGATGTTCGACACGTCCGTGAGGATCTGCGTCAGGCGTTCAGCGTTATACACCTCGTCGATGTACGCGATGTATTCCTGCTGGTGCTTCTCGGACTTCGCGTAGCAGATGTCGTATATATTGAAGCTGAGGGTCTTCGTAAGATTATTGAAACCCTGCAGCTTGATCCGCTTGTCGCTCATTCTCGCTCCTGCATTCCTCAAGTGGCCGTGCCGGGTGTTACACTGCAACAACCAGCCGGACGGGCCGGTATTATCTCCGAATCACGGCCCCGCTGAACACCCCCGCAGGGCACTGATCCGGACACAGGCTTGCGATCACTCCGGCCATGGTTTAAACAGGTTGTTTGGGGGACTTAACAAGGTAGGGAAACGGCCATGCCGATATCAGAGAACAAGGAATTCCGGCCATTCCGGAATCCGCCGATCGACCGCTTCCTTGAAAAGTGCCATGTACGCACGATCCCGACGAAGCAGGTCATCATTCACGCTGGCGACGTGCCCGACACGCTGTATTTCATCGTGGAAGGATCCGTGGCGGTCGTGATCGAGGACGAGGAAGGCAGCGAAATCGTTGTCACCTATCTCAACCGCGGCGAATTCTTTGGTGAGATGGGCATGTTCCAGGAAACGCCGAAGCGCTCCGCATGGGTGCGCTCGCGTACGGAATGCAAGATCGCCGAAATCCACTACGACAAGTTCAAGCGCCTCGCGCACGAAGACCCTGACCTGCTGTTCGAACTCGCCACGCAGCTTGCAGCGCGTCTCGGTCGAACCACTCGAAAGGTAGGCGACCTCGCCTTCCTCGACGTCACCGGTCGCATCTCGCGCGTCCTGCTCGACCTCTGCAAGGAACCGGACGCGATGACGCATCCCGACGGCATGCAGATTCGCATCAGCCGCCAGGAAATCGGTCGCATCGTCGGTTGCTCGCGTGAAATGGCCGGTCGCGTGCTGAAGGCACTCGAGGAACACGGCCACGTGCAGGTCTCCGGCAAGACCATT
>JAWWBT010000158.1:0-4309 GCA_033720815.1 Gammaproteobacteria bacterium | reverse complement strand
CCTCAGCCGGCTGGTCGATTTCAAGCAGCGCCTGGGCGCGGACCGTGGAGGTCCAGCGGCGGTCGGCAATCGCGAGGCCTTCCGGCAAGTCGGCAAGCTGCTCGGCGAGTGCCTGCCAGTTGCCGCTGCGGCGCAGGATTTCCACACGCAGCTGCTCATGGCGACGCCAGCCATCCGGGTCGCTGGAATATTCGGGTTGGGAGCTGCCAAGCACATCGAGGGCCAGCTCGGGGGCTCCAGCAGCAGTCAGCAGGTCGATTTCCTGGAGCGGGGAAAGATCCGTCGCACGCTCAGCCTCGGCCGGCGCCTGTTCAGCGATCTCGCCATTCGCGGCATCGGCATCCACCGGTGGCACGGCAGGCTCGGCTGCGAGCAGCAGCAGGGAAAGCATCATGCTGGACATGTCTCGACCATCTCCCCGTTTTCACCAGGCCCGGCCTGTCGAGCCGGGCAAAAAAATGGCGGGCTCCAGCCGGGCCCGCCATTCGCGTCCTTTCGCTGTCTCCGGCAGGGCCGGAGTCGATCAGACCTTTTCCTTGACTCGAGCAGCCTTGCCCTGGCGCTCGCGCAGGAAGTAGAGCTTGGCACGACGCACGTCGCCCTTTCGCTTCACCTTGATCTCGGCCACGGTCGGGCTGTACGTCTGGAAGACGCGCTCGACGCCTTCACCGTGCGACACCTTGCGCACCGTGAAGGAGCTGTTCAGGCCGCGGTTGCGCTTGGCGATGCAGACGCCTTCGAACGCCTGCAGGCGCTCACGGTCACCTTCGATGACCTTGACCTGCACGACCAGCGTGTCGCCCGGGCCGAATTCCGGCACGTCGCGGTTCATCTGTTCCGCTTCCAGTTCCTTGATAATGTCGCTCATTGTCGTTCACCCGTTAAAGAGATAATGCCAATTCCAGCGGGAGATTCTCACTCCCCGCGTTCCTCGATGTATTCATCCAGCAACGCTTTCTGTTCGTTATCCAGCTCGATCGACTCGAGCAGGTCCGGACGCCGTTCCCAGGTCCGGCCCAGCGACTGCTTGAGCCGCCAGCGGCGAATCGCCGCGTGATCACCACCGAGGAGCACATCCGGCACCCGGTGGCCGTCGAATTCTTCCGGCCGCGTGTAATGCGGGCAGTCCAACCAGCCATTCACGAAGGAATCTTCCTTCGCGGAGTCCTCGTCGCCGAGCACTCCGGGCAGCAGCCTTGCCACCGCATCGATCACGACCATTGCGCCGAGCTCGCCGCCTGAAAGCACGTAGTCGCCGATCGAGATTTCCTCGTCGACCTCCGCTTCTATGAAGCGCTCGTCGACACCCTCGTAGCGACCGGCCACCAGCAGCAACCCATCCTCGTCGGCCAGTTCCTCGGCCAGCGCCTGCGTCAGGCGGCGCCCCTGGGGGCTGAGGTAGATCGTGCGGTACCGCTTGCCGGAACTCGCCCTGACATCGGCAACAGCCTCGGTCAGCGGCTCCGGCTTCATCACCATCCCCGGGCCACCGCCATAAGGGCGGTCATCCACGGTGCGGTGCTTGTCCGTCGTGTAGTCGCGCGGGTTCCAGGTCCTGATGTCGAGCAGGCCCTTGTCGGCTGCCCGGCCCGTCACGCCATGCTGCGTGACCGTTTCGACCATGTCCGGAAACAGCGTGATGACATCAATGCGCATCAGAATTCCGGATCCCAATCAACCTCGACAATGCCTTCATCAAGATCGATCCGCGTTACTACCTGTTCGCGTATGAAGGGCACCAGGCGCTGCCTTTCGCCCTTCACCACCATCACGTCATTCGACCCGGTTTCAACCAGGTGACTGATGCGACCGAGGTCGACACCGTCGATGGTGCGGACCGCCAGGCCTTCCAGGTCGGTCCAGTAAATCTCGCCCTCCTTCGCAGGAGGCAGTTCCGAACGCCATACGGCGACTTCGGCATCATGGAGGGCGGCGGCGGCATCGCGATCACCGATCCCGGCCAGTTTCACCACCACGGTCTTGCCGTGTCGGCGACCGCTCTCCACCTTCATGGCAAGCCACTCCTTGCCGCGCTTCACCTGCCACTCGGGGTAGCGGGTAATGCCTTCGCGTGGCTGGGTGTGTGAAAAGACCTTCACCCACCCTTTCACGCCATACAGGCCGGAAATACGGCCCAGGACGACGCGCCGGTCTTCCTGCGCGTCGTCACCGTGCCGGTTGGCGCGATCGCTGCCCGAGCGTTCCGGGCGCTGGCGCTGCTCAGCCGACACGTCGCGAGCCGCTTCAGGCAGCGGCTGCCTTCTTGCCCTGCTTCAGCAGCTTGCTGACGCGATCAGATGCCTGCGCACCCTTCTCGAGCCAATGCTCGATGCGCTCGACGTCGATGCGCAGCTCTTCTTCACCACCGACGGCGACCGGGTTGAAGAACCCGACACGCTCGATGTAGCGGCCATCGCGCTTGTTGCGGCTGTCGGTGACCACGATGTGGTAGAAGGGACGCTTCTTTGCACCGGTGCGTTGCAGACGAATCGTTACCATGAGTCTCGTTTACCTCAGTACTTGACGGTTTTACTGCGGACAGGCGACGCCCTGCCACCGGCCGCAATGTAAACCGCGCATTTTACGGGAATTTTCGCAAATGTGAAGGGGTTTTCAGGTCTATTTGCTGAGCGCTGCGGTAGATTCCTGCGCCCTGCTCCGGATACCTGCGGGCGGGTTCGCCGTATTGCACCACGGAGGCCTGGAAACCCAGCCGATGACGGGAGCGTCATGAGCGATGGTGAGGCAAGGCGGGAAACGGCGAGGAACCGGATTGTATGTGAAATACATGAGGATTCCGAGCCGATTCCCAACGCCGCATCACCGAGCGCAATAGCTCCCGGGGTTAGAAGCCGGGAAACCCGCCCCCAGGCGGCATCCTGCCGCCCATCCCTCGCATCATCTTCTTGAGGCCGCCGCCTTTCATCTTCTTCATCATCTTCTGCATCTGGCCGAACTGCTTCACCAGCCGGTTCACATCCTGCACCTGCGTGCCCGAGCCGGAAGCGATGCGGCGCTTGCGGGAACCATTGATGATGTCCGGGCGCTTGCGCTCGCGCGGGGTCATTGAATCGATGATGGCGATCTGGCGCGTAACCTGCTGGTCGCCCATGGCAGCTTGCGCTGCACCATTCGGCAGTTTCGCACCGCCAGGCAGCTTGTCCATCAGGCTCTCTATGCCACCCATCTTGCGCATCTGTTCGAGCTGCTGGCGGAAATCCATCAGGTTGAAGCCCTTGCCGGTCTTCAGCTTCTTCGCAAGCTTCTCGGCCTCGGCTTGGTCGGTCTGTGACTGCACGTCCTCGACGAGGCTGACGATGTCGCCCATGCCCAGGATACGGTCGGCGACGCGCTTCGGGTCGAAGGCTTCCAGCGCGGTGTTCTTCTCGCCGACACCCATGAACTTGATCGGCGCGCCGGTAATCTCGCGCACCGAGAGTGCTGCACCGCCGCGGGCATCGCCATCGGCCTTGGTCAGGATCACACCGGTCAGCGGCAGCGCCTCACCAAAGGCCTTCGCCACGTTCGCCGCGTCCTGGCCGGTCATGCTGTCGACCACGAACAGGGTTTCGACCGGGTTGACCGCCGAGTGAATCGCGCTGATCTCTTCCATCATCGCCGCATCCACTGCAGTACGACCTGCGCTGTCGAGGATGACCACATCCTTGCCACGCTTGCGCGCCGCATCAACGGCGGCCTTCGCAATCGCGACGGGCTTGTCGTCGGCGGAGGCATCGAAATAATCGGCCTCGACATCGGACGCCAGCCGCTGCAACTGGTCCATCGCGGCGGGCCGGTAAACGTCGAGACTGGAGAGCAATACGGATTTCTTCTGCTTTTCCTGCAGGTAACGCGCCAGCTTGCCCGCGCTGGTGGTCTTGCCCGCACCCTGCAGGCCCGCCAGGAGGATGATGGCCGGTGGCTGCACGCGAAGGTTCAGCTCTTCCGCCTCACCCATGATCCGCGCGAGTTCGTCATTGACGATCTTTACCAGCACCTGGCCGGGCTTCAGACTCTTCGCCACTTCGGCGCCCAGCGCGCGCTCCTTCACTTCAGCGGTGAAACGCTTCACCACCGGCAGCGCAACGTCGGCCTCCAGCAGCGCCATGCGGATTTCGCGCAGGCTGGACTTGATGTTGTCTTCGGTCAGGCGACCCTTGCCACGCACGCCATCAAGGACGCTGCCAAGGCGGTCGCTGAGGTTCTGGAACATGAATTACCGGTCCTGTCGCCGGCTCGCGCCGGGATCAATAGGAATGGATCAAGCAGGTAATTATAACGTGAAGCTTTCGCCGCCGAACAGGCGGTG
>JAWWBT010000157.1:0-4339 GCA_033720815.1 Gammaproteobacteria bacterium | reverse complement strand
GCCCTTGCCGGCAAAATAGGCACCGACATCCGCCGCCCAGACCAGCAGGAAGACCAGAAGGACGAGCAAGCCATTCGGCGAAAATTCCTTGAGGACATGCAGCGCGATGCCGGTTGCCGATACCAGCACGACGCCACCGATGACCTTGTAAACAGTGCCAAGGGGATAGCGCGAGACGAACCAGAGCGGGCAGAAGATCCACAGCAACACGGCGCCAAGCAACAGCGCCTCCCGCCAGATGTAGTGATATTCCCAGTCAATCACGCCTACGGCGAAGACCAGCGGAGCCAGTGCAACGGGCAACCACTGCCAGCGGACCGGAACCCGGGTCAAACGCACCCACTCGCGCATCAGGCCTGCCAGCAGCAGGATAAGCAGCCCGTCAAACCACAGCAATGGCGTCAACATGATCGCCGCCAGCGCGATCGGCAGTATCGCCAGAGCGGTCAGTACGCGTTGCTTAAGCATTGCCTGCCTCCTCGGTGTCCACGTCGGTCACGCCACCGAAGCGACGCTCGCGTTCTGCAAACCACGCGAGTGCGCGTTGCAGTTCGTCGCCATCAAAATCCGGCCACAGCGTATCGGTGAAATACAGCTCGGCGTAAGCCAGCTGCCAGAGCAGGAAATTCGAGATACGACGTTCGCCACCCGTCCGGACCAGCAGGTCGACATCGGGACAATCACCAAGACTCAGGTATCGCGAGAAACCGGTTTCGTCCAGGGAGCTTGAACTTGCCTTTCCCGCAGCAACATCGGCTGAGAAGCGTTCCGCTGCCTGGATAATGTCCCAACGGCCGCCGTAACCGACGGCAACGTTCAACAACATGCCGTCGAGATGCCCTGTTTCCTTTTCGGCCCGATGCATTGCCTTTACCAGCTTGCTGGAGAAGGCGTCGAGGTTGCCAACAAAACGAAGGCGGATCTCCGCTTCGGCCAGTCGCGCAACCTGTTTCTCAAGCGCTGCGGCTAACAAGCCCATCAGGTTGCTGACTTCATCTTCGGGACGTTTCCAGTTCTCGCTGCTGAACGCGAACAGCGTCAGCACCTTCACGCCAGCTTCACGTGCCGCGCGGATCACCGCCTCGGCGGATTCCTGCCCTGCACGATGTCCGAACACGCGTGGCCGTCGGCGCTGCTTCGCCCAGCGGCCGTTGCCATCCATGATGATGGCCACGTGCTGCGGAATCTGCGTGTCGGTCGCGTCGCTCATGAGGAGAGTAGCTGCCGGATCCGGGGCTCGCGCCTCAGATTTCCAGCAATTCCTTTTCCTTCTTCTCGAGCATCGACTCGATCTGCGCGACATGCTCGTCGGTGATCTTCTGGATATCTTCCTGCGCCTTGCGCTCTTCGTCTTCGGAAATTTCCTTTTCCTTCAAGAGCGACTTCACATCACCCAGGACGTCACGGCGAATATTGCGAACGGCAACGCGCGCATTCTCGGCTTCCGCCTTGACGACCTTGATGAGGTCGCGGCGGCGCTCTTCGGTCAGCGGCGGCAGCGGGATGCGAATGATCTCGCCTGCAGTTGCCGGGTTCAGTCCCAGGTCCGACTGGATGATCGCCTTCTCGACCACCGGCACCATATGCTTTTCCCAGGGCTGCACGGACAGCGTGCGGGAGTCCGCCACGCTCACGTTGGCCACCTGGTTAAGTGGCACCTCGGAGCCATAGTATTCGACCGTCACGTGATCCAGCAGGCTGGTATTGGCGCGACCGGTGCGCACCTTGGTCAGGTCGTCCTTGAAGCTTTCGATGCTCTTGCCCATGCGCGTGCGCGCGTCTTTCTTGAGGTCCTCGATCATGCCTCTTCTCCACTGTTCACTCGGGTGCCGATCGACTCGTCACCTTCACAGATAATTCGGTCCAGTTCGCCCGGGTTGTTCATATTGAACACCCGCAACGGAATTCCGTTATCGCGACACATCACGATGGCAGCGGCGTCCATCACGCCGAGCTTGTCGTTGATGACGCGGTCATAGGAAAGGGTTTCGTACTTGGTTGCATCCGGGTTCTTCACCGGATCGGAATCGTATACGCCATCGACCTTGGTTGCCTTCAGCAACAGGTCGGCGTTGATCTCGCTCGCCCGAAGGGCGGCTGCAGTATCGGTGGTCAGGAACGGGTTGCCCGTGCCCGACGCGAAAATGACCACGCGTCCCTTTTCCAGGTGACGCACGGCACGGCGGCGGATGTAATCCTCGCAGACTTCATTGATGCGCAGTGCCGACATTACACGCGCGTAAACACCCAGCTTCTCCAGGGCATCCTGCAGCGCCAGTGCATTCATCACCGTTGCCAGCATGCCCATGTGGTCGCCGGTGACGCGATCAATACCGGATTTCGCCAGGCCTTCACCACGGAAAATGTTTCCGCCACCGATGACGATGCCCACTTCGACGCCCTTCGAGGAAATATCACGGATCTCCTCACCCAATCGCTTGATGACCTTGGGGTCGATACCGTAATCGGCATCGCCCATCAGGGCTTCACCACTGAGCTTCAGCAGGACACGTCGATAGGCAGGCGCATTCTCGGACATTGGCAGTCTCTCTTGTTGTTCGTGGCGGGCCCGACAGCTGTTCCGGGCCCACTTACGCCAAGCCCCGCTGAGCGGGGCCTGACGAGGAAGAAGTTTAACGCAAAGCGGGGTGCCCTGCTCAACGGCCCTTGGCCTGGGCCATGACCTCTTCCACAAAGTTTTCTTCTTTCTTTTCGATGCCTTCACCCACCTCGAAACGCGCGAAGGTGATGACCTTGGCACCCTTTTCCTTCAGCAGTTTCTCGACGGTGACGTCCGGATCCTTCACGAACGGCTGGCCGTACAGGGTGATCTCGGCGAGGTGCTTGCGCAGGCGGCCTTCGACCATCTTTTCGATGATGTCGGCCGGCTTGCCGGAATCCTGTGCCTGGGCAACGAGGATTTCCTTTTCCTTGGCCACTTCGTCCGCCGGGACATTATCGACGGAGACGTAGCGCGGGTTCGATGCGGCGACGTGCATGGCGAGGTCGCGCGCGAGTTCTTCGTCGCCGCCTTCCACGTCGATCATCACGCCGATTCGTGCACCATGCTGGTAGTAGGCCAGCTTGCCGGCGCCGGCAGTGATCACTTCGAAGCGACGCACGCCGATGTTCTCGCCGATCTTGGCCACCAGGCCACGGCGAAGCTCTTCAACGGTTTCGCCACCGATCTTCAGCTCGTTCAACGCAGCGATGTCCGCCGGCTTCTCGGCCAGGATCAGCTCAGCCACCTTGTTCGCGAAGCTGGTGAAATCGTCACCACCCGCAACAAAGTCGGTTTCGCAGTTCACTTCGACAATGGCGCCGTTGGTCTTGTCGTCGTTCATTGCAACAACAATCTTGCCTTCCGCAGCAACGCGGTCGGCCTTCTTGTCGGCCTTTGCGAGGCCGGTCTTGCGCATGTGCTCGATGGCCGCTTCCATGTCGCCATTGGTCTCGGTCAGCGCCTTCTTGCACTCCATCATGCCAGCGCCCGTGCGCTCGCGGAGTTCCTTAACCTGTGCGGCAGTAATCGCCATGATGATTACCTCTCGTAATTCGTATGCCTGTATATAAAGGAGTATGCCGGGCGGCATGGAGCCGCCCGGCTGGCAGGAGCCTTACTCGGCGGACTCGTCCTTCTTGGCGGCCGTCTTCTTCTTGGCCGTGGACTTCTTCGCCGTGGATTTCTTGGCCGTCGACTTCTTGGTGGTGGCCTTCTTCGCCGTCTTCTTGGCAGCAGCCTTCTTGGTGGTCTTCTTGGCAGCTGCCTTCTTCTTCGGCGCTTCCTCGGCCTTTTCGTCAGCCTTGGCTTCAGCCTTTTCTTCCGGCTTGTCGTCATCCGACTTGGCGGCGGCCTTCTTCGCCGGCGCCTTCTTCGCGGTCTTCTTGGCAGGAGCCTTCTTCTTCGGTTCGGCCTTCACCGCCGGCTTGCCTTCCTCGTCCAGCTCGACGAACTCGTCGTTGCTGTCCTTCGGGGCAACCGGAACGGCCTGGCGACCGTCGATGATGGCATCGGCCATGCCCTTGGCGTACAGGCGAATCGCGCGGATGGCGTCGTCGTTGCCCGGGATGACGTAATCGACTTCGTCCGGGGAGTTGTTGGTATCAACAACGGCGACGATGGGAATACCCAGCTTGCGCGCTTCCTTGACGGCGATGTTCTCGAAACCGACGTCGATGATGAACAGCGCGTCCGGCAGGCTCGCCATTTCCTTGATGCCGCCGAGACCACGTTCCAGCTTCTGCATTTCGCGACGCAGGACAATGGTTTCCTTCTTGGTGAGGCGGTCAAAGGTACCGTCGGCAGCCTGGGCTTCCAGGTCCTTCAGGCGACGGATGG
>JAWWBT010000156.1:0-4413 GCA_033720815.1 Gammaproteobacteria bacterium | reverse complement strand
TACCAGATGGTCGACGAGGGTCTCGACAAGACCATCGCCCTGGTGGATTTTGGCGCGACGGCAACGACGTTCAGCGTACTGCATGACCGCAAGATCATTTACACGCGTGACCAGGCCTTCGGTGGCAAGCAGCTGACCGAGGAAATCATGCGTCATTACGGCCTTTCCTTCGAGGAAGCCGGCAAGGCAAAGAAGGAAGGTGGCCTGCCATCGAATTACCAGCCGGAGATTCTCGACCCGTTCCTCGAGGACATGGCCCAGCAGGTGAACCGTTCGATCCAGTTCTTCCTGTCATCAACCAGTGATTACGGCGAACTTGACCAGATCGTCATTTGCGGTGGCACAGCAGCCATCCCCGGGGCGGCCGACCATATCCAGGATTCGCTGGGCACCCCGACGGTGCTGGGCGACCCGTTCGGCAACATGAAACTGTCGTCGAAGGCGAAGGCGCAGCTGGTGGAAAGTGATTCCGCGGCGCTGATGATCGCCTGCGGCCTGGCCATGAGGAGCTTCGACTGACATGCCACGCATTAACCTACTCCCCTGGCGCGAGGAGCTGCGCAAGAAACGGCAGCAGGATTTCGTCGTGGCCCTGGCATTCACTGTCCTCCTTGGCGGCGCCATAGCCTTCGGCGGCAAGGTACACGTGGACCAGCTGGTGTCGCACCAGGAAGCACGCAACGAATTCCTTCGCGGCGAGATCCGCATGGTCGACAAGAAGATCGAGGAGATCAAGGAGCTGCAGGCGACAAAAAATCGCCTGATTGCCCGCATGCAAATCATCGAACAGCTACAGAAGAGTCGCCCGCAGGTCGTTCACCTGTTTGACGAACTCGTACGTACCCTTCCGAATGGCGTCTATCTCGACCGCGCAACCCAGAACGGCAATACGATCGAGCTGCAGGGCGCTGCCGAATCGAACGCTCGTGTTGCCGCTTACATGCGCAACCTGGATGAATCCGACTGGCTGAAGGATCCAATGCTGGGAGGCATCGAATCACGCGACCAGGGCCGGTTGCGCCGGGGCCAGTTCACGTTGACCGTGAAGCAGGAAGTACCGGGCGCCGATGAGCAAGAGGGAGAAGACCTGTGAATCTCCAGGACCTGAATAACCTCGATATCAACGATATCGATTTCAACAATATGGGCAACTGGCCGTTGCCCGTGAAGCTCATCGTGCTGGCGATTGTCTTTGGTGGCACGCTCTTCGGCGGTTACAAGTATTTCGTGGAAGAGCGCCTTACTGCACTGGAACGTGCCGAAGCACAGGAACAGGAATTGCGTGGCGAGTTCGCGCGCAAGCAGGCGAAAGCAGCGAACCTCGAGGCCTACAAGACGCAGCTAGAGGAAATGCGTCGATCGTTTGGTGCAATGCTGCGCCAGCTGCCAGGGGAAACGGAAGTGCCCAACCTTCTGATTGACATCTCCCAGGCAGGCCTTGCAGCCGGCCTTGAGCAGGAGCGCTTCGTACCGCAGCCGGAACGCGCGCAGGAATTTTACGCGGAACTTCCGATCCAGATTCGCCTCACCGGCAACTTCCACCAGTTAGGTGAATTTGCCAGCTCTGTCGCCGCCCTGCCGCGCATCGTGACGCTGCATAACATCAACATCACCAAGCAGGGTGAAGATGGCGGCAACCTTACGATGGATGTCATCGCCAAGACCTATCGTTATATCGAGGAAGAAGGTCAGGGAGGTGACCGATGAGCATGCGACTGTCACGCAATGGCAAGCTGGCAGCCATCGTCGGTTGCACCTTGCTGCTGAGCGCTTGTGCCAACGACATGTCTGACCTTCAGCAGTTTGTCCAGCAGGAAAAGAGCAAGAAGCCCGGCCCGATCGAGCCACTGCCGCAGATCAAGCCGTACGAATCGTTTACCTATGAAGCGCAGAACCTGCGTTCACCCTTCGTGCCGGATAGTCCGCAACAGCAGACCGCCGAAACGACGGAAGCCACGGGGTCGTCGAACGGCCTGAAGCCGGACACGAATCGCAACAAGGAATACCTTGAATCGTTCCCGCTCGATGCACTCGACATGAAAGGCACTTTGCAGATGAGAGGCAACCTCTATGCCCTCGTGAGTGACCCGGAAGGTGCTGTACACCGTGTACAGGTTGGAAATTACCTTGGCCAGAACTATGGCCAGATTGTCGCAATCACTGAAACGGAAATCCGGCTGACAGAAATCATTCCGGATGGGCTCGGTGGCTGGATGGAACGTCGTGCCGCAATCGGCCTGAACGAAGAATGATTATCTGGGGAGAAAGACCATGAACGCTGCAAACATCAACAAGCGTAGCTTGAAGTCCGGAGCGGTCGCGCTGTTCCTGCTGCTGGGCCTTGCCGGATTTTCGACCACTGCGCTCGCGCAGGAATCAAGCAACACACTGGAATCCATTGAAGTGGCCTCGCTGCCGGGTGACCAGGTGCAATTGCGTCTTCGCATGAGCAATCGCGCCAACGAGCCGCGTGTGTTCACGATCAAGAATCCCGCCAGGATTGCGGTTGATCTCGCCGATACCAGCTTGGGCCTGGATAACCGTCGCACGGAAATCGGCATTGGTGCCGTTCGGAATGCGATGGCTGCCGAAGCGCAAGGCACTACCCGTGTGGTCATCAACCTGGCAAGCATGATCGATTACGATACGCGCACCGAAGGCAACAGTGTGTTCATCACGCTGGGCAACTCGGTCAACTCCTCCGCAGGTATTACTCCGGCAACTTCAAATGAAACGGTTCCGGTCGCCACTGCTGACACCCAGGCGCAGTCAAAGCCGAAGGGACGCAGCATCACCGGTATCGATTTTCGTCGCGGGGAAGACGGCGAAGGACGCATCTTTGTTCGCATGACGGATCCGAAGACTGTTGTCGACATGAAGCAGGAAGCCGGCAAGCTCGTTCTCGAATTCAAGAACGTCAACATGCCGGAAGACCTGATCAAGCGATATGACGTTGTCGACTTTGCCACACCGGTAACCACGATTGACGCCATGCGCCGTGGTAACGACGTGCGCGTGACCGTGAATGCACAAGGTGATTACGAACACCTTGCCTACCAGGTCGACAAGCAATTTGCAGTGGAATTCAAGCCCGTGGTCGAGGAAGAAACCGCCTCGATTGACCCGCGTGAGAAGGAATATACAGGTGAGCGCCTGAACCTGAACTTCCAGGATATCGAGACCCGCGCACTGCTTCAGATCATTGCCGAATTTACCGGCAAGAACATTGTCGTCAGTGACTCGGTTTCCGGTAACGTCACCTTGCGTTTGAATAACGTACCCTGGGACCAGGCGCTGGACATCATCCTGCGCACGAAGGGCCTCGACATGCGCGAGAATGGCGATGTCATTCTCGTAGCGCCGGCGCAGGAAATCGCCGAAATGGAGAAGCTGGAGCTCGAGGCACGCGAACAGGTCCAGAAACTCGAACCGCTTCGCTCGGAATTCATCCAGATCAATTATGCCAAGGCAAGCGAACTTGCCACGTTGATCTCGTCCGGCGGGGAGCAGGGTCATTCGATCCTGTCTGAGCGCGGCTCTCTTTCGATTGACCAACGAACGAACACTTTGCTGGTCCGCGATACCGAGGACAACCTTGCCGACGTACGTCGCCTGATCAATCACCTGGACGTTCCCGTCAAGCAGGTTCTCATCGAATCGCGCATCGTGATTGCCAACGACAACTTCAATCGCGAACTGGGTGCACGCCTCGGCTACAGCCAGTATTACTTCGATGACGGTCGCCGTTACGTCACCAGCGGTAACACCTCTGCAACTCGTGATCTCGGCAACTCGGTAACGGAGTTCCAGCAGGGAACCAGCAATACGATTGAATTCCCGGGCACGAGCGAAACGGGACAGAGTCCGTTCAACGTCGATGTACCGGTTGGCAATCCGGCAGGATCATTTGCGCTGGCAATTCTCGGCGATGGCTATCTCGTAGACCTGGAGTTGTCAGCGCTCGAGGCAGAGGGTGATGGCGAAGTTGTTTCCTCACCGCGCCTTGTCACGGCCAACCAGAAGGAAGCATCGATTCGCCAAGGTGTCGAAATCCCCTACCAGGAAGCAGCTGCAAGTGGCGCAACGACCACACAGTTCAAGGAAGCCGTGCTGGAACTGACGGTTACCCCGCAGATCACGCCCGATGAGCGTGTCATCATGGACCTGACGGTCAGCAATGACACCGTGGGCGAGGAAGTGGCCAGCGCTACCGGTGGCTTCGTTCCGAGTATCGACAAGCGCCAGATCCAGACCCAGGTCCTGGTGAATAATGGGGACACGGTGGTCTTGGGCGGTATTTATGAAACATCGCGCAGCCAGTCGGAACGCAAGGTACCCTTGCTTGGGGATATTCCGGGCGTGGGCTTCCTGTTCCGCTCCAAGACCGAATCGAACGACAAGCGCGAATTGCTG
>JAWWBT010000155.1:0-4433 GCA_033720815.1 Gammaproteobacteria bacterium | reverse complement strand
GCGTCCACGCCGGCATCCAATTACACGCAACGCGAATTTCTCGGCGGCCGTTATTTCAGCGGAAGAATCTGGGACTTCGACTATCCGCGACGCAAGCTGCGCGTACTGGAAGGTGTTCCGAAGTTGAAGGGAAACGCCGTTCCTCTCGCATTCCAGGAGAATGAAGCCGGTAACAGGTCCTCGAATTTTGCCCGGATCGCAGTAACCGTCGCAGGCCAGGAACTGGACATGCTGTTCGATACCGGCGCGACGGTGACACTGACTGACGAATCTGCACAGGCTTTCGGAATGAAAGCCGGCGACAAGATAGGCGGCAGCTACATCATCCGTTCGGTCTTTGATCAGTGGATGAACGACCATCCCGAATGGCCGGTAATCAAACAGGGCGACATCATCCGTGGCACGACGTTCCGGATGATTCGGGTGCCTGAGATAACGATTGGTGACGTGAGGTTCGGACCGGTGTGGTTCACCGAACGGCCCGACAGCGCATTTCGTGAATACATGGCCCGCTTCATGGACAAACCGACCTCCGGTGCAATCGGCGGCTCGGCACTCAGGCACGTTCGGGTCATCGTGGACTTCCCGGATGCAAAAGCCTACTTCTCTCCCCCAGGCACTTAAGAACTCCTTGCCCGCCCGAATTTGACACCCTCCTCTCCCGGCGGGAATATCAGTGGCTTCCCATTCCACGAAAGCTGCGAGAGGTATCCCCATGCAACGCATCGCCGCCAGGATTGCCATCGGCCTCACCGCCCTCTTCCTTGTTTCCGCCTGCGCCTCGATGGGCACGAACAATGCCTCGTCGTCGAACGCTGAAGTCGAGAAGCTGCACGAACTCTTCCACGAAGCCTGGGAACGCGACCTGCGCGAGAACCCGATGATGGCGACCTACCAGGGTGACGACCGCTACAACGACACCTGGGGCGAGTTCGGTTTCGACGTTCGCACCCGGTCCATGGAGGCTGACAAGGAAATCCTGGCAAAGCTGGAAGAGATCGATCGCAATGCGTTGCCGGAAGACGAACAGCTCAACTACGACCTGTTCCGCAAGGAATACGAATCGCGCATCGAGCAGTACGGCTACCGTGAATACCTCATCCCGCTGAACCAGCGCGGCGGCATCCAGACGCTGGGCCAGAACACGCGCTACCTGCGCTTTGACGACAAGAAGGACTACCAGGACTACATCAAGCGCCTGAAGACCTTCGACGAGCTGATGGACTGGACCCTCACGCTGATGCAGAAGGGCGTGGATGAAGGCTGGACGCAGCCGCGCGTGATCAACGAGCGCATCCTCCCGCAGATCCAGGACGTGATCGTCGAAGACCCGACCAAGAGCGATTTCTACTCGCCGTTCCGCACGCTGCCGGACAGCCTCAGTGACACCGAAATGTCCGAGCTGCGTTCTGAAGCTGCCCGTGCCATCAAGACGGTCGTGATGCCCGCCTACGAGCGCATGGCGGAATTCTTCGAGAACACCTACCTGCCCGCCTCGCGCCCCGCAGTCGGCGCCTGGTCCATGCCTGGCGGCCGCGAGTGGTATGCGTGGAAGGCGAAGCAGTACACCACCACCGAGCTGACGCCGGAAGAAATCCACCAGATCGGCCTGGATGAAGTGAAGCGCATCCGTAGCGAGATGATGGCAATCATCAAGCAGGTGGAATTCGACGGTGGCTTCGATGAATTCCTGGAATTCCTGCGCACGGACCCGCAGTTCTATTACGAAGATCCGCAGGAACTGCTGGAGGCCTACCGCGCGATTTCCAAGGAGATCGACCCGAAGGTCGTGCCGCTGTTCGGCAAGATGCCGCGCATGCCGTACGGTGTGGAGCCGATTCCTGACGCCATCGCGCCGGATACCACCACGGCCTACTACATGCGCCCGGCGCCGGATGGCAGCCGCGCGGGCACCTACTTCGTGAACCTGCACAAGCCGGAATCGCGCCCCACCTACGAAATGCCGGTGCTGTCCGTGCACGAGGCCGTGCCGGGACACCATTTCCAGATTGCGCTGGCGCAGGAGCTGGGCGACCTGCCGAATTTCCGCCGCTATGGCGGCTACACCGCCTTCGTGGAGGGCTGGGGCCTGTATTCGGAAAGCCTTGGCGAGGAAATGGGCCTCTACGAGGACCCGTATGACAAGTTCGGCCAGCTCACCTACGAAATGTGGCGCGCGGTACGCCTCGTGGTCGATACCGGTATGCACTACAAGGAATGGACGCGCCAGCAGGCCATCGATTTCTTCATGGAGAATGCCGCGAAGTCCGAGCTCGACATCATCAACGAGATCGACCGCTACATTGCCTGGCCGGGCCAGGCGCTGGCGTACAAGATCGGCGAGCTGCGCATCAAGGCGCTGCGTGAACGTGCCGAGGGCGCCCTGGGCGACGATTTCGACATCAAGGGCTTCCACGACACCGTGCTGGGCTCCGGCGCCGTGCCGCTGGATATCCTGGAGCGGAATATCGAGGAATGGATCGACGCCGAGCAGGCCCGCCTGCGCGATTGATAGCTGCACCATTCGAGTGCAAGAAACCGGGGCCTCGTGCCCCGGTTTTTCTTGCCTGAATCTCCCGCTCTACGCTGTCGACATTCCCGCTCTACGCTGTCGACATTCCCGCTCTACGCTGTCGACATTCCCGCTCTACGCTGCCGACATTCCCGCTCTACGCTGCCGACATTCCCGCGCAGGCGGGAATCCAGTCAAACGATCTCCTTCCACAGATCACGCCAGTCGGGATTTCGCGATTCAATCAAGCGAATCTTCCAGCGCCGATTCCACTTCTTGAGCTGCTTCTCGCGTCGAATGGCAGTTGGCATGTCGGCAAAAAACTCGAAATGAACCAGCGTCTTGACGTCGTATCGCGCCGTAAACGATGAGCCAGCCCCATCACGATGCTGCTGGATACGGGCTCGAATATCTGCGGTCACGCCGACATACAGCGTCCCATTACGGTGGCTCGCCAGGATATAGACCGCGGGCTCTTTCATGCTCTACCTTCGAACGACAGCGCCTACCGAATCTCTACTGGATTCCCGCCTGCGCGGGAATGACGGCAACCCCTGAATCCGCGCCAAACGCCGGTTCAAACGCCCGTTTTGCGCCGCAACCCGCGCCACTGGCGCAACATGCGTGGCCACCCTTCTCGCTGGTATACTTGGGAGTCCAAAGGAGGTTAGAGAATCATGGGTAAGGGCACCAAGTACGTAGCGAAAGAGCCGGACGAGAACGGCTTTATCCACTACACGGATGAAGAGCATTCCGTGTGGCACGACCTGATTACGCGTCAGATCCCGATTGTCGAGAAATACGCCTGCGACGAGTACCTCGACGCGCTCGACAAGATGGATTTCCCGAAGGACCGCATTCCGCAATGCACGGAAGTCTCCGAGGTGCTGAAGAAGCACACCGGCTGGGAAGTCGCACCGGTACCCGCACTGATTCCGTTCGGCCAGTTCTTCGAGCTCCTGGCGAACAAGAAATTTCCCGCCGCGTCGTTCATCCGTTCGCGCGAGGAAATGGATTACCTGCAGGAACCGGACATCTTCCACGAGATCTTCGGCCACACGCCGCTGCTGACCGACCCGCGCTTTGCGGAGTTCACGCACCACTACGGCGAGACCGGCCTCAAGGCCGACAAGAAGGACCGCCCGATGCTGGCGCGCCTGTACTGGTTCACCGTGGAATTCGGCCTGATGAACACCGCCAAGGGTCTCAAGACCTATGGCGCGGGCATCGTGTCGTCCACCGGCGAGACGCCCTACTCCATCGAATCCGATGTGCCGGAGCGCCGCCCGTTCGACCCGGTTACCGCGCTGCGCACGCCATACCGCATCGACATCTACCAGACGGTCTATTACGTCATCGACAGCCTGGACGACCTGTTCAGCGTCGCGCACATGGACCTGTTCGACCTGATCCGCGAAGCGCGCGAAAAAGGCATGCTGGAACCGACGTTCCCGCCGCCGGACGAAAACGCGCCGAAGTGGGCCTGACATGACGCGATGCCGCGCTGGGGAGATGCGGCATCATTCAACACGCGCTGACGATACGGGGGTAAGACATGCGCGACTGGTGGAACTCACTGGATACCGAAAACAAGGTAGGCATCTTCGGAATCGCCTTCCTCGTTTTCATTACGGTCGTCACTGCGGCGATCTGAACCGACATTTTTCAACCCAAGGAGTCATGCAGCAATGACGGAACTTGCAGACAAGCATTGCGAAGCCTGTGAAGGCGGCGTCAAGCCACTCACGAAGGAAGAAGCGGAAAAGTACCTGAACAAGATCGCACCCGAGTGGACTCTCTCGGATGATCACAAGACCATCAGCCGTGACTTCAAGTTCAAGGGTTTCTACAAGACCGTTGCGTTCGTGAATGCGATTGCCTGGATGGCCAACCACGAAGGCCACCACCCGGACCTGGAAGT
>JAWWBT010000154.1:0-4561 GCA_033720815.1 Gammaproteobacteria bacterium | reverse complement strand
TGAGAAAGGTGGCAGCAGCCTGGATGCCGTGGCCACTGCAGTGCAGGTGCTCGAGGATTCTCCGCATTTCAATGCTGGCAAGGGTGCCGTGTTTACCTGTGATGGCCACAATGAAATGGACGCCGCGATCATGGACGGCAGCAACCTCGCTGCCGGTGCGGTCGCCGGGCTGAAGTCGGTGAAGAATCCCGTGAAGCTGGCGCGCCTCGTGCTGGAGAATTCGCCGCATGTGTTGCTGGTGGGCGATGGTGCGGAAACCTACGGCAAGCAGTTCGACATCGAAACGCGCCCGCCGGGTTACTTCTATACCGATCATCGCTGGCAGCAACTCCAGGACGTTCAGCAACGCGATGGCGTGAAAAAGGATTCGGAAGGTTGTGGTTCGCCCGGGTTCGCACTGGACGGTTTCGACCCGCTGTCGTTCGGTACCGTCGGTGCCGTGGCACTTGATCGTAACGGCAACCTCGCGGCAGCGACATCAACCGGCGGCATGACCAACAAGCGCTTCGGTCGCGTTGGCGATGTGCCGATCATCGGCGCTGGTACCTATGCCGATAACGCAACGGCAGCACTCAGTGCGACGGGGCACGGCGAATACTTCATTCGCACGGTTGCGGCGCACTCCATCACGACTCGCATGCAGCATCTTGGCGAGTCGCTGGATGAAGCGGCCGATGCGGTCATCAACACCACCCTGAAGAATATGGGCGGTGGTGGCGGCGTGATCGGTGTCGATGGCAAGGGCAATATCACGCAGACATTCAATACGTCTGGGATGTACCGCGGATTCATTGACCGCAATGGCAATCGCGGTACCGCGATCTACGCCGACGAGGTTCCTGCCGAGTAGTCGTCAGGTGAGTATTTCTTCCAGCGCGGCAATCACTGCCGCGCTGTCTTCCTGCGTGTTGTAGTGCGCGAAGGAAATCCTCACCGCACCATCGATCGGGTCTATATCCAGTGATTCCAGCAGGCGCCGCGCATGAAAATGACCGGCACGACAGGCAATCCTTCTTTCCTGCAGGCCGGCAACAATATTCGCGCTGCTCATCGTCTTCGACACGAAGCTGATGATCGGCAGTCGTCCCGTGATTTCGGCCTTGCCGAGCAGTTCTACGTCTTCATGTGCATGCAGGGAGTCCAGCAGCGGCGCCTGCAATGCGTCTTCATGCGTGCGAATGATGCGCCAGGCATTCGCGATGTCACCCGTGCCGCCGGCTTGCTCATCAAGCGAGGCAAGGTATTCCGGGATCGCGGCCGCACCGTAGACCAGTTCGTAGCTCGCACCACCGGGTTGCAGCTTGTACGGGATGTCATCGGCGGCAAGATATTCGTGATTGAGGTTGTCGAGTCCGATGAGTTCCTCGCGGCGGCCCCACAGGAGCCCGAGATGCGGGCCGAAGATCTTGTACAGCGACATGACCACGTAATCTGCACCCAGTTCCTGCACATCAATGGCGCGATGGGGTGCGTAGGCGACACTGTCCACAAACAGTCTTGCTCCGACTGCATGCACGTCGTCCGCGATATCACGGATCGGTTCGATGCTGCCGAGAATGTTCGAGCAATGATTGATGGCGACCAGGCGTGTCCGCTCGCCGAGAAGGGCGCGAAGCTGCTCCCCGTCCAGCTGCCAGGTTTCCCTGTTGATCGCGACTTCATGCACCACGATGCCAAAGCGGCGCAGTGCCAGCCACGGGCTGCGATTCGCCTCATGGTCGCTGCGCGTGATGACGATCTCGTCACCCTGGGAGAGCAGGGGCTGGATCGCGCGCGCTACACGCCACGTGAGTGCACTCGCCGAACCACCGAGCACCACTTCCTCGACGTGCCTCGCATTGATCATGCCTGCCAGTGCTGCAGTGGCTTCGGCCTGGCGATCTGCAGCCTGCAGCGAGAGCGGGTACTTTCCACCCAGCTGCAAGGGTGTTTCCTCGATGTACCGGGCCACGCGACGGGCTGTTTCCCGCAGGGCGAACGAACCACCGGCGTTGTCGAGAAAACGCCATTCAGGAGCGATTCCAGCGAAACAGGCATGAACGAAATCGAGATCGAGGCCGTGGCCTGGGTGGGTCTGCGACGTGGTCACGTCATTCTCCATCAAACGGGTGAAATCCGGATTTAACGATAATTCGTTTGTTGTAAGTGATTTCTTACAAGCCTATCAGCGCAGGCTGCTGGAGGCGCATGGCGCCCATGGCTATTGTTAGCGCCAAGGAGGACGAACACCATGGAAAACCTGCACGCACAGCATCACGGCGGCAATGCCATTGCCCTCGCGGTCAACGAAGACAACATTGTCGAGGATATTCGCTATTTCCAGCGTCGCCTGGAAGCACTGAAGAATCCTGATGACGGTCACGACCGAGCGATGCACCGGGTCTATTCCAGCCTGCTGGCGCATCGCCGCCAGATGCTCGCTGCTTACCGCGATGGGCGTCCGGAAGCCTGGTTCGAGTACGAACAGGTCGCGATCTGAATCCTTGATCGCTTGTTGCCGGTCCCGGCGCCCAAGCCCGGGACCCGTGGGAAGCTGTAATACCGCTCTTGATACAGGGCTGCTCGCCTCTCCAGTGAGGCCATGCCGGTGACGCCAGGGGAGGCATCACCGGCTTTCTATTTTGCCTTCCCGTCTTTTTCCCGTGTGTCCCTGCCGATAACCATGCTGCGCAGGCTGCGGTCCTGCAGCGCTTCTCGACCGGCACCTTCCAGCCGTTCGACCAGATCCTGGACTTCCTGGCTGATCCGAACCCGTCCCGAGTCGTGATCCTGTTCCGGATCGTCACGTCGAACCGCGGCGAGGATATCGTCCAGCGATAGCGATTCCATGTCCGTGCCCGGCACGAACCCCATTTCCGGCGGCTCCGTCATCAGTAGCAGGCCATGGTGTTCCAGTCTCGAAGTGACGGTGTCGAGAATGTCACCCGGCACGTTCAGTTCTTCCGACAGCCGGTCCATGTCCCAGCGGGGTTCCCGCGCGTGGAAGCTGCGCCCGACCCGATACATGATTTCCAGTGCGAGAGCTTCACGAAGCTGGTTGCTCAACAGTCGTCGCGTGCGATGGCGCGTGACCTGCTGCGGGTTCTGTGCGTAGTACGCAACGCTGGCGCCGATCAGGAGAATCAGCCAGCTGAGATAGAGCCAGATCATCGAGGTCAGCACGATGGCGAAGCTGGAATAGATCGCCACGTAGTTGCCCGAACCCGCGACGAAGTTCGTGAATACCCAGCCAACCGTCTGCCACAACACGCCCGCTATGAGGCCGCCGAGGAAAGCGTTATGCCAGCGCACCTTGGTGTTCGGGATGAAGACGTAGATGAAGGCAAACGTGGCAATCACCAGCAGGTAAGGCAGGATCTTGCCGAATTGCACCGCGAGCCAGCCGAAGGGCTGTACCGACAGCAATTCCTGGACCAGGTCACTGTTCTGCAACGAAGCGGTGATGCCGAGCGCGACAGCGATCAGCAACGGGCCGATGAGGATGACGCTGAGGTAATCCGAGAAACGTTGGCGCAGGCTGCGCGGTTGCTGCACGCGCCAGACCGTATTGAACGAGGCCTCGATCTTCTGCACCAGCGAGATGATCAGGTAGATGAGGATCGCGAGTCCGACCGAGCCGAGCACATCGGCGCGAACGTTGTCCACGAAACCCATGATGCGCTCACCGAGATCGTTGCCCTGTGGACCGAGCTGGGCGAGCTGTTCGAACAGCAACGGCTCGAGGCGGTTGTGAACACCCAGACCTTTCAGAACCGAGAAGCTGAATGCGATCAGCGGCACCAGCGCGAGCAGTGTCGTGTACACCAGGCTCATGGCGTGCAACGCGAGCTGGCCGTCGGAAAGGTCCCGGCGCAATACGGCAAGAATGCGCAGGAACCAGACAAGGCTGCGCTTCGGCCTCTCGATCTTCTCGATGCGGTCGCGCCACAGCCAGTCCGAAAACTGCCCCAGGTATTCTGAAAGCTTCAGCATGTGGTCCACTCCGTGATCCTCATGCGAAACAGCATACCCGATCAGCCCCGCCGTCTCTCGTCGATACGCCGCTGGAACGAGCGAAGGATGATCCGGTACAGCTCGTCGCCCAGGCAGCGATCTTCCACGCCGGCTTCCAGGTTGGGGTTATCGTTGATCTCGATGATCCATGCCTGGCTGTCATTGCTCTTCACATCCACGCCGTAAAGCCCGTTGCCGATCAGCCTGGATGCCTTCAGGGCAATGTCCACGACATTCTTCGGTGCCTCGGCAATCGGCATCGTGCGGAAATTTCCCTCGCTGAAACCGCCGCCCGTCTTGTGGTCGACGATCTGCCAGTGGTTCTTCGACATGAAGTACTGGCAGGCGAAGATCGCTTCTCCATCAAGGATGCCGATGCGCCAGTCGTAGTCGGTGTACAGGTACTCCTGCGCGAGGATCAGGTCGGATTCCTTGAACAGACGAGCAGTGATTTCTTCGAGTTCGCGACGGTTACCTGCCTTGTAGACGCCGCGAGAGAACGAGCCGTCCGGAATCTTCAGTACCGACGGATAACCGATGTGCTTCTCGACATCATCAAGCTGGCCCT
>JAWWBT010000153.1:0-4567 GCA_033720815.1 Gammaproteobacteria bacterium | reverse complement strand
GCCTTCGTCGACAGTGCGCCGGTCATGGAGAAGCCGCTGGCGCGCGATGCGGGCCTGGGCTGGATCGGCAAGCACACCAACCTGCTGAACTCGAAGGCAGGCTCGTATTTCTTCCTCGGCGAGCTCTACACCGACCTGCCGCTACCGCAGGATGAAGCCGCAACGGATCACTGCGGATCCTGCCGTTCGTGCATCGACGTCTGCCCGACGCAGGCCATCACGGCGCCATACCAGCTCGACGCGCGGCGCTGCATTTCCTATCTCACCGTCGAGCACCCCGGCTCTATCCCGGAAGAATTTCGCAGGAACATGGGCAACCGCATCTATGGTTGCGATGACTGCCAGCTGTTCTGCCCCTGGAACAAGTTCGCGCAGTTCACGCCGGAAGACGATTTCTCGCCGCGACAATCACTCGACGATGTCGACCTGGTCGAACTCTTCAAATGGGACGAGCGGGAATTCCTGGAACGGACCGAAGGCAGCGCGATCCGGCGCATCGGTCACGAACGCTGGTTGCGCAATATTGCGATTGCGCTGGGCAATGCGGAAGGTTCACCGGAAATCATCGCGGCACTGGAATCGCGCCGCGATCATGAATCACCGGTTGTTCGCGAACACGTGGAATGGGCGCTGGCCCAACATGATTAACGCTTGCGCATGAGCCTCGCGAACAGTGCCTGTGTCGAGGCATCGTGGCCCTCGCCCAGCTCGCCCTTCCGGAAGCCCTGCTCGATGTCGCTGGCAATTTCCTTGCCAAGCTCCACCCCGAACTGGTCAAACGGATTCAGGTTCCAGATCACGCTCTGCACGTAGACCTTGTGCTCGTAGAGCGCCAGCAGCGAACCGAGGCGGAAGGCATCCAGCTCATCAAGGCAGATGATCGTGCTCGGGCGGTTGCCGGGAAACTGCTTGTACGCCAGGTGCTCGAGGGAGTCACCCAGCTCTTCCCGCGCCTCGCGTTCGCTACGCCCATGGGTCAACGCTTCGGCCTGCGCCAGGGCATTGGCCAGCAACACGCGGCGTTGCGGCGAGTCGGAAATCTCGCCACCACCGACCAGCACCAGGTCGAGCGGTACCCAGCCGGTTCCCTGGTGCAACTGCTGGAAAAATGCATGCTGGCCATTCTGGCCGACGCCACCCCACAACACCGGTGCCGTACGGTAGTTCACCGGCTGCCCATCGCGGTCAATGCGCTTGCCGTTGGATTCCATTTCAAGTTGCTGCAGGTAGTTCGGCAACAGCTGCAGGCATTCGGCGTACGGAAGCACCGCATGCATCGGTGTATCGAAGAAATTCGTATTCCAGATTCCGACCAGGGCCATCAGCCAGCCAAGGTTCTGGCGAGGTTCGGCGCTACGGAAATGGCGGTCCATGGAGCGCGCACCGTCGAGGAAATCCGCGAAGGTCTCCCAGCCGAGTCGCAGTGCAATCGTGACCCCCACCGATGACCACACGGAATAACGACCTCCGACCCATTCCGGGATATCAAGCTGGTGCGCGGCCGGAATACCGAACTCATCCATGGCACGGGTATTTCCCGACACACCGATGACCTGTTCGGCCAGGACGGTCCTGCGATCGGAGCTCGTCGCGAGCCAGTCGACCAGCATGTTTGCGTTAAGCAGGGTTTCGCGGGTTCCAAAGGATTTGGACGCAACGACAAGAAGGGTTTTCGATGGGTCCAGGCCACGGCACATGCGCTGGTAAGCCGTAGGATCCGTCGCGCTGACAAAACAGACATTCGGGCTGTTGCCATTGCCCGGGTCCCAGTCGAGTGCATCGAGCACCAGGGCCGGCCCAAGGTGCGAGCCACCAATTCCAACGTGAACAATGTGCTTGAAAGAGCTGCCGTCTGGAGCAGCCCATTCTCCATTCCGCACCTCATCGACGATGCGACGCATGCGCTCGCGTTCCGTCGCAACGCGCTCTTCAACCGCGGCGTCGGCAATGCCATCGCCCGGCATGCCACGCAGCGCCATGTGCAGGGCCGGCCTCGATTCCGTGTGGTTCACGTTATCGCCACGCCACAGTGCCTCGATGGCACCGGGCAGGTCGCGACGGTTTGCGAGGTCGACCAGGCCGGAGATCACATCCTCGTCGAGACGCTGGCGCGAAAAATCCACGTACAGGCCGGCAGCCTCGCAGGAAAGGCGCTCCACTCGTGACGGATCACGCGCGAAGCACTCGTCAACGCGGCGGTCACGCCAGCGTCGCCGCAGCTCGGACAGCTGAGCCCATTCTGTGGTTTCCGTCATTGAATCCATTCCGCCTCGATTCCCTTTATCCCGTAATACTCAAAGTGCGAAGGATACAAAAAAGCCGCCCCGAAGAGCGGCTTTCTCGCAAAAAAATGAATCGACCTTACGCTGCCTGCACCGGGATCGCATTGCTCGACCCGGTAATGTTGTTGTGCTCGTCGAGGTAGATCAGGCGCGGCTTGTGCGCGGCCACTTCGCTCTCCGGCATTGCAGCGTAGGCGCAGATGATCACGCGGTCGCCCGGGCGAGCCTTGTGGGCAGCGGCTCCGTTGACCGAGATGACCTTCGAACCCTTTTCCGCCTTGATGGCGTAGGTCGTGAAGCGCTCACCGCTGGTGACGTTGTAGATCTGGATCTGCTCGTACTCATGGATACCGGCCTGCTCAAGCAGGTCGATATCAATGGCGCAGGAACCTTCGTAATCGAGTTCCGCGTGGGTCACGCAGGCGCGGTGCAGCTTGCATTTCAGCAGGGTCAGTTGCATGGCCTCTTACCTGTCTCCTGGGGTATTCCGGTCCGGCAAAAGGCCGGGCCGCCAAACAAACGAGTCCGGACAAGCCCGGACTGAACCTCGCATTTTATCCCACGGGAAAGCATGGCCTCAAGGCCGGGAAAGGTCAGGGACGACGGAAAACCTTCAGATTATCGATCAGCCTTGCCTTGCCAAGCCGTGCGGCGGCCAGGATCACCAGCTCGTTCTCGCCATCTGCCGGGCGCCGCAGCGTTGCTGCGCTGCGCACGGAAACATATTCGGGCGCAAAACCACCCTCCTCGAGCGCGCGCATCGCGCGGGCCTCGACATCATCAGGCGCATCGCCTGCCTGCAGGTCGTCCGCGCATTGCTGGAGGGTGGCATGCAGCAGCGCGGCCTTGCCTCGCTCTTGCGGCGACAGGTAGCGGTTTCGCGAGCTCATCGCCAGGCCGTCGTCCTCGCGATGGGTCGGGATACCAACAATATCCACCGGGAAATGCAGGTCGCGCACCATGCGGCGGATCACCAGCAACTGCTGGAAGTCCTTCTCACCAAATACCGCGACGTCCGGCTGCACCATGTTGAACAGGCGCGCAACGACCGTTGCCACGCCCCGGAAATGCCCGGGCCGGTATTCGCCACAAAGCTCGTCCGAGAGTTCGGGCACCTCGACGTAGGTCGCAGTTTCAGTGCCACCTGGATACATGGTGTCGACGTCGGGAAGGAACACCAGGTCCGCGCCAGCCGCCGTCAGCTGCCGGATATCGTCTTCCTCGGTGCGCGGGTAGCTGGCGAAATCCTCGTTCGGCCCAAACTGGGTCGGGTTCACGAAAATGCTCACCACGACCCGGTCGCCGCGCTGGCGCGCAGCCTCGACCAGCTTGAGGTGGCCATCGTGCAGGTTGCCCATGGTCGGCACGAAGGCGATGCGCTCGCCCTCGTCACGCCAGTGGCCCAGCTGCTCGCGGAGATCGTCTAGCGAATGAATCGTCAGCATGGATTTGACAATGGAATCAGTGGGTTGCGGATATCGTCAGTCGAAACAGTGTTCGGCCGCAGGGTAATCACCGGATTTCACCTCGGCAACGAATTTCTCGACCGCCGCGGCATTCGAACCGGCTCCTGCCATGTAGTTCTTCGCGAATTTCGGCTTGCGCCCGGGAGTGATATCCAGGATGTCATAGAGCACCAGGATCTGGCCGTCAGTATCCGGTCCGGCACCGATACCGATCACCGGCACGTCCACCGCCCCGGTGATTTCCTTCGCCAATGCGTTCGGCACGCACTCCAGCAGCAATACGTCCGCACCGGCATCAACCAGCGCCTTCGCGTCGGCGACCATTTGCTTCGCGCTATCGGTATCGCGACCCTGCACCTTGAAGCCACCAAGCTTGTGCACCGACTGCGGTTTCAGTCCAAGGTGGGCACAGACCGGTACGCCATTTCCCGAGAGGTATTCCACAACCGGAAGCTGGTTGGCGTGGCCTTCCAGCTTCACCATGTGCGCACCGCCCTCCTGCATCATGCGCGCTGCATTATGAAGTGCATCATCGGGCGTGGCGTAGCTCATGAACGGCATGTCCAGCATCAGCAGCGCACGCGACAGTCCGCGCGCCACCATCTTGCCGTGGTAGATGATGTCGTCCACCGTCACCGGCACCGTGGTCGAATGCCCCTGCATCACCATGCCAAGGCTGTCGCCCACCAGCACGACCTCTACGCCCGCTGCATCCACCATCGCGGCAAAGCTCGCGTCATACGCCGTCAGGCAGGCGAACTTCTCGCCGGCCTGCTTCATCTTCTGCAGGGTCGCGGCGGTTACCGGCTTGCCGTCACT
>JAWWBT010000152.1:0-4576 GCA_033720815.1 Gammaproteobacteria bacterium | reverse complement strand
GTCGACTGCGGGCAGGATGGTTCCAGCACGATCGACTTCGATAAGGAACAGGCCTGGAAGGTGACGCAAGCCTGCTTCTTCGATGGTCTTTCCCACAAGCGGCGATTCGGCTTCGACCATCATTTCCACGGTGTATTCACGCGTGTTGGAAAGTTGTTCTTTTGAAGACACGCGTTCCGGCAGCAGTTTCCTGCCAAACAGGAATACATAGATGAAAGCAATAATTGCCGAGGGAAGGCCAAGCCAGGCCAGTTCGAAGAAATGAAAGCCCTCGCCCGTTTCCTTCAATAATAATCCGTTGACGACGAGGTTCGTGCTGGTGCCGATCAGTGTCATCGTGCCACCAATGATGGCGGCGTAGGAGAGCGGTAACAGGAATCGTGATGGTGAGAAGCCGCGCTTGCGCGCCCAGTCGGTAACAGCCGGAACGAATGTGGCAACGACTGGCGTATTGTTCATGAAGGCGCTCATCAACGTTACAGGCCCCATGATTCGCAGTTGCGAAACACGCTCTGAACCGTTTCGGCCAAACAGCTTGTCGGTGATGACCGCAATGGCGCCAGTATTTCGCAGGCCGGCGGCAACAACGTAAAGTGCAGCAATCGTGATGACGCCCGGATTCGCAAAACCGGCCAGTGCCTGTTCCGGCGTGAGGATTCCGGTGACGAGCAGGAGTGTCATGCCGCCGGCCAGAATGGAAGCTGCACTAAACCGGGAGCCGGCAAGCAGCCAGAGGCAGCCAATGATGGTTGCAACTACGAATAGAGCATCTAGCGTAAGGTTCAAGACAATTTCCCCTTTTTGCCCCGCTTCGCAGTCTACTGTAATCCTGTATCCGTAGTCGCGTCAGGCCGGTAATAGAATTTCGTAGGTAACGCCGTCTTCGTTTCGACCTAAAGAACCCCGCTGCGAGCTGAAATACAGTCGCTTCCCATCCGGAGAGAAGGCCGGCCCGGTGATTTCAGACTGGACGTGTCCTTCCACCATTACCAGGGGTGCCAACTCGCCATTCGGTGCGATGGTGACGATCTGCATGTTGCCACCATCCTCGGCAATGAGCAGCGTGCCATCTGCCGCAACAGTGATGTTGTCGTTGCCGGTAAGCAGGCGGTCGCCATGGCACTGGACGTCGTAGATGAGTTCCATGCGTTCGTCGGCGATATTGTAGGCATAGACGCGACCGTCACCCGTGGTGCAGAAGAAGACCTTGCCGTCGTGATACCACGCGCCCTCACCGCGAGCGAATGGTGTTGCCTTACTGGCCTGGCGTCGCGTCGGTGTCATTGTCGCCTGCGGATCATTGATCACGTGCCAGCGCACGTCGCCCGTGGCACCGTTGCCGACAATTTCTGCGGCTTCGAGCGTTCCATTGCTCAGGTCCGGCCTGCCATTGCTGCTTGTCGCAGGTGTAAACCGATAGAAGAGCCCGTCGTGCTGGTCTTCGGTGAGGTATATCTGCAGCGTGTCGGGATCGACCGCAGCTGCCTCATGTTCGAAGATGCCGAGCGCAGGATGCACGGTGGCCGCCTCCTGGCCAAGCGGATCGCACTCCCAGACCCGCCCGTCTGGTACTTCCTCGCAGGAGAGCCAGGTGCCCCATGGTGTTGGCCCGCCGGCGCAGTTACGGTTGCTGCCACCGAGGATCGGGTAGGCGCCGAGGATCTCGCCGCTGCTACCAAAGCGCAATGCGGACACTCCGCCACCACCGTTTGAAATCTCGCTATTGGAGACATAGACCCAGCCGCCTTCCGGGTGGGTAAAGCAGGCGCCGCCATCTGGCGCTGGATGCCATGGGTGGTTGCCATTTCCCGCTATCTCGCCCGACCGGGCCACGATCCGCGAGCGGAATCCCCTGGGCAGGCGTAACCCGTTTGCGTCGGGCTCAAGTAGCGGCCCGCTGGAACCAAACGCCGTCTCGCTGTCATTGGTCGCCTGGTCGCCCGGACAATCCGCACAGGCAGCCAGGAAGGGTGAGGCAGCCGCCAGGCCACCGCCGTAGGCAGCCAGGCGCAGCAGTTTGCGACGTACAGGATCTATCGTGTTCATGAGGCTAGCTCTTGCGACGGCCGGCTTTCTTTTTCGCCGGAGCCTTTCTCTGCAACATGGATGCCAGGAATTGCGCCGTGTGCGAACCCGCAACGTTAATGATGTCTTCCGGGCTGCCTTCTGCAACGAGCGTGCCGCCTCCATCGCCGCCTTCCGGGCCCATATCGATGATCCAGTCCGCGGTCTTGATCACGTCAAGGTTATGCTCGATCACCACGACAGTGTTGCCATGATCGCGCAGGCGATGCAGCACGGCGAGCAATTGCTCGATGTCATGGAAATGCAGGCCGGTGGTGGGCTCGTCGAGGATGTACAGCGTCTTGCCGGTATCACGCTTCGACAGTTCGCGTGAGAGTTTCACGCGCTGTGCCTCGCCCCCCGACAGGGTCGTGGCGTTCTGGCCGAGACGCACGTAGGAAAGGCCGACATCCATCAGTGTCTGCAGGCGACGCTTGATCGACGGCACCGCGCTGAAGAAATCCAGCGCGTCCTCGATGGTCATGTCGAGCACTTCGCTGATGTTCTTGCCCTTGTAACGGATGTCCAGCGTCTCGCGGTTGTAGCGCTTGCCCTTGCAGATGTCGCAGGGTACGTAGATATCCGGCAGGAAGTGCATTTCCACCTTGATCACGCCGTCGCCCTGGCAGGCCTCGCAGCGGCCACCCTTCACGTTGAACGAGAAGCGCCCCGGCTTGTAACCGCGTGCTCGGGCTTCCGGAGTTTCTGCGAACAGGTCACGGATTGGCGTAAACAGCCCGGTATACGTTGCCGGGTTAGAACGCGGCGTGCGACCGATCGGCGACTGGTCGATATCGATGACCTTGTCGACCTGGTCCAGGCCTTCGATGGCGTCGCAGGGTGAGGGTTCGTCGGACGAGGAATACAGCTCGCGGGCGGCACTCTTGTACAGCGTATCGTTGATCAGTGTCGACTTGCCCGAACCCGAAACACCAGTAACGCAGGTCATCAGCCCGAGCGGGATCGAGACATCGACATTCTTCAGGTTGTTGCCGCGCGCACCCTTGATGGTGAGCTGCAACTGCTCGTCCGGCTGGTGGCGTTCGGCCGGTACCTCGATGCGGCGCTTGCCGGAAAGGTACTGGCCTGTCAGTGAAGCACTGTTCTTCTCGACCTCGTTCGCCGTGCCTTCCGCAACGACTCGACCGCCATGCACGCCCGCGCCGGGGCCCATGTCGACAACGTGGTCCGCCTGGCGAATTGCATCTTCGTCGTGCTCCACCACGATCACGGTATTGCCGAGGTCGCGCAGCCGCGTGAGTGTATCCAGCAGGCGCTGGTTGTCACGCTGGTGCAGGCCGATCGACGGTTCGTCGAGGATGTACATTACGCCGACCAGGCCAGATCCAATCTGGCTGGCGAGGCGGATACGCTGTGCTTCGCCGCCGGACAGCGTCTCTGCGCTGCGATCCAGCGTGAGGTAATCCAGCCCGACATCGACGAGGAAGGTCAGCCGGTCGGAAACTTCCTTGTTGATCTTTGCGGCGATTTCGCCGCGACGGCCCGGCAGGCTCAACTGTTCGAAGAAGTCCTTCGCATGACCGACCGACATGTGCGCGGCTTCCGGCAGGCTGGTATCGGCAACAAAAACATTTCGCGCGGCGCGGTTCAGGCGCGTGCCGCCACAGGCCGAGCAGGGCTTGGTCGACAGGTATTTCGCCAGTTCCTCGCGCACCATGCTCGATTCGGTTTCGCGGTAACGCCGCTCCATGTTCGGGATGATGCCTTCGAAGCGATGCTTGCGACTGGTCGCACCGCCGCGCTCGTTGAAGTAATGGAATTCGATCTTGTCGTTGCCTGAACCCCACAGGACAACCTGGCGGATGTTTTCCGGCAATTCGTTGAACGGCGTATCCATGTCAAAACCGTAATGCTCGGATAGCGACCGGATCATCTGGAAATAATAGGCATTGCGACGATCCCAGCCGCGCACCGCACCGCCGGCCAGGCTGAGGTCGGGGTTGATGACCACGCGTTCCTCGTCGAAATGCTGGCGCACGCCGAGGCCGTCGCAGGATTCGCAGGCGCCGACCGGGTTGTTGAAGGAAAACAGTCGCGGTTCGAGTTCCGAGAGAGAATATCCGCACTGCGCGCAGGCAAATTTCGCCGAGAAAACGATATCCGCCGCACCCCCTTCCATGTGCGCGACGACCGCGATGCCGTCGGTGAGCGACAAGGCGGTCTCGAAGGATTCAGCCAGGCGCTGGGCCAGGTCATCGCGCACCTTGAAGCGGTCCACCACGGCCTCGATGGTGTGCTTCTTCTTCAGGTCCAGTGCAGGCGGCTGGTCGAGGTCCACGACTTCGCCATTGATGCGCGCGCGAATGAAACCACGCGCACGCAGGTCTGCCAGCAGGTCGACGTGCTCACCCTTGCGATTGGTAATCACCGGGGCAAGCAGCATCAACTTGGTACCTTCTTCCATTTCCAGCACGTGGTCGACCATCTGGCTGACGGTCTGCGCTTCGAGGTCGGTGCCGTGGTCCGGGCAGCGCGGAGTACCTGCTCGGGC
>JAWWBT010000151.1:0-4577 GCA_033720815.1 Gammaproteobacteria bacterium | reverse complement strand
GTACCCTGGTACGCCAAGGCATTGGCCATCGCAGCCGCCGCCTATGCATTCTCGCCAATTGACCTGATACCCGACTTCATCCCGATTATCGGTTACCTCGATGACCTCCTGTTGCTCCCGGGAATGATTGCACTTGCGATTGCATTGATACCCGACGAGGTCATGCAGGAAATGCGTCAGGAAGCGGCAGTGCGAGAAATCGAGCGCCCGCACAGCCATGGCGCCACGCTGTTCGTCGTGCTGCTCTGGCTGGCGGGTGCAGCTCTCCTGTTCCTGTGGCTCGCCTGAAAGACAGGGCAGCGAACATAAAAAAGCCGGTCATCAACGTGATGACCGGCTTTGCCTCAAGCCCCTCCAGTGAACGGTTTCAGGGCCCCGTGGATTCCCCTCCCTGCCTGCATCGAGATGGCAGGTAGAAATCCGAAAGACTTAGATCAGGCGCGACACCCAGTCGACGCGCGCTGACACAACGCCAGCGGAGTTGTCCATCGGCGACGCGGGCTTCAAGTGCGATTGGGGTCATGCCGGCACCCAGCGGTTGCAGGGTCATCTGGACATCCAGGTAACCCACGCGCTCCGGGTCTTCCGAAGACCGGCGCCAGCTCAGGTATTCGACCGCATGATCATTCACGCGCTCGACCAACCCGAGCTCACCACTATGCCGTGGCAGGCGACCGCGATCACGATAGAAGTGGGCAACATCAACCAGCCGTCCCTCCGCCTGCGCGAGACCATTGTCGACCTGCTTGCGCAGCTCGGCGGCTTGCCATAGCGGGATCGCGATGCCGATCGTGACACCGACCACCGCAACGGCAACCAGGATTTCGGTGATGCTGAAGCCCTGCCTGTACATGGGCACCTCGCCGGGAAAAATGGTGGAGCGTCCCTGCTCCTCGTACTTTCGGATGATCACTATCGCGAATTGTGTCCGTGCGTTGGGGGCCGCCCGGGCACACTCTCTGTATAGCGCATCCCGTATGGCGATTCTGTAAACGAATGTTGCACGCAAAAGGGCCGGCGAATGCCGGCCCCTTGTTTCAGCAGCGAGAGACTGTCATTTCTGTCCGAACAGCACCTTCTTGTCCTCGTCGGACATCTCGCGGTGACTGTCCTTGAGAATTTCCATGCCGCGTTGCACCCCCGACCGCTGGCCAATGGTTTCCTGCCAGCGCTGGATATTCGGCAGCTTCGAAATATCCACGCCTTCCTGCTCGTAATTCAGTGACCAGGTGTACACAGCGATATCCGCAATGGAGTATTCGTCGCCTGCCAGGTAGTCGGCTTCACCGAGACGCTTGTCGACAACCTTGTAGAGCCGGTTCGCTTCGTTGGTGTATCGCTCGATACCGTACTCCACCTTTTCGGGTGCGTACTTGCGGAAGTGATGTGCCTGGCCAAGCATCGGGCCGAATCCGCCAACCTGGAAATACAGCCACTCCATCGCGGCCCATTTCGCCAGCGGGTCCTTCGGGAGGAACTTGCCGTGCTTTTCTGCCAGGTACTGCAGGATGGCGCCCGATTCGAACAGCGACATCGCCTGGCCATTCGGGCCATCCGGGTCCACGATCGCCGGGATCTTGTTGTTCGGGGAAATCTTCAGGAATTCCGGCTCGAACTGCTCGCCCTTGCCGATATCCACTCCATGGACCTCATAGGGAATACCCAGCTCTTCCACCATGATGTGGACCTTCTGGCCGTTAGGTGTGGGCCAGGAATAGATTTGCAGTGCTTTCGGGTCGCTCATGTGTACCTCCGCACATAGAATTCATTTCCAATTGTCCAGCTTCGTACTAATTATGCAAACGAAAAGGCGCCCTAATCGGGCGCCCTTTCGGTGATTCTCGCTGTTTCCAGCGATCAGTCCGCCTTGACCCTGCGCACGAACCACATCACGAAGAACCCGAATGCCACCAGGCCCGCGAGTTGTGCAATCCATTCCGGGCCCAGCCAGTCGGTACCGATGCCGTCCGGCTTGCGATTCTGCATGAATGCCACAGCCGCGATACCCACGCCGAGCAGGCCTTCGCCGCCGACGAAACCGGAGCCGAGCAGCACGCCCTTGTCGCGACGCGCGATGCGCTCCTCTTCCGAGCGACCCTTCTTTTCCAGCCACAGGCGCAGCAGGCCGCCAAGGAAAATCGGGGTCATCGTCGAGACCGGCAGGTACACACCCACCGCAAACGGCAGCGACGGGATACGCGCCAGCTCGGCAACGATGGCGAGGCCGACACCGATCGCAACCAGGCCCCACGGCAGTGACTGGTCCAGTACGCCATCAACAACCAGCTTCATCAGGGTCGCCTGTGGCGCCGGCAGTTCCTCGGTACCGAAACCGAAGGTCTCGGCCAGCAGCAGCACGGCGAGGCAGACGAAGGTTGCCGAGGTCAGCACACCGACCAGCTCGCCGATCTGCTGGCGTTTCGGTGTCGCGCCGAGCAGGTAGCCGGTCTTGAGGTCCTGCGAAGTGTCACCCGAGATGGAGGCGGCAATCGCAACCACACAACCGACAGTCAGTGCCGCTGCCTTGCCGGTGATATCCGTCCAGCCCATCACCAGGAAGACGCCCGCGGTTCCGAGCAGCGATGCGATCGTCATGCCGGACGTCGGGTTCGACGTCACGCCGACCATACCGACGATTCTTGATGCCACCGTGACGAAGAAGAAGGAAAAGATCACCACCATGATCGCGGCAACCAGGCGCTGCAGCGTGCTTTCCAGCGCACCGAACGGCGCCGGTACGAAGGCCAGCACGGCGATGATGACGAGGATGCCAATGCCGACGACCTTCAGCGGCAGGTCCATCGAGGTACGCTTCGTCACCTTCGGTTCGTCACCGGTGTGCTCGACACGGTCCTTCATTTCCTTCGCGCCAATGCGGAAGGATTCGATCATCACCGGGATGGATTTCACCAACGTGATGATGCCGGCAGCCGCGACCGCACCCGCACCGATGTAACGCACGTAGCGCGTCCAGATCTGCGACGGCGACATCTCTGAAATCGCCAGCACCGTTTCCGGGTACAGCGGTTCGACGCGCCCCGTACCCCAATAGGCAATCGCCGGAATGATGATGATCGACGACAGCAGGCCACCGCCCACCATCACCGCGGCAATGCGCGGGCCGAGGATGTAGCCAACGCCGAACAGCGCTGCGGACAGGTCCATGCCTACCGCCCCTTTCTTGAGGAAGGGAATGTTCACGTGGAAATCACCGGGGATTACCTTTGCCCAGGACGTCAGGGCCTTGAACGCCGCACCGCCGGCAAGGCCCCAGAACACGTTCTTCGCATGGCCACCGCCGACCTCGTTCGCCACCAGCACGTGCGCACAGGCCGTACCTTCCGGGTACGGCAGCTTGCCGTGCTCGCGCTCGATGAGGAAGCGGCGCAGCGGGATCATGAACAGCACGCCCAGCAGGCCGCCAGCCATTGCGAGAAGTGTCATCTGCAACAAGCCTGGCGCCAGTCCCCACAGGAACAGCGCAGGCAACGTGAAAATCACACCGGAGGCAACCGATGATGACGCGGAACCTATCGTCTGCGACAGGTTGGCCTCCAGGATGTTCGAGGAATAACCGACCTTCTGCAGGGCCTGGAATGCCGCAACCGTCATGACGGCGACCGGGATCGACGTCGAGATCGTCAGGCCGGCACGCAGGCCGAGATAGGCGTTCGCGGCACCGAACACGATGCCGAACAGGATGCCGAAGAAGATCGACTTGATGGTGAATTCCGCGAAGGACTGCGTCGCGGGTACGTACGGCTGGTATTCCTCGCCTTCCGCCAGCGGTCGATGCGCACTGTCGGACAGGCCGCGGTTATTGGCCACGTTGGTTCCCCTTTATTCTTGCCAGCTGTGGTCGAAAGCCATGAAGGTTACCCCAGCCGGCAGCGCCTGCCAAAAACCGAGCGGTTTGCATTGCTGCGCTGCATGGCCTGTGCAACCGTAAGAGCATGGAAAACGAGGCAGAACAGCTCTCCACCCTCGGCTGGTCGATCTTCGGCATCGGTGTATTCGTGCTGCTGATGATCGACCTGTGGGCGCATCGCGGCGGTCGCGAGTCTTCCCGGCGCTGGGCCATTATCTGGACGGTGATCTGGATCCTGGCCGGCCTCGCCTTCGTCGGCGTGGTCTGGTGGCTGTTCGGCCCGCAACTGGCGCAGGAATATCTCGCCGCCTACTTCACCGAGAAGAGTCTCAGCCTCGACAACCTCTTCGTCTTCCTGCTGATCTTCACCAGCTTGGGCATCCCGCCGAAATACCAGCACAGCGTGCTGTTCTGGGGGATTTTCGGTGCGATCGTGTTCCGCGGCCTTTTCATCTGGCTGGGGTCGGCAGCGCTGCAGGAATGGGAATGGGTGAGCTACGTGTTCGGCGGCATTCTCTTCATCGCTGCAATCCGCACGCTGCAGGCCGACACCGAACGCTCCGAAAGTAACCCTGCGGTGCGCTGGTTGAGCCGTCACCTGCCGGTGACCGACAAGGTGAAGGATGGCAGCTTCCTCCGGCGGGAGAGCGGCAAGCTGGTCGCCACTCCGCTGCTGATTGCACTCATTGCGCTGGAAATTACCGACATC
>JAWWBT010000150.1:0-4677 GCA_033720815.1 Gammaproteobacteria bacterium | reverse complement strand
GGGACATTGTTGTTCTTGATGTGGATGCCCAGGATCGCTTCACGACCTTTGATGTCCGGATTGCCAACCACCACTTGTCGGTCGAAACGGCCGGGACGCAGCAGGGCCTTGTCCAACACGTCGGGACGGGTGGTCGCAGCGATGATGATCACGCCCTCGTTGCCTTCGAAACCATCCATCTCGACCAGCAACTGGTTCAGCGTCTGTTCGCGTTCGTCGTGACCACCACCGAGGCCGGCGCCACGATGGCGACCGACGGCGTCGATCTCGTCGATGAAGATGATGCACGGTGCGTGCTTCTTCGCCTGCTCGAACATGTCACGCACACGCGATGCACCGACACCGACAAACATCTCGACGAAATCGGAACCGGAAATCGTGAAGAACGGCACCTTGGCCTCGCCGGCGATAGCGCGGGCGAGCAGCGTCTTGCCGGTACCGGGGCTGCCGACCATCAGCACGCCGCGCGGAATCTTGCCGCCGAGGCGCTGGAACTTGCCCGGGTCACGGAGGAATTCGACCAGCTCGACAACTTCATCCTTGGCCTCATCCACGCCGGCGACATCGCCAAAGGTCACCTTGACGGAATCCTCGCCCAGCATGCGGGCCTTGGACTTGCCGAAGGACATGGCACCCTTGCCGCCACCGCCGCCCTGCATCTGGCGCATGAAGTAGATCCACACGCCGATCAGCAGCAGGAACGGGAACCAGGAAACGAAGATCTGCATCAGCAGCGACTGCTTCTCGGGCTCCTTCGCCGTGATCTTGACGTCGGACTTGCGCAGCTCACCAATGAGCGCCGTGTTGTCGGTCTCCGGGCTCTGCGTCGAGAAGGACTGGCCGCCTTCGTAGGCACCGGTAATCGTGCGACCCTGGAAGGTCACGTTCGCGACATTGCCGCGGTCCACCTGTTCCAGGAATTCCGAATAGGCCACCTGTTCAACCTGGCCGGTCCGTGTGCCGAAATTGTTGAAGACGGACAACAGGAGCAGGATGACGATTGCCCAGAGAATCAGGTTGCGTGCAGTTTCGTTCAAGGGAGACCTCGTTGGGATGGGGTCAGCAGGGGTACGGCTAACAGCTTAGACAGTACACGAATCAATGGTTCCGGTCATGCGATTCTGGCCGCAATTCCGCCGTTCGCGCGGCTTCTGGCGGTCCCGGAGGACCCGATCAGCCGCGGTAATCTCTCGCCAGCAGGTACACTTCCCGGCTGCGCGAGCGCGAGGCTTTCGGCTTGCGGCTCGACACCTTGCCGAACAGCGAGCGCAGGCGCTTCAGGTATTCATCGAAGCCTTCACCCTGGAAGACCTTCACCAGCATGTCGCCACCCGGCTTCAGCACCTGTTCGGCCAGGTCCAGCGTCAGCTCTGCCAGGTACATGGACTTCGGCTGGTCGATGGCGTCCATACCGCTCATATTGGGGGCCATATCCGACATTACAAGGGCTGGGCGGTCATCTCCGAGCGATTCGAGCAGCTGCTGGAGGGGTTCGTCCTCGGTGAAATCACCCTGCAAGAATTCCACCCCCTCGATTTCGGGCATCTCCAGGATGTCGAGCGCGAGCACCCGGCCCTTCCGGCCGACCTGTCGCACCGCGTACTGGCTCCAGCCGCCGGGCGCCGCACCCAGGTCAATCACGACCATGCCGGGCTTCAGCAGGCGATCCTTCCCGTCGATCTCCTCCAGCTTGAACACGGCGCGCGAACGCCAGCCCTCGGCCTGTGCGCGCTTTACGTATTCGTCGGCGAAATGCTCACCGAGCCAGCGGGAACTGCTTTTTGATCGCTTTGCCATTATCTCTACAACGAAGTCATTGGATTTGCTGCCGAAACCGGGCCTTCATGATAGGCTACGCGCCCTGTCACATCCGCTGGAATCGCATCGCAACATGACCAACCCGAAGCTCAACGAAAAGCAGCGCAAGTTTCTCAAGGGCCTGTCCCACGACCGCAACGTGATCGTGCAGACCGGCGCCAACGGCCTTACCGAGGCGGTGATGAAGGAAGTCGACGCAGCCCTGACCGCTCACGAACTCGTGAAGGTCAAGGTGCTGGCTGGAGACCGCGACGAGCGCGCCCGGATGGTCGAGCGCATCTGCGACGAAATGGATGCCCTGCTGATCCAGCGCATCGGTCACGTTGCCACCTTCTTCCGCCGCAACCCCGACAAGCCGAAGATCGAACTGCCGAAGAAGTGAAACCGGCGCGGACTCAATCGTCCGCGCTGTAACGCCTTGCGTGAACCTGGTGGGCCAGCTGGTTGACCAGCAACATCACGACAATCCCCGCGCCGATACCGGCAAGAAGCATCACTTCCATCAGACGTATCGCACCTCGAGAATTTCGAAATTCTTTTCGCCACCCGGCGTGTTGATGGTGACGTCGTCACCTTCCATCTTGCCGATCAGGCCGCGTGCAATCGGCGAACTGTAATTCAGCATGCCGTTCTTGATGTCCGCCTCGTCCTCGCCGACGATCTTGTAGGTGATTTCCTCGTCGGTATCGATATTCAGGAGGTCTACCGTCGAACCGAAGATCACCTTTCCAGACGCGTTCATTTCCGTAACGTCGATGACCTCGGCGTTCGACAGCTTGCCCTCGATTTCCGTGATGCGACCCTCGATGAAGGACTGCTGCTCACGCGCGGCGTGATATTCGGCATTTTCCTTCAGGTCACCGTGCGCACGAGCTTCCGCAATCGCCTCGATGACGCGCGGACGGTCTTCGGACTTCAGTTTCTTCAACTCGTCCTTCAGCTTCTGCGCACCGTCTTTGGTAATTGGTACCTTGTTCATGCGGACTCTCCTTTCGCGGATTCCTTGTGCAGGTCCTGCAGCTTGTTCACGTCTGCGGCATCAATGTGATCCATGGCAATGGTCGTCGCCTTCGCCGCAGCAATCGTCGTGTAGTAGGTCACCTTGTGGTGCAGCGCCTCGCGACGGATCGAATAGGACTCGAGAATGGCCTGCTTGCTTTCGGTCGTGTTCACGATCAGCGAGATCTCGTCGTTCTTGATGAGGTCGACCACGTGCGGACGACCTTCTCGCACCTTGTTCACGCCGCGACATTCCACGCCGGCATCGTTGATGGCTCTCGCCGTGCCATGCGTTGCAACCAGCTCGAAGCCGCGCTCGGCCAGGATCTTTGCCAGCTCGACGGCAGCAGGCTTGTCCTGCTCGCGCACCGAGATCAATGCCACACCACCCTTCGGCAGTGTCACACCCGATGCCAGCTGCGCTTTCGCATAGGCTTCGCCGAAGCTGCGGCCAACGCCCATCACTTCGCCAGTGGATTTCATCTCCGGACCAAGGATCGGGTCGACACCCGGGAACTTGATGAACGGGAATACCGATTCCTTCACCGAGAAATACGGCGGTGTCCGTTCTTCCAGCGCGCCCTGCTCCTTCAGCGTCTTGCCCACCATGCAGCGCGCGGCGATCTTTGCCAGCGGCAGGCCAATGGCCTTCGAGACAAACGGCACGGTACGCGAAGCGCGCGGGTTCACTTCGAGCACGAAGATCTCGTCACCGCGCACCGCGAACTGCGTGTTCATCAGGCCGACCACGCCGAGCTTGCGCGCCATCGCTGCGGCCTGTGCCTTGATCTCTTCGCTGATTTCCTTCTTCAGCGTTGCCGGCGGCAGCGAGCAGCTCGAATCACCGGAATGCACACCGGCCTGCTCGATATGTTCCATCACGCCACCGACGAGCACATCAGTGCCATCGCAGATGATGTCGATGTCGACTTCCACCGCTTCGTCAAGGAAGCGATCAAGCAGCACCGGTGACTTGTTGGAAACGCTGACCGCTTCCGTCATGTAACGCAGCAGGTCGTCTTCGTTGAAGACGATTTCCATCGCGCGACCACCCAGCACGTACGACGGGCGCACGACCAGCGGGAAACCGATTTCGCGCGACAACTCGACCGCCTGCTGTTCCGAACGCGCGGTGCGGTTCGGCGGCTGCTTCATGTTCAGTTCATTGATCATCTGCTGGAAGCGCTCGCGGTCTTCCGCAAGGTCGATCGAATCCGGCGAGGTGCCGATGATCGGCACGCCTGCGGCTTCCAGGTCGCGCGCCAGCTTCAGCGGCGTCTGGCCACCGTACTGCACGATCACGCCCTTCGGCTTTTCCTTCGCGACGATTTCCAGCACGTCTTCGAGCGTCAGCGGCTCGAAATACAGGCGATCAGACGTGTCATAGTCGGTCGACACGGTTTCCGGGTTGCAGTTGACCATGATGGTCTCGAACCCGTCCTCGCGCAGCGCGAGCGCCGCGTGCACGCAGCAGTAATCGAACTCGATACCCTGGCCGATACGGTTCGGCCCACCGCCCAGCACGATGATCTTGTCGCGATCACTCGGCTCGCTTTCGCACTCTTCCTCGTAAGAGGAATACATGTACGCGGTGGTGGTATCGAATTCCGCCGCGCAGGAATCGACGCGCTTGTATACGGGATGTATGTCGAGGTCATGGCGATGCTTGCGCACCTCGTGTTCCTCGACACCCAGCAGCGTCGCGATACGACTGTCGGCAAAACCGCGACGCTTCAGGCCGAACATCTCGTCCTTGTCGATATCTGCAAGCTTGCGACCGCGAATGACTTCCTCGGCGCGGATGATGTCCTCGATCTGCGCCAGGAACCACGGATCGATCTTCGTGTGTTCGAACAGGTC
>JAWWBT010000149.1:0-4696 GCA_033720815.1 Gammaproteobacteria bacterium | reverse complement strand
GTGTTGACGCTTTTCTGGAAATACGTCGACACACGGTTCTTGAGGTTCTTCGCCTTGCCGACGTAGAGAATCTTCCCCTCGGAATCCAGCATGCGGTACACGCCGGGGCGAGACGTCAGCGTCTTGAGAAATGCCTTGGCGTCGAATTCCTGCGTCATGGCGTCAGTCGAGCAACGTCCTCGCCCTGCCGATCACGTTGTCGAACATTTCCGGCGTCAGGCGCTTCGTCTGGGTGTTGTAGCGGCTGCAGTGGTAGGAATCCAGCAGCATGAAACCGTCCATTTCATGTTCGGCTGCATGGCCGAATTTCGCGGCATTCAGTTTCAGGCCCTGGGCCTTCAGCACAGCATCATGCGCAATCTTGCCAAGCGCAAGAACGACACTGCCAGGCGTGAGCAGATCCAGTTCCGCGGCCAGGTAATGGTTGCACTGGTTGATCTCGCCGCCGGTCGGCTTGTTCTGCGGCGGCAGGCACTTCACCGCATTGGTAATGCGGCAATCAATGAGTTCGAGGTCGTCGTCCGCGCTTTCCGAAACCGGCTGCGAACCGAAGCCATGGCGATGCAGGGTTTCATAGAGCAGCACACCGGCGTAATCACCGGTGAACGGTCGGCCCGTTGCATTCGCACCATGCATGCCGGGTGCGAGCCCGACCACGAGGAACCGCGCCTTCGGGTCACCGAACGGCGGCACGGGCCGCGCATGGTATTCCGGATGTTTTGCCTTAACCTCGTCGAGGAATTCCGCGAGCCGCGGGCAGTCGCGGCAGGAAATATCGAAGACTTCCTTTCCAAACGAGGTGGCGTCAGCCATCGCTCGGCATGTCCTCGACCAGGCCGTGACGCAGGGCGTAACGCGCCAGCTCGACGTCGTTCTCGACATCCAGCTTTTCGAACAGGCGATAACGATAGGTGGATACCGTCTTCGGGCTCACGTTAAGGCGATCCGCAATGTCCGGGATGCCCTTGCCGTCAGCAACCAGCAACAGCACTTCCATTTCACGCTCGGAAAGCGAGGCCAGTGGCGATTCACCGCCGGCCTGTGCCAGTGCGATCTCGCGTGCCACGTCGGCAGAGAGGTAGCGCTTGCCCTTTGCGACCGCCTTCAACGCTGTAGGAAGCTCCTGGGCGGCGGCTTCCTTCGTGAGGTAGCCGGATGCACCGGCTTCCAGCAGGCGGGTCGGGATCGGGTCCTGGGCGTGGACGGAAACGATGATGATCTTCGGCGCGTTCGGCAGGCGCGAGAGGCGGCGCGTGGCCTCGACACCATTCATGCCCGGCATGTTGATATCCAGCAGCACGATATCCGGCCGCTCTGCTTTCGCGAGCTCCAGTGCCTGTTCGCCATCGTTGGCCTCGCCGGCGATCACGACGCCCTCCTCGGCCTCGATGACCTTGCGCATGCCTACACGGATGAGTTCGTGGTCGTCGACCAGCAACACCTTGATCATGGCAAATCCCCCAGTTGTAACGCTTGAATGCCGCTCATGAATGGCCGGGCTCCGAAGGGAGCCCGGCACGCGGCTTATTGTTTGATTATGCGTACGTTACCGCTTATTCGGCATCCATGTTAGCAACAATGGCATCGCCAAAGCCCTTCGTGCCGACCAGCGTGGCACCCGGGATCAGCTTGTCCATCTTTTCCTCGACGTTCTTCATCGCGGCCAGTTCGCGCTTCGGTGCGCGGATGGCCTCGCGAAGGCGTGCGAGGTCGTAGGTCATGGTCTTCTCGGCAATCGTCTTCTGCATGCCCTGGATAACGAGGTCCGCCGCCTCGGTCCAGCCGAGGTAGCGCAGCATCATCTCGCCGGAGAGGATCAGCGAACCCGGGTTCACACGGTCCTTGCCGGCAAAGCCCGGTGCGGTGCCGTGAGTGGCTTCGAACACTGCCACGCCGTCACCGACGTTGCCGCCCGGCGCGATGCCGATGCCGCCCACCTGGGCCGCCAGCGCGTCGGAAATGTAGTCGCCATTCAGGTTCAGCGTCGCGATCACGTCATAATCTTCCGGGCGCAGCAGGATCTGCTGCAGGAAGTTGTCGGCGATCACGTCCTTCACGATGATGTCGTGGCCCGTCTTCGGGTTCCTGAACTTCAGCCACGGTCCGCCATCCAGCTCGGTCGCACCGAACTCGTCCTTCGCCAGCTGGTAGCCCCAGTTGCGGAAGGCGCCCTCGGTGTACTTCATGATGTTGCCCTTGTGGACAAGCGTCACCGAGACGCGGTCGTTGTCGATCGCGTAATTGATCGCCTTGCGGATGAGGCGCTGCGAGCCTTCCTTCGAGACCGGCTTGATGCCGATGCCCGAGCTGTTCGGGAAGCGGATGCCGTGCACATTCAGCTGCGACTGCAGGTAATGAATGAGCTGCTGCACCTCTTCCGAGCCGGCCGGCCACTCGATACCCGCATATATGTCTTCGGTGTTCTCGCGGAAGACGACCATGTCGGTGAGGTCGGAAACCTTCATCGGCGTGGAAACGCCCGAGAAGTACTGGATCGGCCGCACGCAGGCGTAAAGGTCCATGTTCTGGCGGATCGCCACGTTCAGCGAGCGCAGGCCGCCGCCGATCGGCGTGGCCAGCGGGCCCTTGATGGACACCACGTACTCGTTGAGCGCTTCCAGCGTCTCGTCCGGCAAGTACACGTTCTCGCCGTAGAGGTCACAGGCTGCTTCACCGGCGTACACCTGCATCCACTCGATCTTGCGCTTGCCGCCGTAGGCCTTCTTCACCGCGGCGTCCACGACCTGCTTCATCACGGGGGTTACGTCGATACCGATGCCGTCGCCCTCGATGAAGGGGATGATCGGGCGGTCCGGCACGGAAATGGAATGATCAGTATTGATGGTGATCTTCTGGCCCTGATCAGGCACCTGGATCTTGTCGAACTTCATTGCAGCGCACACTCCGCAATCGCTTGTTTTTCAGGGGGTTTCGGGGGTCTTTCAATTCGCGCGCGATGATACCACGCAAGCCCGCCCATTTGGCGGCTTCTGGCCCCGACCAAGGTCTAAATAAGGCCTCCATGATCTCCATCAACTGCCTGGCTGATGACATGAAAAAGGCCCGCCAACGGCGGGCCCCGGCGCTCTGGAAACTGTTGCCTTTACTTCTTCATGTCCTCGATCGGCACCATGATGTGCGCATACGGCGTGTCCTTCCACATCACCCACGGTCCGCCCTCATCGGGGTCATCGGTGATGCCTTCCAGCATGTGCTTGGGCAGGATGATCATCAGGTGGGGGCCGGTTTCCACGTAATCATCGGCTTCCTTTGCATTCGGGTGCCCCGGGTCGGAGTTGCTGACTCCACCGCCCTTGCCGTCGCCCTTCAGCATGTAGGAAACGCCTATCTCATCGGTTGAGAAGTCGGCGCCCTCGCCCATCGCCTGCATCATCTTCATCCACACCGCGTCGTTGCACATCGGTGCATTGTCGTTCGGCATGGTATTGGGCATGCAGGTCCAGCCGTTGGTGCCCTCGCGCAGGACGCTGCGATCGCGGCCCAGGATGGTGGCTTCCTTGCTGATGGATTCGGGTGCTGCAGACTCGGCCTGCTTGATCATCTGCTTTTCGTTTTCCGCGGTGGCTGGCGCGGCCCAGAGCAGTAGCCCGGCGAGAATGGCCGGCAATATTCTTGTTGGATTATGTTGCATGGTTGGATCCTTCCCCGCACCTCGAGTCGAGGTTGCGAGCGTGATACTTCATTGATTAGGTATATCTGGTGCGAAACCTCCCGTTAAGTGGCCGGTGAAGGCCCTGAAGTATAGTTCGCTATCGACACCGCGACCGGGCGGACTTGCCATGCTCCCTGTGCGCCAAAGAAAAGGCCCGGCTTTCGCCAGGCCTTTGTCAACTACTGCATTTTTACTCTGACTCCAAATTTCCCCTCTATTTCGATCCCTTTATTACGAAAAGGGTACTGACCCCTTTATTTAATCGTGGTCTGTCCCCAATTTTGCCGGAGCTCGAGGGAAAGTGTTCTCAATGCACGGATATCGTCAAAATCTCTATCACATGCCCGCCACGGACGAGAGCAATGCCCCTAGTTGCATAGTTTTTTGCAATGTTCGGTGAGTGCTCCGAGGCTACAAACTCGTATAACTCATCCCCTGGTTGAAATAATGAACGCATCTCAACCCATTTCCCATTGAGATAACCGAACGGGATTCTCGGAATATCCAGTTGCCGTTTTGCGATATCGTGGATCCGCTCTAGGGATCGCTGCTCGACTTGGTCAACGGAAAGTGGACCGACTACCTCAACTTCGCCTTGAAAAAAATTCTCGGAAGAAATAGGCAGGCCATTTCTTAATTGTTTCTTGTTAGAAATCGAGTCAGCGCTATTTCTCTCTACTGAACACGAGGCGCAACCGAATGCAAAAGCGATCAACAGGAGAGCGATACGTTTACTCATTACAATTCCCCAGTAACCAGATACATATATGTATAGGGATTATTCGAAAATAAGGGGTCAGTAGCCTTTTTTCCTTGCAACCGTTGGCCAAGCCGCTCCGGCACGTGGCGACATCCTATGGATTCTCTCTCTAAAAAGAAAAGGCCCGGCTTTCGCCAGGCCTTTCCCGTGCCGCCCCCGAGCGGCGAATCTCCTCCTCGTATTGGGAGATTCGCCGATCAAGTCATCGAATGACCTCTGAACGCGAATCTCCTCCTCGTATTGGGAGATTCGCCGATCAAGTC
>JAWWBT010000148.1:0-4772 GCA_033720815.1 Gammaproteobacteria bacterium | reverse complement strand
GTAAACGGTGGGTTGTCATTCCTGCCGATCTACCTCGGGCCGATCGTGATGTTCCTGTTTGCGACCGGCTTGCTTCGGCGGATCGTCATCATTACGCGTCGCCATTCGATCACTTCTATCGCGGATTTCATCGCCTCGCGTTATGGCAAGGCACGCTCACTGGCGGTGCTCGTTACCGTGATCGCGGTTGTAGGGACGGTGCCGTATATCGCCCTGCAGCTTAAAGCAGTGTCGATGAGTTATGACCTGGTCGTGGTCCCTGAACCTGGCCTGCTCTTGCCAGGCCTCGATACAGCACTCTTTACTGCCATAGGCCTTGCACTCTTTGCGGTGCTGTTCGGTACCCGCCGACTGGATGCCTCAGAGCATCGCCAGGGCCTGATGCTTGCCGTCGCCTTTGAATCGGTCATCAAGCTGGCCGCCTTCGCGGCTGTCGGTATCTTCGCGGTGAATCATGTTCTGGCAGGACCGGTCGACCTGTTCGAGAAGGTGGTTACTACCCCTGCATTGCGTGAACGATTCCTTCCGGATTCGTTGCCGCCAGGGTTTCTTGCGCAGACCGTGCTGGCGATGCTTGCGATCTTCTGCCTGCCGCGGCAGTTCCAGGTGGCGGCTGTTGAAGCCTCGGGGCCACGCGAACTCCAGCGTGCACTCTGGCTGTTCCCGCTCTACCTGTTGATATTCACTGTCTTTGTCATCCCGATTGCAGCTGCCGGCATGCTGACCTTGCCGGCGGGTGTTGCGCCGGACAACTACACGCTTGCCTTGCCGGCCGCTTCGGACAACCTGGCCTTGACGCTTGCCACCTTCATTGGCGGTTTCTCTGCTGCAACCGCCATGGTGATCGTGGCCTCGGTGGCGCTGAGCACCATGGTCTCGAACGAGATCGTTCTTCCGTATCTCCTGCGACGCTCGCATCGCAGTACCGGTACAGAGGAAGATTTCAGCCGCCTGCTGCCGCTCGCACGAGCCGCAAGCATCTTTCTCGTCCTGCTCGCGGCATGGCTGTTCCATCGCATTGTCGACGCATCGGCGGCACTCGCGTCCATCGGCCTGTTGTCGTTTGCGATGGCCGCCCAGCTTGGTCCGGCGGTCGTCCTGGGCATCTATTGGCGGCAAGCGTCCCGGCGCGGCGCGCTTGCCGGCATGGTGACCGGCTTCCTGGTCTGGCTGGACATGCTGCTGTTACCGGAACTCGGTGACACCCAGTCACTCTTCGTTGCCATTCTCGGCCTTGCAGAGATCGCACCCATCACGGCGGGTGTAACGGTTTCGCTTGTCCTGAATACATTCGTGTTGCTGATCGTCTCCCTGTTCGACCAGCCGACCCTGGAAGAAAGACTCCAGGCCGCGAGCTTCACCGGTCGCAACCAGGCCATCTCCCAGCCCTCGGTGGCGCCAGACCTGGATGTCACGGTTGCCGACCTCGAAGCGCTGGCAGGACGCTTCCTCGGCTCCTATAACGCGCGCCGCGCGATCGGCGAATACCTCGACAAGAGCCAGTTGCCCGCTGATCGATCACAACGCGCGCCGCGCCATGTCGCGCAGTTCACCGAAAGGTTGATTGCCGGGGCGATCGGTTCGGCGTCCGCACGCATGGTGCTGACCAGTGCGCTGAGCCGCGGTGGTGCATCCATTGCCGACGTGATGCTGATGCTGGATGAAACATCCGAAGCCATTCGCTTCAATCGCAGCCTGCTCGAGGCAACGCTCGACAACATTACCCAGGGTGTCAGTGTTGTCGATGCAGACCTGAGACTGGTTGGCTGGAACCGTCGTTACGAGCAGTTGCTCGATTACCCCGAGGGCTTTCTCTATGTCGGCCGGCCGGTCGCGGAACTCATCCGCTTCAATGCGCAGCGTGGCTACTTCGATGGTGGCGATACCGAGGCGCATGTAAAGAAACGGCTGGACTACATGCAGGCAGGTTCGAGCTATCGCTTCGAGCGTGAGCGTGATGATGGCCAGGTGCTGGAAATTCGCGGCAGCCCGCTGCCAGCCGGTGGGTTCGTGACGACCTATGCCGATGTCACCGAATACAAGAAGATCGAGCAGGCGTTGCGCGAATCGGAAGAGAACGTGCGTTTCTATACCGATAACGCACCCGCGATGCTGGTGTATATCGATCGTGACTTCCGTTATCGCTTTGCCAACAAGGCCTACTGCGACTACCTCGGCATGAGTCGTGACGAGATGATGGGCAGTCACATGCGCGACTGCGTGCCGGAAGGCGACTGGGAACAACGCTCGGGTTACATCGAGCGCGCCCTGGAGGGCGAGCGCCTGGACCTCGAGTTCCCGCTGCGTTTTCAAGACGGCAGCGAGCAGTACGTGATCGGTCGGTACATTCCGCATGTCGATGACAACGGTGCCGTTCTCGGCGTGTATTCCATTTTCCAGGACATTACCTCGCGCCGCGAGGCCGAACTGCAACTCCAGGAAGCAAAACGCACGCTGGAGAGCCGCGTCGAGGAACGCACTGCGGAGCTGACCCAGGTTGTGGACGAACTGCAGTCGGCAAAGTCGGCAGCCGATCGTGCCAACCAGACCAAGACGCGCTTTCTTGCCGCGGCCTCGCACGATCTGTTGCAGCCGCTGAACGCGGCCAGCCTGTTTGTTTCCGTGCTGGTGCAACGTGCCGAGGAAAAGGACGATGAACTCGCAACGATGGCCCAGCAGGTCGCGGACTCGCTGGCGGCAGCGGAAGATATCCTCGGCGCGCTACTCGATATCTCCAAGCTCGACCGCGATGCAATGCGGCCGGACATTTCGGTATTCAGTGCGGAAGAATTTCTCGGCACCCTGCAACGCCAGTTCGCAGCGCTTGCCGAGGAGCGCGGACTGCGATTACGTGTCCGTACCTGCGACAAGTACCTGCAATCCGACCGGCAGTTGTTACGCCGGGTCATGCAGAATTTCCTGACCAATGCATTGAGGTACACACCGCGCGGTGGCGAGATACTGCTGGGCTGTCGCAGGCGTGGCGACACGGTCGAACTTGCGGTCTGGGACACCGGGCCCGGCATCGCAAAGGAACACCAGCAGGCGATATTCGAGGAATTTCGTCGGCTCGATGCAGGCGATGTCACTCGCGAACGCGGCCTGGGTCTTGGTCTCGCGATTGCGGATCGTATCGCGCGCATGCTGGCTCATCCGTTGAGCCTGGACAGCCAGCCGGGCCGTGGCAGCCGCTTTGTCATTCGCGTGCCTACGGCTGCGCCGACCGTGCAGGTGGCGAGTTCACCACTGCGCGGAGGCGACCTCTCGACCCTCGACGTGTGGTGCCTGGATAACGAGGAATCCATCCTTGCCGGCATGCAGGCGGTACTGTCGCGCTGGGGCTGCGAAACACAGCTGTATCACGCTGCCGACGACATCCTTGCCGCCGGGAAGGCGGCTGTGCCGGACGTGGTGCTGGCGGACTACCACCTTGGCGGTGAAATGACGGGTCTCGATGCACTGCTTGCGCTTCGTGAACATCATCCTGACCTGCAGGGCGTCGTGATCAGCGCGGATCGCAGCGAGGAAGTCATGGCGGCAGTCCGCGAGGCAGGCTTCCAGATGCTCGCGAAACCGCTGAAGCCAGCAGCCTTGCGTGCCGTGCTGGCGGGTTTGCGTATCAGGGGGCAGGACCGGACCGGTACGGAAGAATAGCGCGCCGAAAAGATCAGGCTTCGACGTTCTCGCCCAGTACGCCGAGGCGTGCAGCCGTCAACACCGCCTGGGTGCGATTGTTCACGCCGAGTTTCTTCATGATCGCGGTGACGTGCGCCTTCACCGTCGCTTCCGACACGTTCAGCTCGTAGGCAATCTGCTTGTTCAGCAGGCCGGTGCCGAGCATGCCGAGCACCCGGAACTGCTGTGGCGTGAGTTCACCGATGCCGGATGCGGCCCGTGTTTCCTCGCGGTCGGCCTGTTCACGGTATTCGATACCTGGCGGTAGCCAGACATCGCCCGCAACCACGGCGCGCAAGGCATCACTGATCTGCCGGATCGGCGAGGATTTCGAGATGAAACCTGCTGCACCATGATCAATGGCGCGGCAGACCACCTCGGGATCGTCCTGTGCGGAGATGATGACGACCGGCAGCCCTGGGTGGTGACCGCGGATGAAAGCGAGGCCGGAGAATCCCTGCACTCCGGGAATGTTCAGGTCGAGCAGCAGCAGGTCGGCATCGGCATTCGCCTCCACCATCGCCTGCAGGCCCGCGAAATCCTCTGCCTCGCTGAGCGTGGCAGCAGGAAATTCCGCGTTGATGGCCTGCGTCAACGCCATCCGGAACAGCGGATGGTCGTCGGCGATGAGGATGCGTTCCAGCGTTGTCATTTCACGTTACCCCAGCCGATACCCCGGGCCTCACGGCGTCGCGAGCGACGGCGAGACACGGCGGAAAGCTGCGAGAAAGCGGAATGTATCGGTGCATACATCAGCATTTAGAGCAGCTTTCCAACGCCGTATCGCCGAGCGCAGCAGCCTTGAACCTAACGGTTCAGGCGGTTTTCCACCAGTTCATCAACCACGCCCGGATCCGCGAGCGTCGAGGTATCGCCGAGCTGGTCGTGCTCGTTGGCCGCAACCTTGCGCAGGATGCGTCGCATGATCTTGCCCGAGCGGGTCTTGGGCAATCCCGGCGCCCACTGGATGAATTCCGGCGTGGCGATCGGGCCGATTTCCTTGCGCACCCATTGCTTCAACTCGTCGATGAGTTCGTCGCTGGGATCCACACCGGCGTTCAGGGTGACGTAGGCATAGATTGCCTGGCCCTTCACAT
>JAWWBT010000147.1:0-5172 GCA_033720815.1 Gammaproteobacteria bacterium | reverse complement strand
GATAACGCCCTGTCGAAATCGCGTTTCGAGTTCCGCTGGGAAGACCAGTTCAACCTGAGCCTCGATCCGGAACGTGCGCGCGACTTCCACGACCAGACCCTGCCGAAGGAAGGCCATAAGGTCGCGCACTTCTGCTCCATGTGTGGTCCGAAATTCTGCTCAATGGAAATTTCCCAGCAGGTGCGTGATTACGCCGCTGCGCAGGAAGGCATGGATGAGATGTCGGAGGAGTTCAGGAAGCAGGGGGCAGAGGTTTATAAGAAAGCGTAATAGGCTTGATAGAAAGGTAACCAATAATGGAAGTCGCCTTACGCACAAGGGAAACAACCCAGTACAGCGGGATCACTTGGAAAGGTAATGGTTTTGTAGAGCAGGAAGCTCAAACTTTGTGGCTCAGGATGCCAGCCAACCTGCGCGAAATAACAATTCTGGAAATGCAGGCAGGAAACTCGGTTCGCTCCATCCTGGAGAATAGGGATCGCGAACTTGTTCTCCTTGAGTTCGCATATGGTCCATTAACAAGACCGAGAGCACTTTATGATATTCATATTCATGAAGCTCACGATAATGGCAATTACTGTTACGACGGGACTAGCGTTACTTACGAAGACGCTAAGACAGGGTGCTTTCTTGCGTTCTTGGATCCTGAATATCTAGAGGACTCTGATTAGCTCTCAAGAAGCTCCGGCATACGTTGCTCTTCCGCATTCCCGATATCGTCGTCCACCTTGTAACGTACTTGCCCGCTGTTCCCCGGCAGGGCTGTTACCCCGGATCGGGATCCGGGGCAGGCAATTTCTTTCGGGAAAAGTAACCAAAACCATTGCTCCTGTTCCGCCGCCCTCGCGTTGCTCGGGATCCCTGCGATGCTCGCCTCGCGCGGCGGTCGGGCAACTCGCGATTGCTTCGCAATCGCTCAGACACTCCCTCCCTTCGGAAATTCCAGCTCGCTGCGCTCGCTGTAATGTTCCGCGCGAGCCTGCGCTTCTCGGCGGCTTCACAAGTCGCGGAAAGCAAGAGCGACACGCCTTGTCTTCATATTTGACCGAATCGGTAAACGGTATTTCGCGCACGGCTTGCGGGAAGGCTGGTGAAACGGATTCAAGTTTGAGTGAGATGACATTACCGTTGCGGTTTCGACGAGTCTGATCGAAGTACTCCCTCTCCCCTGGTGGGAGAGGGATGGGGAGAGGGGGGTGAAGTTGCCTTGATGGTCGTCCCGCGCGATGATCAGGCAGTCTTTCGGGGGGCGCATCATGAACAATACCGTGAAGAATATCCTCGTTGTCATTGCCGGCGTGATCGTCGGCAGTGTCGTGAATATTGCCCTGGTGAATGCCGGACCTTATATCGTGCCGTTGCCGGAAGGCGCTGACGTGTCGACACGGGAAAGCCTGGCGGCAAGCATGCACCTGTTTTCGCCGATGAATTTCCTGTTCCCCTTCCTGGGTCATGCCATCGGTACGCTGGTCGGTGCCTTTGTCGTGGCGAAGTTCGCGGCAAGCCACGCAATGAAACTCGCGCTGGGTATTGGTGCTTTCTTCCTGCTCGGCGGTATTGCGGCGGCGAACATGCTGGGTGGCCCGGCGTGGTTCATCGCGGCAGACCTCTTGCTGGCCTATCTCCCGATGGCGTGGCTGGGCGCGTTTCTCGCGAAACCGGCAGAAATGCGGGCAGGGTGATGGCCGAGCCATTTCGGCTGGTGTCGTGCATGACCTGCCAAAGGGCCTGAATAGCATTCTCGTAGCTGGTGCTAGCGAGCCAGGAAGACATTGCGCTGTTCGCGCAATGACCTCAATGCCGGTGAGCGCCGCCACTGTTGCTGGCCGGGATGTTCCCAACGGAAGAAGGACGGCAAGCCTGCCCGATGAGCCAGGTAAGGCGGAAGCCGTTCCTCTTGATCCTGAATGAAAGAACGGAGATCAACTCGTGAGAATTCACATCCTTGCCATCAGTGTGCTGTTGGTTCTCCAGGTTGCGATCGCGGGATGTGCCTTGGTCAATGCCGATCCGCCTATGATGGGTACGGTGGAGAATGGCGTCTACACGCATCCGAAAGGCCGCTTCTCCTGCCCCGTAAACGCTAGCCTGCCGGGCCTGGACGGTGAGCTGCGGATCGTCGATGCGCGACGTATCGTGAAAACCGAATACATTCCGCTTCGGCAACGCGCGCCCGGCGACCCGAAGAACAACCGGGTGGTCAGTGACGAGACGGTTCCCGCGAACACGGTCCGATTCGACTATGCCTCCGGTGCGGTTGTCGAATTCACCAGCGGTCTTCGCCGCCACACGGAAGAGAACGTGCTGCAGTCGGGGATGAGCGGCGGGCTTTCCTGGCGATTCGATCGCCGCGAGATCGCCCGGGAGCCGGGGCGGATGATGACGGGCATCCTGCTGGTGCCCTGGCATGACGAGAATGACTCCTACATGGGCACGAACATTGCGGAGCGTTATCGGCTGGGCGAGGGGCCAGACCCGACGCTGTGGATTCACAGCAACATCGTCATTTCGCAGCGGGTGCATACCGTAACCGCCAAGCTCCCGATCGGAATGTTCCTTGCGCCGGGCAGTGATCATCGTGACCTTCGCGCCAACCGCGACAGCCTGGGTTCCCGCCTCGGCCTTCATGACAAACTGTTCACTGCCGCCGAGAACTGGCTTGCGACCTGCCAGTTCGCCGGAGAAGACCAGTGAAACTCTGGCAGCTCATCCTGGTGCAGCTCTGGGTGCTCTGTTTCGTGCCGGTCTGGGGCTTCGTGATTGTCTTCGCGCCGATGGTGCTTTCGCCCCCGAATCCTTCGTGGTTGGCTTTCGTCCTGCTGGTGTCTCCCGGATTCATTGCGCTGCCAGGCTCGGTCGCCATGTGGGTGGCTCGATGGAAGGAAAATGTTTCCTGGCAGAAGCGCATGTCCGTCATGCTGATCGTTTTCCCCGTTCTTTCGCTGGGGTTGCTCTTCCTGCCTGGGTAAGCCGAATTCCTCCGCCCACTGAAATTGACCAGAAGGGTGCGTAAAATAGCCTCTTTACTTCAGCAGGAAATTCCCTACATGCAGGTCTGGTTAAAACGTGCTTATGAAGAACCGCAGCCGCAGGATGGTAAGCGCATCCTGGTGGATCGCCTGTGGCCGCGTGGTGTGTCGAAGGAAGATGCCGCAATCGATGAATGGATGACGTCGATTGCACCGTCGACTGAGCTGCGCGAGTGGTATGGCCATGACCCGGACCGCTGGAACGAATTTCGCCAGCGCTATTTCAAGGAGCTGGACGCCGCGCCCGAAGCCGTCGAGGAACTGCTTGGCCATGTCCGTGAAGGTCGCGTCACACTGGTGTTCGGTGCGAAGGATGTCGAGCATTCGCATGCGCGCGCGCTGAAGAAATACCTCGAACTGCAGACCGGCGAGACGCTGTGACGTTCAGCCTCGCGCTCGCCCAGCAACTCACCGCGGCTACTGCATCGCTGGCATTTGCCTGGTTGCTTGCGGGCATTATCGTTTTCTCGCGAAAGGTTTCCTTTTACTCGCAGCGTCGCCAGACGATCAGCGAACTCGGCGCGCATGGCACGAAGCATTCGCGTGTCGTGTCGTTTGCCGTGTTCCTGCCGGTCGGCTTGCTGGTGATTGCGTTCTGCTTCTTCTTTACGTTCGCTGCCGGCACGTACCCGAGCGTGCAGCAGGCGATGTGGCTGTTTGCAATGGTAGGCCTTGGCTATATCGGCGGGGCGATCTTTCCCTGCGATGTGTCGGCGCCGATGTTCGGTACCTGGCGCAACAATATCCATGTCGCGTTTGGTGTCGCCGAATACCTCGGCGGTGCAGCCGCGCTGTACCTGCTTCAGGATTTCTTCTCGCGCACCGGCCAACCGTTGACTGCCCAGGTCATGATGGCTTGCGCATTTGCAGTGATTGGCGGTGTGCTCGCCATGCAGCAGGCCTGGCTGATGAACTGGCGCGGTCTTGCGCAGCGAGTCGCCGAAGGCGGACTCTTTTTCGCCATGCTGTGGCTTGGTCTCGTCGCTGTTTGAGGAGCAAATGAACGAACGATCCGACAGGAAGGAATTCAAGGATCATTTTTCGGCGCAGTCTTCGCAGTATGCGTCCGCGCGCCCCTCGTATCCGCCTGAACTGTTCGACTGGCTCGCCGGCCAGGTAGCGAATCACCAGCACGCCTGGGATGCCGCTACCGGTAACGGGCAGGCGGCACACGAGCTGGTGAGGCATTTCTCGCGCGTGACAGCGACAGATGCCAGCCCGCAGCAACTGGAAAAGGCGAAGGCTCACCAGCGCATCCAGTTTCTCTGTGCGCGCTCCGAGAATTCGCCGCTGGATTCGCAATCGGTGGACATGATTACCGTTGCCCAGGCGGTGCACTGGTTCGATATGGATGCCTTCAATGCGGAAGTCGAGCGCGTGCTGAAACCCGGTGGTGTCGTTGCCGTGTGGGCCTACGGCAATATTCGCGTCGCGCCGCAGATCGATGCGATCGAGGAAGAATTCTACGAACAGGTGGTCGGCGACTACTGGCCGGACGAAAGGCGCCACATCGAGAACGGCCTGGCCGATATTTCGCTGCCATGGGCCGAGCTTGCCACTCCGGACTTCGATATGACGGCCGCCTGGGTGCCTTCACAATTCACGGCGTACATCGGCACGTGGTCGGCGGTGCAACGTTACCGTGCAGAGAAGAAGGAAGACCCGGTGCGCTGGTTGAAGCAGCAGTTGCTCACTTGCTGGGGGCCGGGCGAGCGACGCAAGGTACGTTGGCCATTACACCTGAAGGTCGCGCGCAAGCCGTCCTGAAAGGATCTGGAAACCGGAATAGGGGGAAGGGGAATGCGGATTTTCACAGTGCTGGTGTTGTCGCTGGCAGCGCTACCCGCATGGGCGTTCGATAACTGGGATGAGGACCTGGACGACTATGCCAGGCAGCTGGAATCTGGCCACATCAACCTTTACCACAGCATCAGCGCCGATGATTTTCGTGCCGAGCTGGATGCGATTCGTGCCGACGCCGGGGCCGTTCCCAGGTTCGAAACCGTCACGCGACTGATGCGCCTCACTCGTCGAATCAATGACGGCCACACGGCAATGCCCTTGTGGAACCAATCGCTGCGCGTATTTCCATTCGGAGTGAAGCTGTTTGAAGGCGAGGTCTTCGTCACCAGCGCGCCTAAGT
>JAWWBT010000146.1:0-5280 GCA_033720815.1 Gammaproteobacteria bacterium | reverse complement strand
TCAGCCTGCCAGAAACCGCTCAGCGGATTTTCGGCGTCATGGAAATACGGCAACTCGATGATGCCAACGTAGACATCAGCCTTGCCCTGAAGCTGTTCATTCAGGTCCGCAGTCGTGGCAACACCGTTGGTGTAATCCACGCCGTTCTTCGGGATCGGGGCGAAACCGCTGTCCTGCGCCGTGGCCATGCCTTCCACGCTGTTCAGCGAGGCACCGATCGACTGGGTCTTGAACGACCATGCGACAGCCAGGTTCTGCGCACCGATGGTCGCGGCGTCTGCACCCTGGAACAGCGGGAAGATGGCGCCATACAGCGCATCTGTGGTTGCGTCTCCCGTGTCGACCGTCTCTGGCGTTACGCCTGCGGCGTAAAGCTGCTGGAAGCTGGCGAACGCGGCATCGGCAACCAGGTTATCGCCAGTGGTGGAAACGACATTCTTCGTCACGAAGCCGGCGTAGGTGGTTGCCGGGTCCAGCGGACCGGCGGGCACGATCTCGATGACATCAAAGCCGTTGGAGAAATCACCACGGGACACGGTGGCCGGAACCGGCATCATCGTGTTCGTGTTGACCAGGAAAACCGTCTGGCCGTAGACCAGCGATGCCGGTGCGATGCTGTCGGTAGTGTCAACGTAGATCGACGCCGTGGTCGAGTACCCGTCCAGTTCATTGACTGCACTGAGCGCCGGGTTGGCAGCTGACACCGGGATGTTCAGCGTGCCATCGGTCGTGCCGCTGAAGAAGATGTCGTTCGGGAACGGTACCTGGGCTGCGCTCGGGTTGAACAGCGCAACGAATTCACCCTGGTCCGGTTCGGTCACGATTGGCTGCGACTCGTCGCTGTCGACACCGCCACAGGCGGTGATCGCGGAAGCGGTGAGCAGCAGGCCGGAAATGCTTAGAAAACGCCTGATCATCGGATTTCCTCCTGGTTATTTGCCGGACTAGGTTAAGCCGGAATTTGCGCGGGCCGCAAGCCATGCGACTCGGTATCCGGTACCATGCCCGTTCCTGGTTCCTGCGGTGGCACTCTGGTCTCGCGGGACCAATTTCCTCCACCCGGATAGTCGACTATAGAAGAGTGGCCCGCAAGCAGCAAAATACCTTTCGCATTGTCGGCGGCACGCACCGCAGCCGGCGCGTGGCATTTCCTGACCTGCCGGGCCTGCGGCCGTCTCCGGACCGGGTGCGCGAGACGGTCTTCAACTGGCTCCAGCCGCTGATGCCGGGGGCTCGCGTCCTCGACCTGTTTGCCGGTAGCGGCGCTTTCGGCATCGAGGCCTTGTCCCGCGGGGCAGCATCCGCGACCTTCGTGGAAAAGGCGGCCCCAGCGGTCAGCGCGATCCGCGAGGCGCTGGGAACGCTGCGCGAAACCGGCGAGATCCACTCCGGCGACGCCATCGCCTGGCTGGAATCCGGCCTGCCGCGGGCGCCCTACGACATCGTATTCGTCGATCCGCCGTACCAGGCTGACCTGCTTGCACCTGCCATCGAGCGCCTGGCGCAGGCGGGCTGGCTGGCCCCTGAGGCTCGCATCTACCTGGAATGCGCGCGTGACCAGTCCTTGCCGCCATTGCCGGCAGGCTGGGAGCTCCTGAAGGATAAGACCGCGGGTGATGTGCACTATCATCTTGCCGCGGCGCCCTGATGTGACGTGGGCGCCGCACTTGGCTACCATGATGCGGTCGTGCAGCACGCTATCTCGGGAAAACGCATGAACAAGCGCAGCATTCTCTATCCGGGCACCTTCGACCCGATTACCCGTGGCCATGAAGACCTCATTCGTCGCGCGGCGGCTGTTTTTGACCGCGTCGTGGTCGCGGTGGCGGCCGATACGGGCAAGAACGAGGCCTTCGAGCTGGAAGAACGTGTCGAGCTGGTGCGCGGTGTCGTGTCGGATTGCGACAATGTCGAGGTGTCCAGCTTTCGCGGCCTGACGGTGGAATTTGCGAAGGAACAGGATACCGGCGTGATCCTCCGCGGCCTGCGCGCGGTCAGCGATTTCGAGTTCGAATTCCAGATGGCGGCAATGAACCGCCACCTCAATGATGATGTCGAGACGGTGTTCCTGACGCCGGGCGAGCACTACACCTTCATTTCCTCGAGCCTGGTGCGCCAGGTCGCCTCCCTGGGCGGCGACGTCACTGATCTCGTTCACCCGATTGTCGAGGCTGCGTTGAAGAAGCGCTTCCAGTAGAATTTCACCTTAACCTGAGTGTTCTGCTCAGGATTCATGACAGAAATTCCGAGGATTGCCGCCAATGGCGCTGAAGATTACCGACGAATGCATCAATTGCGACGTCTGCGAGCCCGTCTGCCCGAATGAGGCGATCTACATGGGTCCCGAGATCTATGAAATCGATCCGGACCTGTGCACCGAGTGCGTCGGCCACTTCGATGAGCCGCAATGCCAGACCGTCTGCCCGGTTGATTGCATCCCGCTGGACCCGGAACACGAGGAAAGCCGGGAAGAGCTGACTGCCAAGTACGAGAAGCTTACCGCCGCCAAGGGCGAGTGAGCCCCTTCACCGTCCACTGACGGAGTTTCCATGTTTCGCACCGCGCTTGCCGTCCTGTCACTTTTCCTGTTGCCGCAGGCATATGCCGCAGACGTCGGCATTGCTTCCGCACACCCGCTTGCCGATGAAGCGGGTTACGAAATCCTGGCGAAAGGTGGCAATGCGTTCGATGCGGCGATTGCAGTCAGCGCTGCGCTGAGCGTGACCGAGCCCTACAGTTCCGGCATTGGTGGCGGCGGTTTCTACCTGCTTCACCGCGCACGCGATGGCCATGAAGTGATGATCGACGGCCGCGAAACCGCGCCGGCCGCCGCGACGCCCGCCATGTACCTCGATGCCGACGGAAACCTGGTGAGCGGCAAGTCTGTTGAAGGTGTGCTCGCCGCCGCCATTCCGGGAACGCCCGCCGCATTGGCGCTGATGGCGGAGAAGTACGGCGAGCTGCCACTGGCGGTTTCACTGGCACCGGCCATTCGCCTTGCGCGCGAAGGTTTCAAGGTGGATGAACGCTTCGCTGCGATGACCGAGGATTATCGTGATCGCCTGTTGCGTCACTGCGTGCCGGATTGCCCGTTCCTCGTTGATGATGATGATCCGTTGCCGGCCGGCGAGATCCTGCGCCAACCGGAACTTGCCGCTGTGCTGGAACGTCTTGCCGCCGACAAGGGTGAAAGTTTCTACCGTGGTGAAGATGCCGAAGCCATGGTTGCGGAAATTCGCGAGCGCGGTGGCATCTGGACGGAAGACGACCTTGCCGCTTACGAAGCGAAGGTTCGTGACGTGCTGAAAGGCGACTACCGCGGTCATCGTATTACTACCGCGACACTGCCGTCATCCGGCGGCATCACGTTGCTCGAAACGCTGAATATTCTCGAAGGCTTCAGGCTGGAAAAACTTTCACAGGCTGATCGCATGCACGTGATCGCCGAAGCCTGGCGCCGCGCCTACCGTGATCGCAACGAATACCTTGGCGACCCGGATTTCGAAACCGTGCCGCGTGAACGGCTGCTGCATCCGCATTACGCGGCGGGCCTGCGCGCCAGCATTCGCATGGACGAGGCAACCCCGTCGAACATCCTTCCGCCGGTCGTGCCGCGCGAGGAATCCGAGCACACCACCCACTTTTCGATCATCGATGCCGAGGGCAATCGTGTCGCTGCGACACAGACGGTGAATTTCCGCTTCGGCAGTGGCGTGGTTGCGAACGGCATTACGCTGAACAACGAAATGAACGATTTCTCGGTGAAGCCGGGTGCGCCGAACGGTTTCGGCCTGGTGCAGGGGTGGGCGAATGCCGTCGAAGGCGGCAAGCGCCCGCTGTCGTCGATGACGCCGACGTTCATCGAATCCGATCGCGGCGTTGCCGTGCTCGGCACGCCGGGTGGCTCGCGCATCATCTCGATGGTGACGCTGGGCGTGCTCGACTGGGTGAATGGCGGCGACGCGAAAAGCATGGTGAGCCTGCCGCGCTTCCATCACCAGTACCTGCCGGATTACATCGACATCGAGAAGGATGCCTTCAGCGAAGCGCTACGCGCGGCACTGCGTGTGAAAGGGCATGACGTGAAGGAAGCGAGTCGTCGCTGGGGCAACATGAACATTGTCACGCGCGATCGTGACGGCGAGGTTGATGTTGCACACGATCCGCGCAACGAGGCACGCGTCGCGTTCTGAAGCCTATTCCTGGCCTATCGTTGGCAATTCGAACACCAGTATGTCGCGCGCTGCCCCATGGCGCGTTGCCTGATCGGATTCCCGCAGCGATGGCAGGGCTCGCCCGCACGACCATAGACATCCAGCTCGATGCGGAAGTAGCCGTCCGTGCCATCGGGCTTGGTGAAATCCCGCAGCGTCGTCCCGCCTTTCTCGATGGCGCGCTTCAGCACATCCTTGATCGCCTGCGCGAGCCGCGCATATTCCGCCCGCGTGACACGTCCTGCCGCGCGACCGGGGCGGATTCCTGCAAGAAACAGTGCTTCGCTGGCATAGATGTTTCCAACGCCCACCACGATGTGGCTATTCATGATGAACAGCTTCACGGCGAGCTTGCGCTTGCGTGAAGCGCGAAAGAGGTAGTCGCCGTCGAATTCAGCATCCAGCGGTTCGGGACCAAGAGGAGCAATCAATGGATGTGTTTCGGGAGCTTGCGTGAAGTGCAGGCTGCCGAAGCGGCGCGGATCGTTGAAACGCAGGCAATGACCATTGTCGAAAACTATGTCTACATGATCATGTTTCTGTACGGCTGTTTCCGGTGGAACGACGCGCAGGTGACCGGACATGCCGAGATGCAGCAGCACGGTGCCGGATGAAAATTCGAGCTGCAGGTATTTCGCGCGGCGCGTGATTGCGAGCAGCGTGCTGCCGCGCAATTTCCTTTCCAGCCCCTTTTCAACCGGCCAGCGCAACCGCCGGTCGCGCACGATCACATCAGTGACCTGCGCTCCCGCTATGTGTGGGGCGATGCCGCGTCGGGCGGTTTCGACTTCAGGTAATTCAGGCAAGGCAGGTCTCGCTTCAATCCTGTTCGGTAGGTTCCGGCCTATGATCCGGCGGCAGGAAGGTTTCCGGCCCGCGCTGCAGGTGATAGCTGATGACATCATCGACCAGCAACACGCGCGATCCGTCACTCACGTAACGCTGGTTGCCGAGTGCGCCGCGCTTGCCGATGAAGAATTCCTCGCCGTCGGCGATCACGCGATATCCAGGCTGGTCGAGGCCGGTCTGTTCCGCAGGAATTTCATCAACGTTCCAGCTGCGCCGG
>JAWWBT010000145.1:0-5336 GCA_033720815.1 Gammaproteobacteria bacterium | reverse complement strand
GTCGGTGGCCGTGGACGCGGGCTGTTCATGCGCAACTGCTTGAAGGTTTGCTGGCGCAGGAGCCGCGTGCAGTCGTTTTCGACATCGTGCTGTCCGATGCGAACCGTGCGGATCCCGCGGGAGACGAGCGACTGATAGATGCAGCCCTTCCCGCGGACAACGTTTTCTTCCCGATGGTTGTGCTTTCCGAACAGGAAGGCAGAAAGGTCAATGTCGGCAAGCGGGGCTACCAGCTCGGGTTCGAACCGGTCGGCAATTCAAGAGGCGATGCCACGATCAGCGCGACCCTCCCGCTCGAGCCACTGGCCAATACCGGTCGCATCGGCGCCATCAACATGCTGGAAGATCCGGACGGGATTGCCCGCCGCTATTACCTGCATCTTGATCGCGCGGGCTGGCGCATCCCGTCATTGCCCGCACGCGTCGCAGACTATCTCGATGTTTCCGTACCGGATAAACAGAGCATCCAGCTGCACTGGAATGCCGGTCCCTACGAGCGTGAATACTATTCCTATGCGGACGTGCTGGCCGCGCTCGAAGACCCGCAGGATGATCGATTTGATGGCCTGTTCACCGACACCATCGTGATCATTGGCGGTGATGCGATGGGTCTTTACGACCTGCGCGTAACCCCGGTCAGTAACGCTCACCCCGGTGCAGACATCCTGGCGACCGCGCTTGGCAATCTTATCCAGGATGATTACCTGGAACCTGTTTCGCCGCTCCTCGGAGCATTGCTCGGACTGATGCTGATGGCAGCGATCTATCTCGCTTTCGTGTCCGGACGCGGACTCCTGGTGGGCGGCTTGCTGATCCCGGTGACCGTGATTGCCTGGCTCATCCTTGCGGAGGCCGCGCTTTCCGCGAACCTGATTCTCCCGGTCATGCCGGTGATTGCATTCCCTATCCTGCTCTTCATCGGGCTCGGACTGGAACAGACCCTGCGTGAGCGTGCCGCTCGCGAACAGGCGGTCAGCACATTCGGTCGTTTCATCGACCCGCGTGTCGCGAGCTCGCTCGTCAAGGAAGACAGTGACCTTCTTGATGCGCCGCCACAGAGCCGTGAAGTGACCGTCCTGTTTTCGGATATTCGCGGCTTCACGACGCTGTCGGAAACCCGTGCGCCCGAAGAAATCGTGTCATTGCTGAACCGCTATTTCGCCCAGCAGGTTGAAGTGATCTTCCGCCACGGCGGTACCATCGACAAATTCATCGGTGATGCGATCATGGCATTCTGGGGCGCGCCTGCAGATGATCCGGAACAGGCGGATAATGCCGTCAAGGCATCGATCGAGATGGTCGAGGTCGTGCAGCAGTTCCAGAAGGAACTCGAAGCGGAAGGCATACCTTTCGATATCGGGATCGGCCTGCACACCGGCCCGGCCGTGGTGGGTTTCATCGGCTCGAGCAACCGCCTCGATTACACGGTCATCGGTGATACGGTAAACCTGGCCAGTCGCATCGAGGGACAGACCAAGGGACGAGCGCGCATACTGGTCTCGGAAGACACACGGGCGCGCTGTCGCCACGAATGGACATTCAGGGATCATGGATCGGTCACGGTAAAGGGCCGTTCAGCGCCCGTTAACCTCTACGAACCGCGATGAGGGGGATTTCGACATGAAGATCATGAAGGGGCTGGGGCTGGCCCTGTTGTTGATGCCGCTGGGAGTGCTGGCGGAAACAGGCTCAATCGTGCGCAGCACGCAGATGGTGGAATCGCCCAGTGCCGGCGCACGCCCTGTAGCAACGCTCTATTCCAATGCCAGTGTCGAGATTCTCGAACGTGATGGTGGCTGGTACCAGGTGAAAGAGCAGGATGGCGGCCGTATTGGTTGGGTGCGCCTGACCAGCGTGCGACTCGGCGAGCAGACGACTACCGAGAGCGAAACGGGCTTCTGGGGATCGCTCTTTTCCTTTGGCAGCCGCTCCAACCAGCGCACTGCCACCGCGACCACGGGTATCCGCGGCCTCGGCGAAGATGACATTGCAGGAGCCGTGCCGAACCAGCGCGCCGTCTACGAGCTGGACAATTTCTACGTACAGCCCGGCGACGCCGAGCAATACGCGCGTGATCTTGGCCTCCAGTCGCGCCAGGTCCAGCACCTGCCTGAAGACGTGGAGGAATGAACATGAAACAGCATCTCGTGAAATTCCTTGTCCCGTTTTCAATCATGCTCGTCACGGCTGGCTGCAATTACGACTTCGCACGTCTCGTTGATGATGCGTCGACGGCCAAGACAGCGCTGTTGGGTGTCGATGATGCGGAAGAGCTGAAGATCGGTAATGCGGCGGCAGCGACCTTGCTTGGTGCAGCACCGATGGTTGATGACCATGAATTGCAGGTGTACGTAAATCGAGTAGGCACGTGGGTTGCACAGCAAAGCAGTCGCCCGGACCTGCGCTGGCACTTTGCCGTGATCGATCACCCGAACATCAATGCATTCGCCGCACCCGGCGGTTATGTATTCATTACCAAGGGGCTCCTGCTCCAGCTTCGCAGCGAAGGCGAGCTCGCTGGCGTACTTGGTCATGAAATAGCGCACGTTACGCGCAAGCATCACCTGGATGCGATGGAGTCTGGTGCGCGCTGGAAGCTGGTTGGTCGCGCTGCCGAAACGCACCTTGCCAGCAAGGGCGTCGACATGGGTGACTACCAGTGGGTGGTGAATGCGACGAAGGAGATCTATACGAAAGGACTGGGCCGTGACGACGAACTCGATGCTGATCGCATCGGTGTCGTTCTTGCGGCTCGTGCCGGTTACGATCCCTATGGCCTTCCGGCTGTATTGCAGAAGCTGGATGCCATGCAGGGAAGTTCGGACGAACGCCTCGCGCTCCTGTTCAAGACACACCCCAGCCCGGCAGACCGGCTCGATGTGCTTTCCCAGCGCATGGGAACCCGACTCGATGGCTTGCAGTACAGCCGCGAAGGCGAGGACCGTTTCCGCCGTGTGGTGGGCAATGCGCTCGCCCAGCGCTGAACCCTGGTCCCACGTTTAAAAGACGCCGGCCACTGGCCGGCGTTTTTCTTTCTGGCAGCGCGGCGGTTATTCTGCCTTGCCTTCCATCTCGTCGAGAAACTCCACTGCGCGGCGCAGGTGGGGAATCACGATACTGCCGCCCACGACCAAGCCGATACTCATCGTTTCCATGATTTCCTCCCGGCTCGCGCCGGCGGAAACCGACTGGCTGATGTGGTAGCTCACGCAGTCATCGCAGCGCAGGACCAGGGAGGCGACCAGTCCCATCAATTCCTTTGATTTCGTGTCGAGCGCGCCCTCCTCGCGATAGGTGAGGTTGTCGAGAGAAAACATGCGCTTGATGACGCGGTTGTCCTCGGCAAGGATCTTCTCGTTCATCTTCTGGCGGTATTCGGTGAATTCCTTGAAACGGTTAGCCATGCAGCGTGCTCCATGTCTGACGGGAGGGGGAGGGAAGCCTAGCGAAAGGAATTTCTGCTGCCAAGCATTACGTTCCAGGGCAGTGCAATCTCCAATAACGTGTCCAGTCAGGCTGACTCCCTTCGTAATTTTTTGCTTTACTTCAGCGCATATTGTCCAGTTCTGCTTTCCTCTATAGACGCGTTACAGCTCGCATATCCGTTAAAAACCACTTGCGTCCTTATGGTAAATACAGATAGGTTCGACCGGTCCCGGCGAGCCGTGTTCGTGTCCTGGGGAGGACGAGCGACTTGAATCGGGAAAGATAACAAGAAGGCACAGGATTGCCTCGCACGTATCTCAAATACATTTCACTTTGGGGGGAACCAAAAGTGATCAATCTCAAGACTGCTTCGACCGCAGTATGCGGTCTCGTTGCGCTCGGCATGAGCGCGGTTTCTTTCGCGGGCCAGGATGACAAGGTTCGTGTCTATATCGGTTTCAAGGATGGCCAGAAGGCCGCTGTTGCTCGTAGCCTGAAGGGCGCGGGTGCCGAAACCCATTACAGCTTCGATCACATCAACGCGTTTGCCGTATCGGTTCCGGCGCAGGCCCTGAATGGCCTCAGCCGTAACCCGAATGTTGCGTACGTCGAGGAAGACGCCAAGCGCTTCCTGATGTCCGAAACGTCGCCCTACGGTATTGCGATGACGCAATCGAACGACTCGCTGCTGCAGACCGGTTCGATCGGTGCGCCGAAGACCATCTGCATCATCGACTCCGGTTATGACGGCGGCCACGAGGATCTCTCGCACGGTTCGAACGTCACCGGTTCAGACGACCCGAATGGCTCGGGCAACTGGGATTTCGATGACAACTCACACGGTACTCACGTTGCAGGCACCATTGCGGGCCTCGGCGGTAACGGTATCGGTGTGGTTGGCGTCAACCCGGACCCGAACCGCGTGAACCTGCACATCGTGAAGGTCTTCACCGCATCGGGCTGGGCGTATTCCTCCAGCCTCGTTGACGCAATGCTGGACTGCGAAGCCAACGGTGCGAACATCATCAGCATGTCGCTCGGCGGTTCGATGAAGAGCCGTTCGGAAGACCGTGCCTTCGCCGATTCCTACGCTCGCGGCGTGTTGAACATCGCTGCAGCGGGTAACGACGGCAACACGCGCATGAGCTACCCGGCTTCGTATGACTCGGTGATGTCGGTCGCGGCCATCGATTCCAACATGGCCATTGCCAGCTTCTCGCAGCAGAACAGCCAGGTTGAAATTGCCGCTCCCGGTGTGGACGTGCTCTCTACCGTGCCGATGGGCTACGGTTCTGAAGCCAATGTTAGCGTTTCCGGTATGACCTATGGTGGCCTCGCCATGGAAGGTTCGCCGGCGGGTGACGTGACCGGTACGCTGGTCGACTGTGGTCTTGGTGAAAGTGCGTGCACCGGTGCGGCTGGCAATGTCTGCCTGATCCAGCGTGGCAACGTCTCCTTTGCCGACAAGGTCCTGAGCTGTGAAGCCGGCGGTGGTGTAGGCGCGGTAATCTACAACAACGAGGCCGGTGCTCTTTCCGGCACGCTGGGCGAGACCGTCACCTCCATCCCGTCGATCGGCGTCTCGGACACCGATGGAGCCACGCTGCTCGGTGAAGTCGGCAACAGCGCCAATGTCTTCATCGGTACCGGCAACTACGCCTACTTCAACGGTACCTCCATGGCCACGCCGCATGTCTCCGGCATTGCCGGCCTGGTCTGGAACCACTTCAGCAACTGCTCGGCTGCCGATATTCGCGGTGCGCTGAATGCCACGGCAATTGACCTCGGCGATGCCGGTCGCGACAACGCCTTCGGCTATGGCCTGGTGCAGGCCCGCGCTGCCTACGACTACCTCGCAACCAATGGTTGTGGCGGTGGCACGGGTGGCGGTGGTGATACCGGTGGTGGCG
>JAWWBT010000144.1:0-5358 GCA_033720815.1 Gammaproteobacteria bacterium | reverse complement strand
TTCGTGAAATCCCGCCTACACTCAAGCTCATGGGGCAAGTCGCCCCGCCAGCACCTGAGTGGGGCATGCTTGGTTTATTCAGCAAGGCGCGTTACCGCCTGGTAGCGGGTGACGGTTTCCCGAAATACCTGCGCTACGCCATCGGCGAGATCGTTCTCATCACCGCCGGTATTCTCATCGCGCTGGAAATCAACAACTGGAATGAAGAGCGCATCGAGCAGGCGCAGGTGCATGCCTACGCTCGCGCATTAATCGAGGACCTCAAGGCCGACCAGGACATGCTCGAGGTGGTGCGTGGCCAGGTCGAGTGGGTTACCGACCGCGGAATAGCCATGGCGGGCTATTTACGTGGCAAGTCGCTGGGCGACGTCGAGAATACCGTCATGCTTGCCTACACGCGTCACGTCACTTACACGCCATACAGCTGGAACCGAACCGCGCTGGAACAGATGAAGGCATCCGGTGCCTTGCGCCAGATGCGCAATGTCGACCTTGCCACGCGCATCGCGGCCTACGAAGCACTGAGCCTTCACCTGGATGAAGATGCTGATAACGATCGTCGCCTGGGTGGCGAGGCCTCCGTACTGACTCACCGCGTCGTCAATCGCAACGTGCCGGATCTGGATGCTATTCGCGATCATGTGTCGGACATACCGGTGCTCGAATGGCATGAGCAGCTTGGCGTTTTCAAGGGCACGGAGAACGATGCACCGTTACTGGCTGAAGGTATCCATGAGCTGCATGTCATGGCAAACGCCTACATCACCCTGGGCGATGCCGTGCGTGCGCGACATCTCCATGAAATTCCGCGACTGAAGGAAATGGGCGCGGACCTCATCGCGCTGCTGGAAAAGGAATATCCGGAATAGCATTCCAGGAACGTCATGGCGGCAAGCCGAAATGCTGGCTATGCTCACTGACATGAATTGATTCACCCCTTCATGCAGGAGCAGCAACAATGAATATCAGTCGCCTCGTTTTTCCCTCGCTCGCCAATGCCTACCGCAAGCTCGACGAGCCTTCGATCGCGCTGCTGCGCTTCGTCGCCGGTGCCGCCTTGATCACGCACGGCTGGGGCAAGATCCAGGACCCGACCGCGATGGCGGGGTTCCTTGAGAACATGGGCTTCTGGCCAGGCGCGTTCTGGTCTTTCATGGTCGCGATCACCGAATCCGTCGGTGGCCTGCTGCTCGCGATCGGCCTGCTTACTCGCCCCGCCGCACTGCTTAACCTCATCAACATGTCGGTCATCATCTGGTTCCACTGGATCTTCAAGGAAGAAGGCTACGGTGGCGCGGAAAAGGCCATCCTGTGGTGGGTGATCCTGTTCTACTTTGTCGTGCATGGCGGGCAGTACTACGCCGTGGACAAGGCGATGAAGCGGGAATTCTGAAGGCCACGAAAAAAGCCCGGCCGAGCCATCGCGCCGGGCTTCTTGTTGTTGATGCGGGTGAGTTGTCAGTTACTTGCTGCGCCACTGGCCCGGTAATGGCCTTCGCCACTGCTTTCGCAGCCGCCAGGCTTGTCGCAGGTGCAACCGTAATTGCCATTGCCATCGAAGTTGCAGGAATAATTGAATTCCAGCGTTTCGATTTCGCCCCAATCGGTTTCCATGTTGGGTTCGCGCTTCACGCCTTCCGAATTATCTTCCGGATAGTCCGATGAATCTGCGGTACTCGTGCTACGCGAGTACACCGGCTGGTTCATGGACTGCACGCGCTGGTTGAAACCACTCGCAAAGCGCGACAATGCGCGCTCGAATATGTCGGTGTTCGAGCTCTTGTTCTGCCGGCGACGCTCCTCGATGAATGCACGATTGGCCATCGTTTTCTCATGATCCTTCATGATGAGGGCAAGCCGTTTCATCGCGCGCTCGGCGCGATGCGGATAATACTGGCTGTCCTGCTGCATTACTGCGAGTACCTCGCCGGCCCTGGCGCGGCGATCTGCGCTGCTGCCCTGGGTCATCATCACCACGACCCTGTCGTAGAGATCGCGACCCGAGTGAAGGAACGGTGATGTGACCAACGGTCCCTCGCACATCTCGGTCATGTCAGCGCCGGCTTCGAGGAGCATGTGCGTGATTAGCAGGGCCTCTTTCAGGCTCTCATTCGATGTGCTGATGATTGCGCGGTCAGCTGACCAGATCACCAGCGGGCACTTCTGTGTGCCACGCCCGGCCTGCTGGTTCGGGTCGAGCCCACGTTCGAGCGCAAGATCCACCATCATCGGGTCACCATGGAACACGAGGTCGCGGAAGGCCCTGCTTGTCCACTGCGATCTCGCCTGGACAAGGTTCGCCAGCATTGTCAGCCGTGTACCGGCGGGTATCGCTTTCGCCGTTTTCTCGTTCAATAACCTTTCCAGCGGCGTGATGCCATCCGGGTTGTTGCCAGGCGTATTCGCCTGTTCCCGATACACCTCGTAGAAGAGCTCCAGGTCGCCATTCATGATGGCGCGATGAATATCTGGCTGGGTGAGGCCGCCATAGGCAGATTCAAGCGTAGAGCAGCCGGAAAGGTGGAAGATCGAAAGCAGGCCAAACAGGACAGCGGCAGAACGTGGCGAGGAACGCATGAAAATTCTCCGGGCAATTTTTGGGAAAGATTGCCGCGATCAGCCCCGCACCGCAAGTATTCGTGTCCTGGAACCTTCAGGAACAGTCAGCGTGCCGCGTGTAGCTGGCGAGACGTGATACCGGCGTGCGTACCGAGCTGTGCGAGTTCACCACAATGGTTTCTGCCGGAAGGTTTTTCACCGCCCATTTTGCAAACCAGCACTCCGTCGCCAGCCTGTCCTTGCGTGGCTCATCGGATTCCGAAGTCGGCACATGCAGGTCGGAAACAAAGAAATAGCCTGCATCCTTCGCCCATAACCCCAGTGAAGCCGATACATGCGGCCCGCTACCAATATTCATCAGCACTGCGTCGCCATCACCCAGTGCAACATTCCCGGTTACCGGCTCGATGTCGACCTTGCCCTTCGCGGACTTCAGCCGATCAGCCGGCATGTTGTCCCGGTTCAATGCCGCTTCGAGGTACTCACTCACTGCAGCGGGCGCATGAACATCTGCACCGGCAGCGGCGAATGCGCGAGCGCCGCCAGCATGATCATCATGCGCATGCGTCAGCGCCACGGCATGGATTTTCCGCTGCGGAAATTCCTGCCTGAGAAAATCGATGAACTTTTCGGAAAGACCACTCACCCCGAGGCCGGGTACGAGATCGGCAGGAGGTACCTGAGGCAACTCCACCCAACCGGCCGGGGCGTCGCCGACAACCAGGCCATCCTCGGTATCGATCACCATGTGCGTGAAGCCGGTACGCACACCGCGTACCAGGTACACATCGTCGCTGAGCTGCTCCAGCCGCATCGCCGTTCGCGCAGGCCATGCGGAGCCCGGTATTTCGCGCGGCTCGACATTACCGCTGGGTGCCCACACGGCTTCTGTCGATTCTGCATCCAGTGTTCGCCACGAGCCGGTTGCCCGGAACATCTCCTCACCATCGACATGAAACGCCAGGCGCGGTGCGGTCGGTTCCTGCCAGTCCCAGGTCCAGCGAACGGGTACCGTGCCGCGAAGAGGCAGCTCGGCAGTGGTGTGCAATGCCTGCAGGTGGCCGTCAACGATGCGCACGCGAACCGAGGTTGGTTCGCCCGGGTACTGCACCGTCTTCCAGCCATCATCCGCTGTTGATACCACCCAGTCCGGGTGTGCCTTGAGCTCTGCCACAACACGTTTCGGGTCGATGCGCCGGTTGCGTCGTGCTTCCTCGATGATATCGGCACCGACGAACACGAGGTCGGGCGGGTCGTCGCTGTTAACGATGCGTACGGTATCCGGTGGCAGGTAGGCCACGGTAAACGAGCCGGACATGTCGGGGTTCGAATGACCGGACGCCATGAACTGCACGCGGTCGGAATCGTCTTCAGTGATTACGCACCATTGCGTCGGATACATCTCGCTGACATTCGGTTGCATGCCCTGCAACCGCTTGCCGAGATCGAATTCACCCTCCAGGCAGAATTCGATGGCACCGTCGCTTGCAGTGCCGGCGTGCGCGGGAGCAGCAACGAGTGTTGCAGGAATGGAAAGCGCCGCTGCGGCAAGGAATCCCGGAATCAATCGCATGTGCATGGCTAACCCCCGATTCGCCGAATGTCTGGGTTCGACCTTGCAAGGCGACGGGGGTTCCATTGCGGGCGGCTATCACACGCTATTGCGATGCAAGGAGCGCCATGCCCTGCATCACTGCTGCGGCGGTCGTTCTGCCACCACCCGAATTTCAACTGTCGCACCGGGCGAGAGCAGTGCCGTTACGCCGACTGCCGACCACGCCGGGTAGGCATGCCCTTCGAAATACCGCTTGTGCGCCTTCTCGTATTCCATGAGGTTCGCGGTGAGTTCTTCCGTGTTGCTCACCACGTGAAAGGTCGTCAGCTCAATGATGTGCGAGCGATCAAATCCCGCCTCGTTCAACAGGCCATCGATCACCGCATAGGCGCGTTCCACCTGCTTCTCGACACCACCGGGGCCTGCCGCCGGCACGCCGGAAAGCACCAGGCGATTGCCCGTGCGTACCGCCGGGGCATACGCCCATTCTTCATAGGTCTGCTGCCAGCGCTCCGGGATGATCCGTTCGCTGAAAGGTTCGGTCGTGCTGGTGCCCGCTGTCGTGCAGCCTGCCAGCAGGATGGCGAGGCCAGGAATCAGTCGCTTCATGGTGTTTACCGTGTGGTTGGGATGCAGCTTTGACCATGGAGCGGGGCAGTGGTTCTCGGCATGTAGCAGGTTGACGATGTAGCGCTTTAGCTTTTGATCAGCGCGACCGCTTCCCGGCGGCTTTCCTTAACGCGGCATCCATCCCCAGGCGTGCCCAGTGCATCGCGTCTTCCGGTGCATCCAGTGCGCTTTCCGGCAGGTTGTAATACGACATTGGCTGGCTCTTTCCCTTCATGGTAACCATCAGGGGTTCGCAACCTTCCGCTTCGAAGGCGGCGCGACTCTCGTCATCCACCCTGATGTAAAGCACGTCGTCGGCGATGATGCCGAACATGTAGTCGCCGCTGTAAATACTCATGCCGCCGAACATGGCGCGAGACCGAAGCTCGGGCATGCCGGCCAGCAGCTCTTTCACGTAATCAATGAATTCCTGGTTGTTAGCCATGCAGTTTCCTCCGCGTGCAACTGGAGACCGGTTCCAGATGCTGTCGAATGGCCGGCGGTATCGCGGCTGTTGCAGCAGCATATCACCGCCGTTCCCGGCCACGACGCGCATGGCTTATGTGAAGAATCCGCGGCTGGCATGGGCGGGTCTAAAGGAGGGGGAAAAAAGGGGCGGTACTCTTTCGGCAGGC
>JAWWBT010000143.1:0-5448 GCA_033720815.1 Gammaproteobacteria bacterium | reverse complement strand
TGCAAGCGATTTTTGATAAAAGCAAGATCATTTACCGCATTGGTCGCAAGCCCTCGGCCCTCAACTCGAACGTGCTCACCTATCTGATGGTAGGCAGCCTGTTCGCGGGCTATGGCATCTACGACTTTGTGACAGGTAGCAAACAAATAAGGGGTCAGACCCCTTTTTACTGAACGAGAAAAGGGGTCAGTACCCTTTTTAGCTTTAGAGAAAAGGGGTCAGTACCCTTTTTAGCTTTAGATCTCTTGCGATTTGACGCGGGTGCGAAGGGATTCGACCCGCGTTTTCAGTTCTGCGAGGTCTTCGCGGGAAATTTCAAAGGTGGACTCATAACGCGCGTCGACGTAGGCGGCCTGGAGCAGGTTGAACAGCCGGCGATCTTTCTTCGATGTGTCGGGAAGGATTCGACTCAGTAAGGGGCGGAGTCTGCTAGGGTAAGCAGGTAGTTCAGGGGGTAGATGCGAGCCACTGGGTTTTGGGGGGAATATGCTTGCACTAACATTGCTCGCCGGGGCAGGAATCCCGGCAGATCCGATCATCGATCGTACACAGCCACTTCTGAGTGATTTCGATATATCCGGCACGGAAATCAGCGTCGAGGTGACGCAGGGGCCGGGATATTACGAGTACGTCTATACCTTTGCCGCACCTGAAACGAACATCGCGAAGGCGGTGAGTTTCTGGCTGGATACGTCCTGCGCAGAGCAACTGGAAGATCACGAAGTGGCCGGCCTGTTCCCGAACCATTCCGGCGCAAACTTTGTCAGCGAGTTCGAGAGCGTGCCGTACATGCCGGTGCTGGGCCTGTTGCCGAACGGCAAGCAGAAGCTGATGGATGTTTCGGTGTCGGGTCACCTGCCGCGATGGGTGATGGCCGAACCGGGTGATACGAAAACCGTGCGTTTCCGTTCGACCGGCGCGCCGGTGCCGCGGCATTACGGCCTTTCCTCGGACGTGAAGTATTACGAGCGCATCGACTGGCCGGAGAGCGGCCATATTCCCGGCCTGCCGTCGGAATTCGATTTCGAAATCAAGGGTGTGATCGCCGGGCCGGGTTGTGAGATTAATCCGCCGGCGCAAGCCGCCGAGCCGCGTTTTCGTGGCGCAAACCTGCGCACCGAGTTTGCCAGCGCGCAGGATGTGCTGACCTACTCGCAGCCGCTGCGTAATCGGCTACATGTAAAGGAAGGGCAGGAGTACGTCGCGTTTCGCGTGAACTATGCGGCAACGCTGGACCCGGCGACGTTCGAGACCTGCCCGGCGGAAGCCGCGAGATATTTCAATCCGGTTCCAGGTGGCTCGGAGACGGTGCGCATCCCACTCAGCCAGGCCAGGAACTTTCTCACGCTGGCTGCCCGCGCTGCAGGCGAGCCGCCGCTGCAACCGAAACACGACCGCGTGAGCCATTCACCCATTGATGTGGATGTGTTCGAGTTCCGGCGCACGGATGTGGAATACGAACCGCGCGAAATCGCCTGCAAGATCCATACGCAGGTACCAGATGAACTGGTGCGCAGGCCTCCGCCCCCGCCGCCGGAATACGCCGGCAAGCCGATGCTGCGATTGATGGGCAGGCCAACCGGCCCGATTCCGGTCCATCCGGGTGGTCGCGGCATCGTGCATGTCATGCTTGATGAAGTGGCGGATGCGGCAACGCTCAAGGCGATGTTCGGTGATCGTGATATCACTGCCGCGTTCAAGGCCGTGGGTGGAAGCGTGAATGTGCTGGAATTACCAGAGGGTGAATCGGGTCGGCACACCTTGCGTATCAGTGTGAGCGCCAGGGATGACGTTGTTGGCGCGCCCGAGGAGCCCGAAGTGATCGAACGTGAGGTCGTTTACAAGGGCCTGCAGATGCAGATACAAGGGCGCGCAGTGAAGATCGATGCGGACGGCAACCGCACAGAAATGAAAACGCGCACGATCACGGTTGAAATGGACCCTGCGACCGGCAAGCCGGTTGATGATGACGATTCCGACAACAGGAATTGATAACCCATTCAAAAGGTAAAGTAATGAACGACTCAAAAGATTCACGCCTGCCGAAATTCATGGCGCTGGGCATGGCCTTTGGCGTCATGGTGGGTTCGGCATTCGGTTCATTGATTGGCGTGCTCACTGACCAGCTCGTGCTCGGCATCGCGCTGGGGCCGGGTATCGGCATGATGCTGGGCCTGGGTATCGGTGCCTTGCTGGCTCTCGCGATGGGCAAGCAGGAAGAAACGACCGACGAAAATCCCGGCGAGCCAGCGGGGCCGGATGCAGGCCAGCCCTCGAAAGCCTGCCGCAAGTCCGGCAACAACAGCATGGGTTTCTGGATCGCTATCGGCGCCGGTATTGGCACCGCACTGGGTACGGCGTTCGACAATATGGCGATGGGTGTAGCCGTTGGTGTTGCCATGGGTACGGCGCTGGGCGCTGGTATGTCCGCGAAAGCGAATAAGGATGATGGTGACGAATAGGCGGTTGCCGCAATGAGGAGAGCGTGATGTTTCGAGTTGCATTGTTTGTGGTGTGCATGGCGATGTCGGGCGCAGTGGCAGCGGCCGAGCTGACAGGCCTGTGGGTGGGGTATTATGCCTACCCGAGTGGCGAGCGTGTGCCGATGTCGATGGTGTTGCAGGCGGGCGAAATCGATTTCATCGGCGAGATGATCGAGCCGCAGACGACTGGTGAATCGCTGGATGTCGGCCAGCGTTCGATTCTCGCCGGGGCACGCAAGGACCGTGTCGTCGAATTCGAGAAGGCGTATTACAAGGATGTGGTGAGCATGGAGCCTTTCCGGTTGCGCGAGGGCGCAAGCGTGGTGCGTTACGAGCTGATGCTTTCCGGTAACGGCAACGAGCTCTTCGGCAAGTGGTTCATCGGTGACATGTCGGGAGCAGCAAGCTTCAAACGCGTGACACCGGAAACGGTGGATCGCCTGCGCTGACGCTTCACCTATTCCTTTCCAGGTTCATCCTCACCGGGTTCTTCAGGCACGGTGGGGTGAACTTCCTCCTCCGCCAGGTATTGCCGTTCGCGCTCTTCTTCCCTCAGTAACAGTGCCTCCACCCGTTCACGCAGCAACGCTTCCTTTTCTTCACGCCGCCAGAATTCCAGTGCCAGGTCGCGGTGTAATGCCCAGGCCATCAGGATCATCAGCAGCATGAACGGGAAGGCAGCGATGATGGACACCGTGCGCAAGCCGTAAAGCCCGCCGCTCAACAGCAGTACGCCGGCCATCAGCAATTGCAGCGCACCCCAGAGGATGCGCACGAAGCGCGTCGGGTTCAGCACGCCTTTCGAAGTGAACATGCCGAGGACGAAGGTGGCGGAATCCGCCGAGGTGATGACGAACATGCACACCAGCAGGATGGCCAGGATGGCGGCGATCTCGCCGCCGGGCAGCATGTTCAACAGCGCGTAAAGGCCGGCGGGCACTTCTGCGGCAACGGCGTCGGCAATGCCGGCAGCGTCGAAGAGTTCGAAATGGATCGCCGAACCGCCGAAGGTGGAAAACCACAGCATGCTGAGGCCGACGGGAACGACCATCACGCCGAGCACGAATTCGCGAATCGTGCGGCCGCGGGAGATTCTCGCGATGAAGCTGCCGACGAAGGGCGCCCAGCTCAGTCCCCATGCCCAGTAGAACATCGTCCACTGCTGTACCCAGTGTTCACTCGAATAGGGCGCGGTAACGAGGCTCATCTCGATGATGTTGCCGAGGTATTCGCCTGCGGTCTGCGTGAGCTCGCCGAAGATGAACGCGGTCGGGCCGAGAAACAGCACGAACAGCAGCAGGCCACCGGCGAGCGCCATGTTCGCATTGCTGAGGTACTGGATGCCGCGGTTCAGCGGCGTCATTGCCGAGATGATGAAGAACACCGCAAGCACGCCCATGATGAGGAATTGCGAACCCGCGGAATACGGCAGGAAGTTCATCGTGGCGAGGCCGCTGTTTACCTGCAAGGCACCGAGGCCAAGCGTGGTGGCGACACCGAAAATGGTCGAGACCACGGCAAGGATGTCGATGGCCTTGCCCCAGCCACGATCGACACGCTCGCCCAGCAGCGGACGGAAGGTTTCGCTGATGAGGCCGTAGCTGTTATGGCGGAAGCGCACGTAGGCAATGGCGAGGCCCACCACCGCGAAATTCGCCCATTGGTGAAAGCCCCAGTGAAAGAAGGCATAGCGCATGCCGAGCTGTGCGGCTTCTGCCGTGCGGGGTTCGCCGATACCGAGCGGTGGCTGGTTGAAGTGCATCATCGGTTCGGCCACGCCCCAGAAGACCAGGCCGACGCCCATGCCGCCGGAGAAGATCATCGCCAGCCAGCTTTCGAAACTGAATTCCGGAGGCTCGTCGGGCGGACCCAGGCGCACGCTGCCGAAACGGGAAAAGGCGAGGAAGAATACGAACAGGACGAACCCACTGGTGGCGACCAGGTAAAGCCAGCCGATATTGAGTGCGGTGACATCGAGCACTCGCTGCGCGGCCAGTTCAACACCTTGTGGATTGATCGCGGCAACCGTGACAAAGCCTGCAATGATGGCCAGCGATATCCAGAAGACGCTCCCGACATCGCCAAGCAGGCGCTGTGCGAGAGCGTGGATGTCGTGTAACCAGTGTGGAACGTGCTTCACGTCGCGGCCTTTTTCCTTGCAGTTCACCCAGCCTAGGCCTAATGAGCATGGCCTTCTACCGCATGCCTGCACCAATTGCGGGTGGCTTGATCCATGTCATGCAGCGATGTATCGGAAATTCCGTGATATGCGGGATCTGCACTGAAATCCGCTACCACGCGGCGTAGCATGAATCGCTCTCCCATCCCCTGAAAGGAGAACCACATGACGACGAATGCCTACGCCGCACAATCCGCGGATTCCCCGCTAGGCCCCTTTGAACTGGAGCGCCGCGAACTGCGCGATGACGATGTCGCCATCGAGATCGAGTATTGCGGTGTCTGCCATACCGATATCCACTTTGCCGAGAACGACTGGGGCGTGACGAAATATCCCGTGGTGCCCGGTCACGAGATCATCGGCAAGGTCACGGCAGTGGGCAGCAAGGTGAAGGACTTCAAGGAAGGCGATCGCGTTGGCGTTGGCTGCATGGTGGATTCCTGCCGCCAGTGCGAGCCCTGCGAAAAAGGCCTGGAACAGTTCTGCATGGAAGGCTTCGTGAGCACCTACAACGGCGAAGACCGTCATGATGGATCAATCACTTTCGGTGGCTATTCGGAGCGCGTTGTCGTCAGCGATCGTTTCGTGGTCAACGTGCCGGATAAACTCGACCCTGCCGCTGCTGCACCGATTCTCTGCGCCGGCATCACGACGTTTTCACCGTTGCGTCACTTCGGCATCAGGAAGGGTGACAAGGTCGGCGTCGTCGGCATGGGTGGTCTCGGCCACATGGGCGTGAAGTTTGCGAGTGCAATGGGTGCTGAAGTCACCCTGTTCACGCGCAGC
>JAWWBT010000142.1:0-5537 GCA_033720815.1 Gammaproteobacteria bacterium | reverse complement strand
TCCAGGCGAATGGAACTGCAGCCGCGTTCGATGGCGATTGCTTCAACGGCGCGCAGCAGTGCACGGCCGGTTCCCTGGCCGCGTGCAGCGGGATGAACGGCAATGGAATACAGTCGTCCCAACTGCGTGCCACGATGATGCAGCAGTAGTGCGTAACCGAGGAGCGAGTCATTGGCATGCACCAGCAGGTCGGCGTGCGCCTGGGTAAGCATGTGGCGGAAGCTGCGGCGGGAGAGCCGGTCAGAGGCAAAGCAGTCCCGTTCCAGCGCCAGTAGCGCATCGAGATCGGCAAGCGTTGCGGGGCGAATTGTTGCCACCCTGGGTAACCCTCGGGCCCTAACCGGGCGAGGCTGCGCGACGTCGCGCAGCGCGCGAATAATGGCATTTATTTCCGGCTTTGCAAGGGCTTTGCGAGACGAATTTCGGGGCCGGGTCGGGGCGGATTACGGCGTCGGGTCGTAGGGGTGACGGCGCAGGCTGGGCTCGTCCAGCGCATCGACCTGCTCGCGCAGGTTGTTCAGCTGTTCTTCCCAGTATTTCACGCTGTTGAACCACGGAAATGCCGGCGGAAACGCAGGGTCGTCCCAGCGTCGCGCCAGCCAGGCAATGAAATTGATCATGCGCAGGCCGCGCAACGGTTCGATCAGCTGGATTTCCGCCGGGTCGAAATCGTGGAATTCCTCGTAGCCGTCCAGCAGCGTCCACAGCTGCTGCTCGCGCTCGAGGCGTTCGCCGGAAAGCAGCATCCAGAGGTCCTGGATCGCCGGGCCGGTGAGGCAGTCGTCAAGATCGACGAAGTGCGGGCCGTCGCGCCAGAGGATATTGCCCGGGTGGCAGTCGCCGTGCAGGCGGATCAGCTTCGCTCGGGATTGTGTCAGTGCGGTATCGCAACGTTCGAGGATCCGCTCGCAGGCATCCACGAAGTTTTCGGCAAGGTAATCCGGTAGCCAGCCGCCGTCGCGCAGGAAGGCAAGGCTGTCACGTGCGACCGACGTATCTGTCAGTACCGGGCGATTGTCGAAGGGCCGCGCGCTGCCGACCGCGTGGATCCGGGCGAGGAATCGTCCCAGCCATTCGAGGTGGTCGTCATTGTCCAGTTCCGGGGCATGGCCACCGCGGCGCGGGAAGATCGCGAAGCGGAAATCCTGGAATTCGAAGAGCGTTTCGCCGTCGCGTTCCAGCGGTGGGACCATCGGGATCTCGCTGGCTGCAAGTTCCAGCGCAAACTCGTGTTCCTCCAGGATCTGCGCATTCGTCCAGCGCTCCGGCCGGTAGAATTTCGCAATGATGGGTTCGGCTTCCTCGATGCCGACCTGGTAGACACGGTTCTCGTAGCTGTTCAGCGGCAGGAGGCGCCCATCGGTAACCAGCCCGAGCGAATCAACGGCATCGAGCACGACCTCCGGCTTCAGCGCGTCATAGGGGTGGCTACCGCGCGCGGCGGCTTCGGGTTCGCCCGTGTTAACGTTGCCGTTTTCCATCACGTGATGCTAACAGGTTCCCATGTCCCGTTATCCCGAAAGAATCGTCTGTCTTACCGAAGAAACCACCGAGACCCTGTACCTGCTCGAGGAAGACTGGCGCATTGTCGGCATTTCCGGCTTCACCGTGCGGCCGCCGCGCGCCCGCAAGGAAAAGCCGAAGGTATCGGCTTTTACCTCGGCGAAGATCGGCAAGATCCTCGACCTCGATCCCGACCTGGTGCTCGCGTTCTCGGACCTGCAGGCCGATATCGCGGCCGAGCTGGTACGCAACGGTGTGAACGTGCATGTCTTCAACCACCGCTCGGTCGAGGAAATCCTGCAGATGATTCGCATGCTGGGCGGCATGATCGGTTGCGAGCAGAAGGCACAGGCGCTGGCCGACGAGCTGGAACGCGGCCTTGATGACATCCGCGAATCCGCGTCGAAGCTGCCGCGCCGTCCGAAAGTGTATTTCGAGGAATGGGACGAGCCGATGATCTCCGGCATCCGCTGGGTCAGCGAGCTGGTCGAGATTGCCGGTGGTGAGGATATCTGCAAGGCGCGCTCGCGCGAATCACTTGCCAAGAACCGGATCCATGAAAACGGTGATGAAGTCATTGCCGCAAAACCGGACATCATCTTCGGTTCGTGGTGCGGCAAGAAATTCCGCCCGGAAAAGGTGAAGGCGCGTGAAGGTTTCGATGTCATCCCCGCCGTACGCGACGAGCAGCTCTTCGAGATCAAGTCGCCGATCATCCTGCAGCCGGGGCCTGCAGCACTCACCGAAGGCGTGCGGGAGATTCACGAGCACATCAGGCGCTGGGCTGGACAATAAGGCAAAAAGAAAGGCGCCTTGCGGCGCCTTTCCTGTTTCACGACGTTAGCCGACGCTCACTGCTCGTTCTCGTCGTCATAATCCCGCATCAGCCGCTCGGCGGCCTCGGCATATTTCTCGGCCGTCTTGTCGATGATCTCTTTCGGCAGCTCCGGGCCAGGTGCCGTCTTGTCCCAGTCCAGCGTTTCCAGGTAATCGCGCACGAACTGCTTGTCGAAGCTCGGCGGCGACATGCCCGGTTCGTAGGTGTCGGCCGGCCAGAAGCGCGAGGAATCCGGTGTGAGTGCTTCGTCGATCAGGAACAGCGTGCCTTCGTCATCGAGACCGAACTCGAATTTCGTGTCGGCAATGATGATGCCGCGCTCGCGGGCATGGTGGGCAGCGTAGGTGTACAGGTCGATGCTGACATCGCGGACCTTGTTGGCGAGTTCCTCGCCAATCAGCTTCACCACCTTCTGGAAGGAAATGTTTTCGTCGTGGTCACCGACTTGCGCCTTGGTCGACGGCGTGAACACCGGTTTCGGAAGGCGGTCGGCCTGGCGCAGGCCCTTCGGCAGTTCGATGCCGCAGACCGAGCCTTCCTTCTGGTACTCCTTCCAGCCGGAACCAATGATGTAGCCGCGCACGATCGCCTCCACCGGCAGCGGCTTCAGGCTCTTCACCACCACGGCGCGGCCTTCGACCTGCTTCACCTCGTCCGGCGTCAGCACTTCGGCCAGCGGGGTGTCGAGCAGGTGGTTTGGGACGATGTCGCCGGTGCGGCGGAACCAGAAATTCGAGATTTCGGTGAGGATGCGGCCCTTGCCCGGAATCGGGTCGGGCAGGATCACGTCGAAGGCGGACAGCCGGTCGGTGGCGACCACCAGCAGGCGGTCGGCGTCGATACGGTACACATCGCGAACCTTGCCACGGTGAACGAGTTCGACACTGGAAAGCTCCGATTGGTGCAGCGTGTCCATCGAAATATTCCTCTATATCCTGCGGTCCCTTGTTCTTCGACGGGACCAGCCTGTTGCGTGAAGCCGCGTAGTTTCGGCGATAGCTGCGTCCGAGTCCATAGCGCAGGCCGGCTATTGCGCTTTCGGGGGCACAGAGCTACGCTAATGGCCTTCTTTAGGGCCCTGATCTGCAAGGGATTTCATCATGCTCGCAGCATTACGGACAACTCGACGGATTCTCGGTGGCGCGCTCGCGCTGCTGGTGGTTTCGTCGTGGCTGTCGGTGGCAGTTGCTGCCTGCCTGGAGCATGGCCCGGCGGATGGCCCAATGGTTGGCATGGACGCGCATGCCGACATGGGTTCCATGGCGATGTCGCACGATTGCCCGCACTGCGACAGCGTGGCAATCGAGATGGCCTGTGCCGATGACCTTGCGGAATGCGACCTGCCCGCAGCGATCCTGCCGAGCAGTTCCGATGACCTGAAATTCGCGGCCATCGCGCCGTCGGCCGCCGGCGAACCTGCCCCGCGACTGAATCCCGCCGTCGTGCCCACGATGGCGAATGGTCCACCCGTAGCCAACGGGCGCGATCGTCATATCCTTTTCTGTTCCTTCCAGGAATAGCCTACTCCCTGTAAGCGTGTTTCCTGCTCGCACCTCTAGCGGTGCCGGGCTGATCGTTTGCAAGGAGTGTCACCATGTTCATTTCACGGCCCTTCATGGGCATCACAATCTGCCTGCTCGCCATTCCACTGGCAGCCACCGCATCGCCCGATGAGGCCCTGAGCCTCGCGGAAGCCGAGCGCATTGCCATCGAGCGTGACGCCGAACGCAGTCGCCTGCTCGAGGAATCGGGCGCCGAGCGCGAAGCGGCGCAGGCGCAATCGGCATTGCCGGACCCGGAAATCCGCCTCGGTGCGATGAACCTGCCGACCGATACCTTCGCCCTGGACCAGGAGCCGATGACCCAGGTCGTGCTCGGTGTGCGCCAGATGTTCCCGCCCGGCGACACGCTGGACTTTCGCGAGGAGCAGGGTGAATGGCAGTCGCAGGCCCGCGAGCGGATGGCAGTGGATCGCGAGGCGCGCTTGCGTCGCCAGCTGCGCCAGTTGTTGCTGGTGCGCCAGGCCGCGGAACAACGGCTTGATCTCGTCCAGCGATTCCGCGCCGATGTTCAACCCTTGCTCGATGCACGCGAGACGCGCTACGCAACCGGCAGCGGCCAGCAGGCCGACTATCTCTCTGCACGACTGAAGCTGGATCGCCTGCAGGATCGCGAGTGGCAGGCCGAGGAACAGCTTTCCGCATCGGTCGAAATGCTGGCCCGCCTGCTGGGTGATGCCGCGCGCGGGACATTCCAGCCCGTGAAGCTGCCCGAACCCGCAGAACGCGTCGCCACGTTCAATGGCGTGGAGTACCACCCGCTGGTGCAGGCGCAGGACGCACGCATCGCTGCGGGTGAATCCGGTGAAGGGATCGCCCGCGAGCAGTTCGGCCCGAGCTGGATGCTCGATTTCAGCTACGGGCGTCGCGATGGCGTCGACATGGCCGGTGCCGACCGACCGGATTTCGCCTCGGCAATGGTCTCGATGAGCGTCCCGCTGTTCAATCGCGATGCCAAGCGCAGCGCGGTGAGTGCGGCCGAGCGCCGTACGCGAGCGGCCACTTTCGGGCGCATCGATCTCGTCCGCGAGCTGGAAGCGCGCCTTGCAGAAGCCTGGTCACGGCACGCCGATATCGAGCGCCAGCTTGCGCTGCACGATGAAAAACTCCTGCCAACCGCACGAGAGGTGGTAGCTACCACCGAGCGTGCCTATGCCAATGATCGCGCCACGCTCGACGAACTCGTCGAAGCCTGGCTGGACCAGCTCGACATCGAGCTGCGTCGCATCGAACTCGTCACGCGCCGCGACCAGCTGCGCGCGGATATCAATTACCTCGGAGGGCATGAACGATGAGCGCCCGGAAAATGAAAACTGTTTCACTGCTCGTGATTGGCCTGCTGCTCGTTGCGATGGCGGCCGGATATCTTGTGAGCCAACCTGGTGAAAACTCCGGTGATCCGGCGCAGGCCAGCTCACAGGTCAGCGCGAAGGCCAGTTCACAGGAAACAACGCGAGAGCATGCCGAGAAACATCTCGACCCGACCTACGTGTGCCCGATGCACCCGGATGTGACCAGCGACGAGCCTGGCAACTGCCCGATCTGCGGCATGGACCTTGTCGTGAAGCGATCGACGGCTACCGCGATGGAAGATACCGATCGCGGCGAGGTTCTCTATTACCGTCATCCGCACAATC
>JAWWBT010000141.1:0-5537 GCA_033720815.1 Gammaproteobacteria bacterium | reverse complement strand
GACAAGGCTCTTGTGGTCGGAAGCATTTCCAAGCCCGTGACACTCGACGGGTTTGATACCTATTCGGTCGACATGTTCTGTCCGACAGGAAAGCAGGCATACCGCTTCCGTGTGGAAAGTTCCTCCGCGCCCGTGAGTGGTGGCTTTCCGGCAGATGTCGTCATCGAAGGTCGTGAAAAGGCCTACTTCATCCGCTACGTCGAACCTGGAAGCTATTTCATTGCCCGGCAGGCCGTGGACATTACCAACACCTTCACGACTTATACCTTTGGCCAGCGCGGACAACTGACCGAACGGGTCGACCTCCAGGCGGGCGATGTGGTCTACCTCGGCGAACACGAATTCGTCCCCCTGCATGACAGCGAGTTTTTCCTCTGGCGCGATGTGGTCGCACCTGAATACCGGATCCGCAATGCGGCGGAGGAAGACCGTCGAGCGCTCGAGTCGCTGTACCCGGGTTTCGACTGGGATCGCATGCGGAACCCCGGCCTGGAGCTACAGGACGGCAACCATGAGCTCATCGAGGAATCCGACGTCTGGATCAATCCCTTCGGTCTTTACTGAGCACGCCAGGAGCCAGGCCCGAAACAGGAAAGCCCCGCTATTGCGGGGCTTTTTTCTTGATGCGACTATCCCGTGGTTCTTCAGCGGCGGCGAGGCCCGCCACGCTCTTCACGCATCGCCTTGCGTTTCTCGATTGCAGCCTGGCGCATTTCCTCGAGCTTCTCGCGCTGCTCGGCGTTGAGGATTTCATCCATGCGGTTCCGCGTTTCTTCCCGCAGCGACATCATCTGCTGCCGTGCTTCGCGGCGCTCTTCCATCATCTCCTTCTGGATCTCCGCCGCCCGCTGGCGGGAGTCCGCCATGATGGCCTGCACTTCCTCGCGCTGCTGCTCTGTCAGGCCCAGCTTGTCGGCCATCTGTTGCGCACGCTCGGCACGGGCCTCCTGCGCAGCCTTGGCACGCGGACTCCGCTCATTGCCATCGGCTTGCGCCGGCACCGCGACGAGCCCACCAGCCAGGGCGAGCATGGTGGTCGCAAGGATGTTCTGCTTCAGTCGGCTCTTCTTCATGGAGTGACCTCCGATCGAGTGAGTGTTATTGCCTGACCGATAGTGTGGTGAAGTTGAGGCCGGATTTGGTGCAAGCATCATGCAAAGAAATTGAAAACATCGCCCGACTGCGGTGGAGGGCCCGGTGCCTGTTAAGATGAGCCGACATTCACGGGAGCACACCGCCCCCCATGAGAATCTGGCAGAAACTCACACTGGCACTTTCCGCCTTGCTGATGGTGGTCATCATAACGATGGCCTTTGCCGTCCAGTGGACGTTCGACCGCGGTTTCCTGCAATACGTTTCCAGTGCAGAAGCGACGATGAGCCGGCTCCTCGCCGATACGATCGAGGATGCCTATGCTGCGCAGGGAAGCTGGGCCTTCCTGCGTGCCGATCGCCGCGCATTGCTGCAGCTCTTCAACAACTGGAGCTGGCGCGCCGGGCAGCGCGAACGCGTTGAACGGCAACGGGAAGCACTGGCCGAGGCAAGGACCGCATTTCGTCGTGGCACGCCCCCCGAACTTCTCCAGATCGCAGGACGGGTCCTTGTACTGGATAGCGACGGCCGCGTCGTAGCAGGAAATACCGCCGTGCTCGACAGCCCGAGCACTGATTACACGCTGGAAGTGGATGATCGCCGGATTGGCGTGCTGAAGGTCGGACGACCGGAACGATTGACGCGAGAGATCGATCTCGCTTTCAAGCAGGAACAGCGCAAGTCCCTGTACCTCATCGGCGCGCTGCTATTCATCGTGACCAGTTTCTTCGCCTGGCTGGTTGCACGAACGATGATTGCGAAGCCCATTCGGAAGATCGTCGACCAGGGGCAACGACTCGCCCATGGTGAATACCTGGTTCGCAGCGGTATCCAGCGCCGCGACGAACTCGGTGCACTCGCCCGCCATCTCGATGCTCTCGGACATGCACTGGCCGAAAATGAACGCGCGCGACGTCGCTGGATCGCCGACATCTCCCACGAATTGCGAACCCCCCTCACGGTGCTCAGGGGCGAGGTCGAAGCACTTCGTGATGGAGTACGACAAGCGGATGCCGAATCGCTCGAATCGCTCGCCGCGGAGACTGATCATCTCGCGAAACTGGTCAATGATCTCTACGAGTTGTCGCTGTCGGATATCGGCGCGTTGAACTACCGCAAGGAACTCCTTGAACCGGGCGAACTCGCGGCCAGTCTCGCTGATCGCCTGCGACCGCGTTTCGAGGCCAAGGGCCTGCAGCTGGATACGCGCATCGATGCCCTGGATGCCGAAGGTGAATTCGACCCGGACCGCCTCACACAGCTACTGACCAACCTGCTCGAGAATTCCCTGCGCTATACCGATGCCCCGGGAACCGTGCGCATCACGGGCAACCGCAGCGGGGATGATTACCGCCTGTGCATCGAAGATTCGGCCCCGGGCGTAAGCGAAGCAGATCGCAATCGGCTATTCGAGAGGCTTTACCGCGTCGAGGCTTCCCGAAACCGCGAGCATGGCGGTGCCGGACTCGGCCTCGCCATCGTTGCAAACATCGTCAAGGCACATTCAGGTCGCATCGACGTTGAGGCCTCGCCCCTCGGTGGCCTGCGTATCTGCATCGCCCTGCCCCTGCATGGAGGAAGCGAAGAATGAACGAGAAACCGAACAGGGAAAGCATAGTAATCGTCGAGGACGAACCGAAGATCGCGCGACTGGTCGCGGATTACCTGGGCAATGCCGGTTTCGAAACGCATATTGTCGGTGACGGTGCAGCCGCGCTTGATGTGATCGCCGAGCACTCGCCTGCACTAGTCGTCCTCGATCTCATGCTCCCGGGCAAGGATGGCATCGAGATCTGCCGCGAGCTTCGCAGCCGGGACGATGCAATCGCATCGACACCGGTGTTGATGCTTACCGCAAGGGTCGAGGAAGTAGACCGGCTTCTCGGTCTTGAAGTTGGCGCCGATGACTACGTCTGCAAGCCCTTCAGTCCGCGCGAGGTTGTCGCGCGGGTGCAGGCGATATTGCGTCGTATCACGGGTCCCGGCCCTGCCGACGAAGATGGCCTGCGGCTCGACAGGGATCGCTTGCTGGTGAAATGGCAGGATCGGGAAATCGAAGTCACGACTGTCGAATTCCGCCTTTTGCAGGCGCTGCGTGAAGCAAACGGCAAGATACTGTCACGTGACCGACTGATTGCATCAGCCTACGAAGACGGGCGGGTGGTAAGCGACCGGACAATGGACTCACACATCAAGAAATTGCGGCGGAAACTTCGTGAACTCGATCCTGAAACCGAGTTCATACACTCGGTGTACGGTGCCGGGTATCGCTACGAAGTGTGATCACGACGCCTTGAGCACTTCACGCAAGTCGAAACCGAGTCGTGACGGATGCATGGTGCCGGTGATCTTCCAGCCGGCATGTTGCGGTCTTCCAACATTGAACTGCGAGAGGTCAACGAAGTAGTCCGACCGGGCCTTCAACGAGCCCTCTGCACCCTTCGGTGGACGCAGGAGCCGGATCACCGGGCGCGTGCGATGGTCCGGTGAGCTTGCCACCACGACCCCGATCGCACCATTCTCCAGCGTGACGATATTGCCCCGCGGGTAGATGCCCAGGAAATTGATGAACGCCTGGACCAGGTGGTCGGGAAGGCTCTTGCCACTCATCCGGTCGATTTCGACCAGCGCCTCTTCAGGTGACATCGGCGCGCGATAGGCGCGGTTGGATGTCATGCATTCATACATGTCACAGATTGCAACGACGAACACATGATCCTTGACGCGTTTTTCATGCGTCTGCGGATAACCACTACCGTCGCAGCGATAATGATGCAGTTCGATGATCTCGATGATTTCATCGGGAATATGCGCGTAACCACCGATACAGTTCTTGGCATAGGTTGGGTGCAGTTGTACCAGCCTGTACTCCTGCATGGTCAGTGCTTTCGGCTTCTGCAACACGAACCGGGGCACGCGTACGAGGCCGACGTCGTGCAACAGCGCACCCTCTCCGATCAATGTAACGCGTTGTTCCGGGTACCCAAGGTGTCGCGCAAAGGCAACAGCAAGAATAGCCACGTTCTGGCTGTGATTGGCAAGTGTACCGTGAGGATCCTGCAGGGCGGCGACCCATTGACCGAGTTTCGGATTACCTTCCAGGGCCCGGTAGATTTCAATCGACAGGCGGGTAATCTTCGACCGTTGGACCTGGTGTCTCTCGGTCACCTCTTCGAATAGCTCGCGAATCGGTTTCTCGATTCGATCCATCAGCTTCCGAAGGCGCTTCATGCTTTCCTCGAAGTGTTCGCTGCCGTGCCATTCTTCGATCTCGCTGGCGCGGCTGAGCTTGCGGTGGGTCTCGCCACTGCCGTGTGTCAGCCTGTCCAGTACCTCCAATCCTTGCCGGTCCAGGTTGGAGCGCATGTCATTGACAAAAACGAACTTGCAGGCCTCCTGGAGTTTCTCGATCACTTCATCGCTATCAAGCGAGAAACCCTGGAACTCGAAATCGGTTTCTGTCCAGGGGCGGTCAAGCTCCTGCACATACATGCCCTTCTGCAATCTTTCGACGGGTACCTGGATCAGCATTACAGCTTCCTCACATGATCTTGTCGATAATCCAGTGATGCGAGCGCTTGACTGGCAGGCAACCACCTTCATACGGAATACGAATCAGAAATTCGACCATGAAGTCCTGGTGTAGCTCCCAGGCCGTGCGCGAAACAACGCCTTCATCGAGAAACATGGGCAGGCGCTCATCAACTGCTGGAGGAATCCACCAGTTGAGAATATTCAATGAAAGGTCAAGCGATTCCGGACACGCTCGGCCCCAGTCCACCTCGCCATCAGCGTGGTGGTGAACCTGCAGCGGGACGTTCGTGTAATACTCGCGCGGCGAAATGCGGTCAAAGACCACATCCTTGTCGCGGGTATCGAACAGATAGGTCAGCAGCATTACCCTGCCCCCAATTCAAGCCGGTCACTGATTACCTTGTTATCGACCGGCGCCATGCACGGATTCGACCGGCGTCCCTGCAGCCAAAAACCGTGCTCAAGCACTCCTCAGCCAAAGTCTAGGAAAACGAGCGCAGGAAGCTAGTGGAAATTTGTAAAAAACTGTCTTTAATCAAGCACCTGTAAGCAATTACTGACGCCGGCATAACCCGTATGAAGTAGTTCAGGCGAAACCGCAGGCTTTGGCGTATTATCCGCGGCCATGAAAACCGTGATCTCAACCTTTGCAAAGCGCTTCAAGATACCGCTGCTGTTCCTTGCCGTGGTGCTGATCTGGAGCACCACCTGGTACGGAATCAAGCTGCAGACCAATGGCACCCCTCCCGTGCTTTCGGTCGGGATCCGCTTTGCCATCGCTGCATCGCTGTTGATGGCCTGGATGTTCATCACCGGCCAGCAGCAGATCTCGCTGCGCGCCTTCCGACTCGTCGCGCTGCAGGGATTCCTGTTCTTCGGCCTGCCCTTGATGGCCATTCTGCTCATCCACG
>JAWWBT010000140.1:0-5616 GCA_033720815.1 Gammaproteobacteria bacterium | reverse complement strand
TCAGCGTTTCCGGTGTGACCTATGGTGGCCTGGCCATGGAAGGTTCGCCGGCGGGTGACGTGACCGGCACGCTGGTCGACTGTGGACTTGGTGAAAGTGCCTGCGCCGGTGCGGCGGGCAATGTCTGCCTGATCCAGCGTGGCAACATCTCCTTTGCCGACAAGGTCCTGAACTGTGAAGCCGGCGGTGGTGTAGGCGCGGTGATCTACAACAACGAGGCCGGTGCTCTTTCCGGCACGCTGGGCGAGACCGTAACCTCCATCCCGTCGATCGGCGTCTCTGACACCGATGGCGCCACGCTGCTCGGTGAAGTCGGCAACAGCGCCAATGTCTTCATCGGTACCGGCAACTACGCCTACTTCAACGGTACGTCGATGGCCACGCCGCATGTCTCTGGCATTGCCGGCCTGGTCTGGAACCACTTCAGCAACTGCTCGGCTGCCGATATTCGCGGTGCGCTGAATGCCACGGCGATCGATCTCGGCGATGCCGGTCGCGACAACGCCTTCGGCTATGGCCTGGTGCAGGCCCGCGCTGCCTACGACTACCTCGCAACCAATGGTTGTGGCGGTGGCACGGGTGGCGGTGGTGATACCGGTGGTGGCGGCAAGCCCGGCAAGGGCGGCGGTCCCAAGAAGTAATATCGCAGTACACAAAAATGCGTGCATGACTCGGGGAGCTTCGGCTCCCCGTTTTTTTTTGAAAAAATTCATCTGCGCAGAACCGCATAGCCATGCGCGTTTGCGGCCTTGCGCCACGCGAAATGACGGAATCCCGTCCCAGCGTGACTTGCATACGCGCGCCGCGACCGGTAGTTTCCAGTGCTCGTTGTTCCGGGGGGAATGACGAACAAGCATAAAAAGACGGCAAGGGATCTGCCCCAGCACGCTAAAAACTGATTCACGACAGTTTCTCTATGGGGGGAAATCCTGTGACTATTACCAAGGCCGCCAAGGCTCTTACGGGCGTTTTTGCGCTCGCTTTCACTCTTTCGTCCACGGCAATTGCCGCGCCTTCCGAAAAGGTCCGCGTCTTCGTCGGCTTCAAGGCCGACCAGAAGGCCTCCGTGCAGAAGACACTGCGCGGTGCCGGCAGCGACTTCCACTACAGCTTCGACAACCTCAACGCGTTCACGGTCTCCGTTCCGGAGCAGGCACTCAAGGGCCTGATGAACAACCCGAACGTGCGTTACGTTGAAGAAGACGCGAAGCGCTTCCTGATGTCGCAGACGCAGCCGTACGGCATTGCCATGGTGCAGGCCGACGATCTCGCGCTGCAGCCGGCATCAGCCAACCGCAACCTCTGCATCATCGACTCGGGTTACGACCTGGGCCATGAAGACCTGCCGACCAACAACGTCAACGGCACCAACGATTCGGGTTCGGGCAACTGGTACGAAGACCAGAACAGCCACGGCACCCATGTCGCCGGTACGATTGCCGCCGTTGATAACGGTCTCGGCGTTGTCGGCGTGATGCGTGACGAAAACGTCAACCTGCACATCATCAAGGTCTTTGATGCGAACGGCTGGGCGTACTCGTCCTCGCTGATCGACGCCGCAATGGAATGTGAAACTGCCGGTGCCAACATCATCAGCATGTCGCTGGGTGGTGGTTCGCCGAGCGGTGCGGAAGACCAGTACTTCGCCGACGCCAATGCGCGTGGTGTGCTCTCCATTGCAGCCGCCGGTAACGACGGCAACACGCAGAAGAGCTACCCGGCATCCTACGATTCCGTGATGTCGGTTGCCGCCGTGGATTCCGCCAAGCAGGTTGCGTCCTTCTCGCAGCAGAACGACCAGGTCGAGATTTCCGGCCCGGGCGTTGGCGTGAAGTCCACCGTGCCGATGGGCACCGGTTCGGAAGCTTCCGTGACCGTGGATGGCAGCAGCTATTCGGGTATCCCGATGGAAGGCTCGCCGGAAGGTTCCGGCTCAGGCCCGCTGGTTGATTGCGGCATCGGCGACTCCACCTGCCCGGGCGGCGGTGGCCAGGTCTGCCTGATCCAGCGTGGTTCCATCAGCTTTGCCGACAAGGTCCTGGCCTGTGAAAACGGCGGCGGTGTTGCTGCAGTGATCTACAACAACGAATCGGGCGCGCTGAGCGGTACGCTGGGTAACACCCGTACCACCATCCCGTCGCTGGGTGTCTCCGACACGCAGGGTGCCGAGCTGTCGAACAAGACCGGCCTGAACGCCGATGTCTTCATTGGCGCGGGCAACTACGCCAACTTCGACGGCACGTCGATGGCCACGCCGCACGTTTCCGGTGTTGCTGCACTGATCTGGTCGAACCACACGGCCTGCTCCAACGACGAGATCCGTAACGCGATGAACGCCACTGCCGAAGACCTCGGTTCTGCTGGTCGCGACAACGCCTACGGTTACGGCCTCGTGCAGGCCCGTGCCGCGGTCGACTACCTCTCGGCCAATGGCTGTGGCGGTGGTGATCCGGTGAACCAGGCGCCGACCGCGTCCTTCACCGACAACTGCACGGACCTGTCCTGCAACTTCGACGGTACCGGTTCCAGCGACAGCGACGGTTCCATCGTCAGCTACGCCTGGGACTTCGGTGACGGCAACACGGCCACGGGTTCCACCGCCAGCCACAGCTTTGCTGCGGCCGGTGACTACACCGTGACCCTGACCGTGACCGACGACGCCGGTGCGACCGATACCAGCAGCCAGACCGTTTCCGTCACCGATGGTGGTGGCGATCCGGGCGGCAACCTGACTGCCGATGCGTTCGGCTACAAGGTGAAGGGTCGTCATCACATCGACGTCACCTGGAGCGGTGCCACCAGCTCGAACGTTGACATCACCGTCAACGGTTCGGTCACCACGACTGCCAACGATGGCGCGTGGACGCTGAGCACGAGCAACAAGGGCAAGGGCAGCTACACCATCGAGGTGTGCGAAGCCGGCACCAGCACCTGCTCCGCGAGCGTTTCCGTCTACTTCTGATCGGAAACATTCAACGCGTGCATTATGAAGGGGCCTTTCGGCCCCTTCTTTTTTGCCTGGTTTCCCGGTTACGCGGGAGGCAGGCATGAAAAAGCCCGGCAATTGCCGGGCTTTTTCATGCAGTGCAGTCTTCGTGGCTTCAGAGAATCGTGCGTCCCAGCGCCGACTGGATCAGCCAGATGGCGAATTTCGCGGTCTTGTTCTCCGTGTCCAGCGTAGGGTTCAGCTCGACCAGCTCCATGCTGCGCAGCTTGCCGCTCCGTGCCAGCGTCTCGCAGATCAGGTGCGATTCACGCAGGTTCAGGCCGCCCGGGACCGGCGTGCCGGTACCCGGCGCGCAGGACGGATCCGAACCATCGAGGTCGTAGGAAAGGTGCACGCCGCCGGACGCCTGCGAGACGATCTCCATGGCTTCCTTCAGGCAGACGTTCATGCCGCGCTCATCAATTTCGCTCATGGAATAGGCGCGGATGCCGGCCTTCTCGACCATGTCCTTCTCGGTCTGGTCGATATCACGCACACCAAAGACCACAACATGTTCGGGCTTGATCATCGGCGAGAAGCCGGCGAGATCCTTCAGCACGTCCTTGCCCCAGCCCAGGCAGTGGGCCAGCGGCATGCCATGGATGTTGCCCGACGGGCTGGTTTCCGGCGTGTTCATGTCGGCGTGGGCGTCTACCCAGAAGACTCCGAGATCCTTGTCCTGCTTCTTCAGGTGGCGGGCGAGGCCGGCAATCGTGCCCATCGCCTGGGCATGGTCACCGCCCAGCGCGAGCGGGAAATAGCCGTTGTCCATGTCCTTTTCGACGAGATCTGCCAATTCGGCGCAAACCTCGTGAATGATCGGGAGGAAGCGTGCTGACGGGTCGCCCACTTCCTTGGCCTCCATCGCGATCTGGCCGACGCTGGAATGACCGACCACCTCGTGGCCGATCTTTTCGATGGCTGACACCAGGCCGGCAACGTGCATGGCCGAGGGGCCCATGTCTGTACCACGGCGACCCGCGCCGAGGTCGAGATGAACATTCGTGATGCTGACTTTCATAGGAATTCCGTGCGGTTAAGGGGTTCAGGAGGCCGCTTATTCTACCGTTTCCGCGATTCCCTTACGAACCGGAATCGAGGGGAACCATTGGGGCCGGAGTCCATCAAACAGGCGAGCCACAAAACGGGCTGCGGCATCGAATCGCGGACCCGAAAAACCACCAATCGATAGGACATCACGTGAAGAAGACCGCTACAGCGTCCTTCTGGGGCATTATTTTTGCAATTTCGCCGGCGTTCGGCGCAAATCCCGACATTCCGATGCGCGATGTTCCGCGCGTTTCATCTGACGTAATCATCGATGGCCGCATTGACCCCGCTGAATGGCAGGGCGCCTTGCATGTCGAACTGCGCTACGAGACCACGCCGGCCGAAAACATTCCGGCGCGGGTCCCGACCACCGCGCTGTTGATGTATTCGCAGGAAACGCTTTACGTGGCCTTCGAGGCGAAGGATCCACGCCCGGAGCTCATTCGCGCACGCCTCTCGGATCGCGATCGCATGTTCCAGGATGACCAGGTTGGTATCGTGATCGATACCTTCAATGACGAACGCCGCGCCTTCCAGTTCTTTGCCAACCCGCTCGGCGTGCAGGGTGACCTGTTCTTCGATGACGTCAATGGCAGCCAGGACGCCTCTTTCAATGCGATCTGGGATTCGGCAGGCCGGCTCACCAGCGATGGCTTCGAAGTGGAGATGGCGATCCCGATGCATTCCCTGCGCTTCGAATTCAGCGAGGATTCCCAGGTATGGGGTATCGACCTGGTTCGCATCTGGCCGCGTGGCGAACGTCGCCAGTTCCGCTGGCAGACCATGGACCGTGATCGCAACTGCTATCTCTGCAAGATCCCCAAGTACCGTGGCTTTGCGGGTGCGGACCCGGGTTCGAATTTCGAGCTCAACCCGACGGTGACGGTGGCGCGCAGTGATGAGCGCGATGGCCTCGGTGATCCATGGCGCGAGGGTGACGTGGACGTCGAGCCGGGCCTGGACATGCGCTGGGGTATCACGCCCAACGTCATTGCCAACGCTACCCTCAACCCGGATTTCTCGCAGGTGGAAGCCGACAATGCGCAGTTGGCCGTGAACAACCAGTTCGCGCTCTTCTTCAATGAACGCCGGCCATTCTTCCTCGAGGGACAGGATCTCTTCGAGGAAGAGTTCAACATCGTTCACACCCGGAATATTGCAGATCCGGACTGGGGAGCGAAGGTGACCGGCAAGGAAGGCAACCATGGGTTCGGTGCAGTCCTCCCCGATGACCAGTTGACCAACCTCATAGTCCCGGGGAGCCAGGGAAGCGACTTCGAATCCTACGAATTCGAAAGCCGTAATGCTGCCGCACGTTATCGCTACGATATCGGCACTGACGCCCTTGTCGGTGGCATTGCCACCGAGCGTTCCGGTAATGGTTACCGCAACGAGGTTGTCGGTGTGGACGGGCAGTGGCGGTTCACGCCCAGCGATCGGTTGAAGGCGGAAGTCCTGCGCTCGACGACCGAGTACAACGACGAGATCCTGGCAGATTTCTCCGAGCCTCCGGGTTCATTTTCCGATACGGCGGCCTTGCTCGACTACAACCACAACACCCGTGAGCGTTTCATCTACTC
>JAWWBT010000139.1:0-5617 GCA_033720815.1 Gammaproteobacteria bacterium | reverse complement strand
ATCACGACGTTTTCACCGTTGCGTCACTTCGGCATCAGGAAGGGTGACAAGGTCGGCGTCGTCGGCATGGGTGGTCTCGGCCACATGGGCGTGAAGTTTGCGAGTGCAATGGGTGCTGAAGTCACCCTGTTCACGCGCAGCGAATCCAAGGTCGCAGAGGCGAAGTCGCAGGGCGCGCATCGTGTTGTCGTTTCCACCGACAAGGAGCAGATGAAGAAGGCGCGCGAGTCGCTGGATTTCATCCTCAACACCGTGCCGGTACCGCACGATCTCAACCCGTATGTGAACTGCCTGAAGTACGACGGTACCATGTGCATGGTCGGCCTGATCGAGCCGTTGAAGGAGCCACTGCATATCGGCGGGCTGATCGGTCGCCGCCGCGTGCTCGCGGGTTCGCTGATTGGTGGCATGCCGGAAACCCAGGAAGTGCTGGATTTCTGTGCCGAGCATGGCATCGCCCCGGATATCGAGATGCTCGATATTGCGAACATCAACGAGGCCTACGAGCGCATGAAGAAGGGTGATGTGAAATACCGCTTCGTGATCGATATCGCCTCGCTGCGCAGCGACTGATTACCGTACGCTAATCTGCTGGCCCTTTACCGGGATGCCGCGTGCGATACGCTCGCCGTCCGCGCGGTAGTCGTTGAAGCGTGCCGGCAGGCCTCGACCCTTGCCGAATTCCGGCGAGTCCTGCAGGTGGTAGTGCAGGTGAGGTTCGGACGTATTGCCACTGTTGCCGCAGGCACCAACGCGATCGCCGGCCTGCACCGTATCACCCGGGGCTACGGTCACGCTGCCTTGCTGCAGGTGGGCGAGGAAGGAATATTCCGAATTACCGTGATCGATGACGACATGGTTGCCGGGCGGGTTCTGCGGGTCCATCTTGCCCGGTTCCATATCCGGCAGCCCGTCTTCGGCATGAATCACCTTGCCGCCAGCAGGCGCAAGTATTGCCTTTCCCCAGCAATGGTAGTCGGCATTGCGTGAGCCATCGCCAACATGGCTGCGATTCTCGTGCATCACCAGGAAGTCATGGGCATAACGCTGGTCGCGCGAGCGTGCGTGGTAATTGTCTTCCAGGGAAGTGCCTCCCCAGAAGACGAACCACTCACCTTCGAAGGGCAGGCGGAGTTCCGCCTGCGTTTCGTAGTCGATGCGCTCGTTATTCAGCGTGGCTTCCGAGACAGACTGCTGCTTCGGACGGATGGCAAAGCCGGCGACCTTGCCTTCGGCATCGAAGGCCCACTGCACGATGAAAACGGTATCACCGCCGCGCGCATAGTTCACTTCGCGCAGGTAGACGGTATAGCCCTGCTGCGCAACCATTTGCTCGTCAATGATGCGGCTTTCCTCGCCAAGTTGCGTTTCGATCTGCGTGCGGAACTGCTCGAGTTGCGCTTCGCTCCCCATGGTCTGTTGCATGCGCGCATCGAATTCCTGCCAGATCGTGGCCGTGTCACCGGCGTAGAAGGCGTCGGTGAGCCTGCGGCCATCTTCAATACTGGCAGCCTGGGCCGTTGCGGCCAGTAGCATTGCAATACTTGTGAGTAATGTCTTCATTGATTCCTCCTCTTGCTTGTCATTCCGGGTCTGTGTCGCCATTGGCGACGAGTTCGTCGAGCTGCTGCTGCAGGGCTTCACGTCGTGGCAGCAGCTCCCGGCGCACGGCCTGCTGGTTAATGTGATGAACCCAGGCATACAGGAGCACGACGAAACCGATGTAGATGAAGGCCGGTAGCGTCAGGCCGTCGATGCCGAAGGTGAGCAATGCGAGGCCGATGCCGGGCGGCAGCAGGTACCACCACAGCACATTTCGCAGGAGCCGAACCTGCGTGTCGACGCGACGAATATCGCGCTGCAGGTGCTCCGCGACGGAGTCACTTGCCAGGTCCTCTCGGTCATTACGAGCACGATACAGTCGCCAGATCGTGAAGACGCAGGAAGCCATGATGATTAGAAGGCCCGAGCGCGCGAGCCAGCCGGCGTTAGGCAGCATCATTCCGAATACGACGAATAATGCGATCGCGGTGACCGACTCGATCATGTCCCGGCGGCGGATGCGGCGTTCGAATCGCTGCGCATCGTGCTTCACCTTCGAAAGGAGCTGTTCCTGGCGTTCGCCGACTTCTTCGCCGGTAGTGCTCACATCAGGCGTGCTGGCCTGGAATGTCGATTTGAGTTCATCCCATTTCATGGTTTCCATCCTCCAGCTCTTTGGCGATTCGCTGGCGTGCGCGGTGCAGTTTCACACCGACATTGTTTTCGGAAATGCCCATCACCCTGGCCATGTCGCGATACGACGTGTCTTCCAGGTGCAAGAGCAGTAATGCCTTTTCGGTATCCGGCAAGCGATTGATTGCGCGGTACAGGTTCTCCAGGTTCTCTTCGTTCTCGGCCTCCATGCTCGCGGCAGCGGTATGGCCGGAATTCAAGGTTGCAAGCTCGTCGTCATGCACGAGTTCGGGGCGTGACGTCTCCGTTCGCCGTGCTGCCATTGCCGTGTTCAGCGCGATTCGGTAAAGCCATGTCGCAGCACTCGCGTCGCCGCGATAGCTATCGAGGCTTCGCCACACCTGGACAAGGATGTCCTGGTAGAGATCGCGGCGGCGCTCGATATCGGGTGCGTAAATCCGGCAAAGGCGCCGCAGGCGCGCATCATTTTCACGAACCAGCCGCAGGAAAAGTTCTTCCGCCTGTTTCATTGTGTTATCCGGTGAGCCATTTTCTGCATTGTCACTATCCTTGGTTGTGCGTGCAGGAGTTTTCTTACAGCAAATCGGTAAAAAAGCCGATTTTGCGGTAGCTGGGCGACCCTCGTGGCGCTAGCCTTGAAGTACAGGGCCGCACCGCGGCCCGAAGGGGAGGGCACATGATCGGCGACCGCGATGTCATTCTGTATTACGACGAGCGCATGCTCGCGCACCGTCCCGATGTGAACGAGGCATTCCTGCCAGGCCGGCTGGACCGACGCGTCCGCGAAATCCTTGAAGGCCTGAACGTCAACTGGTCCTACCCCGAACACCCCGGTCGGCTTACTTCGGTAATGGAGCTGCTTGAGGCGGAACCGGTAACCGGTGTGCGCCTTGAACCGGGCTTCGCTGCAACAGCGGACCAGCTCGGTCGCGTACATACGGCGTCCTACCTTGATGATATCTACAAGTTGCGCGGCAAGAACGCGTGGCTGGATATCGATACCACTGCCGTTTCATCGGGCAGTGTCGAGGCTGCCGAGGTGGCGGCAGGCTGTGCCATCGCTGCGGTCGAGGCCGTGGTCGAGGGAAAGTCGAAATCCGCTTTTGCCCTTGTGCGCCCGCCAGGGCATCACGCCGAGCCGGTCCGCGCCCGCGGATTCTGCATGTTCAACAATGTCGCCGTCGCGGCCGCGCATGCGCAGCAGCAGCTCGGTATCGAGCGGGTACTGATCATTGACTGGGACGCGCATCACGGCAACGGCACGCAGGAAATCTTCTGGGCCGACCCCGACGTGATGTTCTTCGATACGCATCGCGCACCGCCGTTCTATCCCGGTTCCGGTGCACTGGAGGAAGTCGGTGCGGGCCTCGGTGAAGGTACGACCGTTAATGTGCCCTTGCCCGGCAGTGTCGGTGACATGGAGATGCTGCGCGCCTTCCGCGAAATACTCGTGCCGGCCGCCGACTGGTTCAAGCCCGATCTCGTGCTGGTATCGGCGGGATTCGATCCGCACCGGCTCGATCTCATCATGAACATGAGCTACGACGGTTTCGCGGCGCTCACGGGTGTGGTCCAGGATATTGCCGATCGACATTGCGAAGGCCGCCTGGCTATGGTGCTGGAAGGTGGCTATCACCTTGAATCGTTGTCGCTGGGTGTGCGTGCAGTGCTCGAGGTACTGGCAGGTGCCGAACCACCCGAACCCGTCATTGCCGGTTCACGCGAGGTCACCGAAGCTGCAGAATTTCACCTTGATGCATTCAGGAATGCAGATAACTGAACAATGGAACAGGGCTCCTGGCCCGGGAGGATGTCGAAATGGAACTGACACTGCTGCTATCGAAAGTACTTGGCCTGTTGCTGATCATCACCAGCCTTTCATTCATCATTCGGCGTCGCTATTACGAGAAGGTGCTGGAAGAATTCGTGCAGGCGCGTGCACTGCGCATGCTGATGTCGATCATCGAACTCACCGCCGGCCTCTTCCTGGTGATCCTGCATAACGACTGGTCCAGCCTTGCTGCGGCCATCATTACTGCCGTCGGCTGGATGGCCATCATCGAAAGCACGGCCTACCTGTTCATGCCCGACCGCGCCTTCGCGCGACTGATCGGGGCGTTCAACCAGCCGTCCTGGTATATCGGCGGTGGGTTGATCGGCTTGCTCGCCGGTGGTTACCTGGTGCTGGTCGGTTTCGGGTTCATCGGCTGAGAGGATGTCCGTCGAGCACCTCATAGCGGAATGGGAAGCACGCAGCCAGCCGCTCCAGGTGCCGGCTGCAAGCACCCGGATATGGCGTGAAGGCCCGGGCGGCAACGCCGAGCCGGTCGTCTGCCTGCATGGCGTGCCTTCATCGGGTTTCATCTATCGCAAGATGCTGCCGGTACTGGCAATGCAGGGGCTTGAGGGCGTTACGCTGGATTTCCCGGGTCTCGGGCTGGCCGACCGGCCACGGCACTTCGATTACTCCTGGACGGGCCTGGCGAAGTGGCTGATCCAGGCGCTCGACGCCGCCGGTATCGAACGTTTCCATCTCGTCGTGCATGACATCGGTGGTCCGATCGGCTTCGAGGCCGTGCGTCGCATGCAATCGCTCGCGCCCGAGCGCGTCCGGTCGCTCACCCTGCTCAATACCCTGGTCAGGGTCGCGAAGTTTCATCGACCCTGGCCGATGAAGCCGTTCGCGGTGCTAGGTCTTGCCTGGGCGTGGTTGCAGGGCATGCGCACGCCGTTGTGGGCACCGATGATGCGACTGATGGGCGTGATGGATGCGCCGACGCGCAACGAGATCAATGCCTACCGTGAGCTGCTGTTCCGCGGTGATGGTGGCCGAGCGTTCCTGCGCATCATGCGCGGTTACGAGCTGACCGAGGAATTCGAGGAACGCACGGTCGCCATGCTGAAGAACAGGAATTTCCCCGCACAGGTCATCTGGGGCGTAGACGACCCGGCACTGAAGCCGGAGAAGTATGCAGGACCGATTTGTGATGCCTTGCGCCTGCCGCACTGGCATGCGGTGCGAGGCAAGCATTTCCTGATGGAAGATTCGCCCGAGGAGATTGCCGGGCGCATCGCGATGTTCGCCCGCCAGGAAACCTGAATCCAACGTGAAGAGAAGCCCCGCCGACGCGGGGCTTTCTTATTGCCCTGCTGGCGGGTTCACCGGCAGCTTCAGTTTCCAGATCGTGTACGGTGCAGCTTCGCGAATATCCTCGCGAGGCTGCAGCATCATCTGCGGAATGGCGGAGTCGGCGATGTAGAGCCAGCCATCGGGGCCGAAACTCAATGCATCGGCCCAGCGAATATCGTCCGAGCTGACTAGTGTGAGCAGCTTGCCGTCCGGCTGGTGGACCATCACGCCGCCGTGTTCGACGTCAGTGATGTACACGCTGCCGATGTCATCGGTACTCATTCCATCGTT
>JAWWBT010000138.1:0-5754 GCA_033720815.1 Gammaproteobacteria bacterium | reverse complement strand
CCAGCAGGTAGACCAGTACCGGCACGGTCAGGATCGAGCCGCCTGATCCAAGGAGGCCGAGGCTGAGACCAATAAGGATTGCGCCAAGCAGGGCCAGCAGCATCAGGAATCCCCTTCCGTGCAGCAGTAAATGCCGTGCAGCGTATTGATCACGTTCATCGCCGGGCCATTCCTCAGCGAATAGTAAATAGTCTGTGCCTCGCGCCGGGTGCTTACCAGTCCATCCCGGCGCAGGACCGACAGGTGTTGCGACAAGGCCGACTGGCTCAGGTCGAGCTGCTCGTTCAACTGCCCTACCGATTTTTCACCCTCTGCAAGCTTGCAGAGGATCAGGAGACGGTTCTCGTTGGCCAGCGCCTTCAGCAGCTGGGCGGCATCGTGAGCGTGTTCAGCCATCTCGCGCGGGTCCATGTCGCTGGGCTGCGGGGAATGTGGCATTTCTGTCATCGCGAAATCCTCCAGTTGCCCAGAGTATATTTCATGGTTTGCTAATTTACAAATCTCTAATATAATAGCGGCAGATCGTGTTTCGAACGCTGGAGGATTTCATGAGCGAACGGCGCCCCACTATCGAGAGTTTCTTCCACGAGGACACCTCGACCTATTCCTATGTTGCCTGGGACCCCGCCACGCGGATTGCCGCGTTGATCGACCCTGTGCTGGATTACGATGCAGCCGCGGGCGCGACGGCAACCGGCTTCGCGGGAAGGCAATTGGCATTCATCCACGACCAGGGCCTGACCCTCCGGTGGATTCTCGAGACACACGCGCACGCCGACCATCTCAGCGCGGCTCCATTCTTCAAGGAATCCTTCCCGGAAGCGGACCTGGCTATCGGGCGCGGCATCACCCGCGTGCAGGAGACATTCAGCAGGATCTTCAACCTGGGTGACGAGTTCGCGACCAATGGCTCGCAATTCGACAGGCTCCTGGATGAAGGCGACCGGCTGCCACTGGGCAATCTAGAAATCGAGGTGATCGCCACGCCGGGACACACCAGCGACAGCCTGACCTATCTCATCGGGGATGCAGGTTTCGTCGGGGATTCGATCTTCATGCCGGACATGGGCACGGCCCGCTGCGACTTCCCCGGTGGCGATGCCGCAGTGCTGTACGACTCGATCCAGAAGCTCTTCAGGCTGCCGGACGAAACACGCCTGTTCATGTGCCATGACTACGCGCCGGGTGGACGCGAACACCGGAATGTCACGACCGTCGGAGAGGAACGAGCCAACAACAAGCATGTTGGTGGTGGCAAGTCGCTCGAAGAATTCCGCCGCATGCGCGAAGAGCGCGACGCGACCCTGGGCGCGCCGAAACTGCTCTATCCCTCAGTCCAGGTGAATATCCGCGCCGGACAGTTACCGCCGGCCGAAGCGAACGGCATCCGCTACATGAAGGTACCGCTCGACAAGTTCGGAAACTGAAGAATTCCGCGACAAAGAAAAAGCCCCTCGATTTCTCGAGGGGCTTTTCTTGTATGGCGCGCCCGGAAGGGTGAGCCCGGGATTTGTCCGAGCACTGCTCGGACCCGGGCGAACGCCCGAGGCCTACCGGGCGAGGGCCGGCTCCCGAAGCGTAGCAAGGGGCGAACCGACGGCCGGACAACGATCCGGAGGTTCGACTCCATATTCGACAAGCTGGAAAAGAAAAAGCCCCTCGATTTCTCGAGGGGCTTTTCTTGTATGGCGCGCCCGGAAGGAGTCGAACCTCCGACCTTCTGGTTCGTAGCCAGACGCTCTATCCAGCTGAGCTACGGGCGCGTTGCAACTTGTTGCCGGTTTTCACCAGCGAAGGCGCGGCATTATACCCACCTTGCGGTGGATGGTCGAGCCTTGGTGGGAGATAAATCACCACTCGAACCGACGCCAGGTCAATTCTGGCGGAGAAGGAGGGATTCGAACCCTCGAAGGGGCTATAAACCCCTTACTCCCTTAGCAGGGGAGCGCCTTCGACCGCTCGGCCACTTCTCCGTTACCGCTACGCCGGACTACGCCGCCGCAAACGAAGGCGCAATTCTACCGGGGCGTCCGGGCAAGGACAAGGGCTCGTCAGGACGAAGCCTCGTCGCCGCCGCCGGTTTCCTGCTTGATGCGTTCGTAGATTTCTTCGCGATGAACCGCGACATCCTTCGGCGCGTTCACACCGAGGCGCACCTGGTTACCTTTTACACCGAGTACCGTAACGGTCACGTTGTCACCGATCATCACGGTCTCGCCAACTCGCCTTGTAAGAATCAGCATGGCATCCTCCTAATGGATTCCTTGTTCTCAATCACCTTGGCCTCTCATGGCCTTTTGCCGCGACGTCGAGTCGTCATTGTTTTTCTTGGGTCGATCCTTCTGTGGCGTCTCCCGACGCCTGCCACACTCCCTGCTTTACGGGTGGTGCAGTTCAAACTGGTTGTGCAATGCACGAACGGCATTGTCAGCGTCTGACTCGTCCACCAGGACGGAAATCCGCACCTGGGTAGTGGAACTCAACAGGATGTTGATACCTGCTTGCGCCAGAGCCTCGAAAAGCCGAGCCGCGATACTAGCATGAGATTTTACCCCCACGCCTATTAGGGAAACCTTTGCCACACGCCGGTTTCCGCTGATCCCCGCGGCCTGCGCGGGGAATGCCTGGGCCAGGCGCTCACGAGCTACTTCGTAGTCGTCTCGGCCCATGGTTACAGTAAAGTCTATCGTCCCGTCGCGCGCCACATTGTGAAAGATCATATCCAGCGGAACATCCGCCTTCGCCAGCGGCCCGACAACACGACTGGCAATATCCGGGCCATCGGGAAGGCCGCCGATCCGCAACAAGGCCTCATTGCGGCTGCAGGCAATACCGGTGATATGCGCTTCTTCCATTGCTGATTCCTCGATTTCCGCGACCAGCGTGCCTTCGCCCTTTTCGAAAGTCGACAGGACGCGTAGCCGGACTCCATGCTTGCGAGCGAATTCCACCGAGCGGATCTGCAGCACCTTGCTACCCTGCCCGGCCATTTCGAGCATTTCCTCGAAGCCGATACGATCCAGTCGGCGTGCTTCCGGCACCACGCGCGGATCGGCTGTGTACACACCATCCACATCGGTAAATATCTGGCACTCGTCGGCGCCCGTGGCAGCCGCCAGCGCAACGGCCGTCGTATCGCTGCCACCACGGCCGAGCGTCGTGACATGACCGTCTTCCGTTTCGCCCTGGAAACCTGCCACGACCGGCACCCGTCCCTTTCCGGCCTCGGCAAGCAGGGCGGCGGGATCCACGGCGCTGATGCGGGCACGGGCGTGCCGATTGTCGGTGCGTATTCCGGCCTGGCGGCCGGACCAGGAACTGGCGGTGATGCCGTGACTCTCGAGCGACATGGCGAGGAGCGCCGTGGTAACGGCTTCGCCTGTGGAAAGGATGACGTCAAGTTCGCGGGGGTTGGGACGGCCGTGAGGGCTGGCCGCCAGGGCGAGGTTCAGCAGGCGGTCCGTTTCGCCGGCCATGGCCGAAACCACGACGATGACTTCGTGGCCCGCACGGACGGTGGCCGCTACTCGAGCGGCAACGCCGTCGATCCGGTCCAGGTCACCAACCGAGGTTCCGCCGAATTTCTGGACCAGCAATGCCATCCGTGACCGGCCCGGCAATCGTGAGCAGCCGGCCTCAGCCGGTCTGCTCGCGCACCCAGTCGGCGACGCTGGCAAGCGCCGCGTCGAGATTATCCGGCTCGGAGCCACCGGCCATTGCCATGTCCGGCCTGCCACCGCCCTTGCCACCGACCTGGCCGGCAACATGGTTCACAAGGTCACCTGCTTTCAGGCTCTTCGTTTCGGCCTTGGTGACGCCGGCAGCTATCTGGACCTTGCCGTCATCTCCTGCAGCTCCCAGGACCACGGCCGCCTTGCCGAGCTTGTTCTTCAACTGGTCGACTGCTTCGCGCAATGCCTTGGCATCGGCGCCATCCAGTCTCGCCGCCACGACCTTCAGGCCATTGACGTCGACCGCCTTCTCGGTGAGGTCGCTGCCTTGCCCTGAAGCCAGCTGGCCACGCAATTTGTCGATTTCCTTTTCCAGCTTGCGGGCACGGTCAACGAGCTGCTGCACGCGACCCTCGATATCATCGCGCCCGGCCCTCACCGCGGAAGCAATACGCTCCAGCGATTCATCCTGGCCGCGAACCACTTCAAGCGCGCGTTGCCCGGTGACCGCCTCGATGCGACGCACGCCGGAGGCAATGCCCGACTCGCCGGTAATGCGGAAATAACCGATGTCGCCCGTGCGCGACACATGAGTACCACCACAAAGCTCGACCGAGAATTCGCCAAACTTCAGTACGCGCACTTCGTCGCCATACTTCTCGCCGAACAGTGCCATTGCACCCGCCTTGATGGCGTCGTCGTACGGCATCACCTTCACTTCGGCAGCGACGTTGCGGCGGATTTCGCGATTGACGAGGTCTTCGATCTCGACAAGCTCGTCATGGGTGAGCGGCTGGTTATGCGAGAAGTCGAAGCGCAGCCGCTCCGGCTCGACCAGCGAACCTTTCTGCGTGACATGCGCACCGAGCACGTGGCGAAGGGCCGCGTGCAACAGGTGTGTCGCGGAATGGTTCAACATGGTCGGCGCACGCAATTCCATGCTGACCTCGGCCTTCACCGTTTCGCCAACGCTCAACGCGCCGCCGGACAGCTTGCCGAAATGAACATGTGCAGCGCCGCGTTTCTGCGTGTCGGCCACATCAAAACGCAGGCTGCCCGATTCGAGCACACCACGATCGCCGACCTGGCCACCGGACTCGGCATAGAACGGCGTGCGATCAAGTACGACCGCACCTTCTTCGCCATCCGCCAGCTGTTTCACCGATTCGTTGCCGCGGAACAATGCGACAACCCTGGCGTCATCGGCGAGACGGTCGTAACCGGAAAATTCCGTCTTCGTATCAACCTTGATGTCCTTGCCGTAATCCACACCGAATTTCGAGGCCTGCCGTGCCCGTTCGCGCTGCTTCTGCATCGCGCGCGCAAAACCTTCCTCGTCGATCGCCAAATCGCGTTCGCGCGCGATATCCGCGGTGAGGTCGGCCGGGAATCCGTAAGTGTCGTAAAGCTTGAAGACGACATCGCCGGGAATTTCCTTGCCTGAAAGATCGGCAATGGCCTCGTCGAGAATCTTCATGCCCTGCTCGAGGGTTTCGGCAAAGCGCTTTTCTTCCTGTAGCAGGGCCTGCTTCACCTGCGATACCTGCTTGTGCAGTTCCGGGTAGGCCTCGCCCATCTCCGCGTCCAGCGCGTCAACCAGCGTATGGAAGAAAGGCCTGTCCTGGCCGAGCTGGTAACCGTGGCGAATGGCCCGGCGGATGATGCGGCGGAGCACGTAACCGCGGCCTTCGTTCGACGGCAGCACGCCATCTACGATCAGGAAGGAACAGGCGCGGATGTGATCGGCGATCACCTTCAGCGAATTGTTTCCGAGGTCATTGCAGCCTGTCGCGTTCGCGGCGGCCTTGATGAGGTTCTGGAACAGGTCGATGTCGTAATTCGAGTGCACGCCCTGCAGCACCGCGGCGATACGCTCCAGGCCCATGCCGGTGTCGATCGACGGGTTCGGCAGGTCATGCATGTTGCCATCGGCATCACGCTCGAACTGCATGAAGACGATGTTCCAGATCTCGATGTAGCGGTCGCCGTCTTCATCCGGCGAACCCGGAGGACCGCCGGCAACATCCTCACCGTGGTCATAGAATATTTCGGTGCAGGGACCGCACGGTCCGGTGTCGCCCAT